>JAWWBH010000022.1:0-21918 GCA_033721075.1 Christiangramia sp.
AAAGCATCATTTTTTGGGCGATAAGCTTTATTCCAGGCATCTCGTTGCTCCTTCGTCATCCTGTTAAAGTCTGAAGTCCATGGATTATGTCTTAAGGAATCGCTTCCTTTGGCTACAGTCATCTTAAGGTCATGGCCTTCATACATATCTTCATAGACTGTTTGTAGTTGTTCCTGGGCTGCGACCTGATCTTTATGATCTGAAAAATAGGTGTCAGGTAGTGGAAATTCAATAGAGTCATATGTATTTATATGGCGAATAGGTGGCATCCAGTTACGATGAGGAGCCTTATGGTGTACCATAATAAAGAAAGGCTTGTCCTGTTCCCGTTTATTCTTAAGCCAGTCTATTCCCATATCGGTAATAATATCTGTAGTGTAACCATTGACTATGGTTGTATCATTTTCATGAATAAATTCCGGATTATAATAGTTTCCCTGGTCATTAAGGATATTCCAGTAGTCAAATCCCTGGGGTTGTCCATGCAGGTGCCATTTTCCCACTATGGCCGTTTGATAACCAACCTCTTTTAAATATTTTGGAAGAGTAGGTTGGGAGCCGTCAAATACTTCGCCATTCATACGAAATCCATTTATATGGCTGAATTTACCGGTCAATATGACCGCACGGCTTGGTCCACATATAGAATTCGTACAGAAGTTATTCAGGAATTTAGCCCCGTTATTAGCGATTCGATCAATATTAGGAGTGGGAGCTAACTGGCTTAGGGGATGACCATAGGCGCTTATAGCCTGTTCAGCATGATCATCGGCCATAATAAAAACAATGTTTGGTCTTTTTTGGACAGAAGATTTTTCAGCCTTCTCTTCATTTTTACAGCTTAATAATATAAAAGGCAGAATAAGAAAATAAGTTAAATAAGAACGGAAAAAAACGGATGGACTACTCATAAATTAATTTTTGAGAAGTGAAAGTACGAAACTTTTCGTATAAAATTGTAACTTTTCACCTGCTCAATAATTGCACAATCTGATATACAATATGAAATTATATTCCTTTAAAATACTGATTTTATTGGTGTTATCATTAAATGTTTCTTATTCGCAGGAATTGGTCCCACCTATACAGAATTATTCTCCGGTCGAATATTCCGCCGCCAGTCAGAATTGGGATATTGCAGTAGATGAACGTGGGGTGGTATATACTGCAAATAACCAGGGATTGTTGGTTTTTGATGGTTTAAGCTGGGAACTTTTTCCATTAGAGAGTCAGGCTATTATTAGATCAGTATACCCACATAATGGAAGAATATATACCGGTTCGTTTCAGGAATTTGGATATTGGGAGACCACAAAAGAGGGTTACCTGAATTACAATTCCCTTACTCCGCTTATGAAGGACCTGCAATTGAATAATGATGAATTTTGGGAAATAACTTCATATAAGGATGCGATTTATTTCAGGTCCTTTGGAGGTGTCTATAAATATCAGGATAATAAAATAACCAAAGTTCGGGATATGGTATCCACAGCTCTGGGAAAATACAGAGGAAGACTTTTGTTTGCTGAACGAAGAAATGGGCTTGTTTTTCTGGATGAATCAGGAAATATAGAACCTCTAAAAGCTGATCTGGACCTAATTAAGGATGAAAATATTATCGATATAGAAGAGGCCGGAGATACACTTTATATTGGAGCCAAGGAAGCGCTCTATATTTACGCTAATAACCGCCTTCAAAAGTTTTGGAATGCAAAATTGAATGCATTAATCGCAAAATCTGAACTTAATCATATTATAGCGATTTCAAAAGATGAATTAGTTTTTGGAACTATTAAAAATGGAATTGTTCATTACAATCTTAGAGAGGATAAGTTTAAGGTTTATGATCGTATCTCTGGACTACAAAACAATACGATTTTAGGTGTAGCTTATGGGAAAGACCGGCTTTGGCTTGCCCTTGATAAGGGTGTTGACCAGATCGAACTAAAGGCGCCTATTAAATTTTATACCGATAATACCGGTGAGTTAGGGGCTGTATATGATCTCCAAATTTATAATGGCAACTATTATCTCGCCAGTAATACCGGTGTTTATAGGTTTTCTGATGGTAGATTGGAATTATTAGAAAATGCAGGTGACCATGCCTGGGGACTGGAGGTAATTGATGGTGTTCTGTATGCTAACCATAATAAGGGAATCTATAGAGTGATTAATAATAAGTTTATCCCTGTAGAATCGCGCACGGGAAGTTTTTCAATCAAAAAGGTTCAGGGTGAAGATCGATTACTGGTGTGTCATTATACTGGATTAAGTATTTATAATCCTGAAAATCATGCTATAAATGAGTTGCAGGGGGTTAATTTTCCTGTAAAAGAGGTGGTATTTGATGGTGAAGATAAACTGTGGGCTGTCCATCCGTATGAAGGTATCTACAAAATTATGATTAATGACTGGGCTAACCTCCATGTAGAAAAAATTCCTCCATTAGGTGATAGTAAGAATTTTAGTCCTAAAATTTATAAGATCAATGACCAGATTATAGTGTATGTAAACGATGAATGGTATAAATATAATCCGTTTACAGACCAGTTCGAGGTTTTTGAAGAACTTGCTTCTTTTGATAGTTGCCGTCTCATTTTTAAAGGAAGTTCAGATTACATGTTCGTGGATAAAACAGACGGGGCATTGATAGTTACAGATTTAAAGAATAGAAAGCTGTCTATTCCTGCACAAAAGCTTAATAACAGGTTGGTAAAGGGAAATGAAAACCTGATTATGCTTAATGATTCTGTTTCCTTTATCACGTTGAATGATGGATTTGCGCGTATTAACCTTAAAAGGATTAAGGAAAAAACTGAAAATCAGTGGATTAGTGCTCCATTTTTAAAGGAATTTTCCGATGAAGTTCAAAGATATTCTCTCACAGAATCGCCGGTTGTTCCCTACCAGCAGGCTC
The DNA here is from genome assembly GCA_033721075.1 of Christiangramia sp. GTDB lineage: Bacteria > Bacteroidota > Bacteroidia > Flavobacteriales > Flavobacteriaceae > Christiangramia. The sequence continues at coordinate 2,918 of JAWWBH010000022.1, forward strand.
GGAATATAACCTTTAAGGCTGGTATGCCTGTTTCTGAAGCTAATGAATTAAAATATGTATTGGATGGGGAGGAAACACTCATTGGAAAAGTGAATGGTGGAGAGGTGAATTTCAGGAATTTGAAGCATGGGGAATATGAATTGCAGTTAAGTGCAAGTGGGGGCCCGCTTAATGAAGTGTCCACCCAAAGCTTTCATTTTACCATTGCACCCCCCTGGTATTTTTCGGTTTGGATGAAAGCTATCTATGCATTTTTGCTCGTTGCGGTTTTCTTTATGGTTTATTGGCTTAATCAGCAAAAACTAAAAAAGCATCAATTGCGCCTGGAAGAGAAGTTCGAGAAGGAGCATACCGAAAGATTGAACCGACTTGAAAAGCAGAGGCTAATGAATGAGATCGATCTAAAAAGAAAGGAGTTGGCCAATACTACTATGATGGCTGCTAAAAAGAATGAAGTTTTGATGGAGATTCAGGGTGAACTAAGTAAGGATAAGAATAAGTTTTCTAATCAGTTTCGTATGAAACATATTATGAATAAGATAAATAATGCAGTCAAGAATAAAGATGAATGGAAGGTTTTTGAAACAAATTTCAATGAAGTGCATGAAGATTTCTTTAAAGATATCCTTGCCCGATATCCAAAACTTACAGGAAAGGATTTAAAGCTTTGTTCTTATCTAAAAATGAATCTCAGTTCAAAGGAAATAGCTCCCTTAATGGGGATATCTGTGAGAGGAGTGGAAGTGCACAGGTACAGGTTAAGAAAGAAAATGGACCTGGAAAGTGATGTGAACCTGACAAAATTCTTAATAAAGAATTTCTAAATTCTTAATATTAATCCTAAATAATTTCTAAAAATTACTACTACATTACTACATCAATAGTAAAAAATTATCTTAAAAATATACTTCAAAAAAATTTTAAAAGGTTGAAAATCAGATAAATAAATTGTATATTCACTTGAAGTAGTAGTTATGTACTACAACGTTTGCGTTAAGATGAGGTTTGGGCGTATCTTTCAATGACAAATTAAGCAAAAACACCCAACGAGTATGAAAGTAAAATTATTCTTGGCTTGCGCAATTTTCATGGCATTTATAAGTCATAATTATGCGCAACAAACTAAAACTATTAATGGTGTCGTGACCGATGCCAATGATGTACCCTTACCGGGAGCTGAAGTTAAAGTGAATGGTAAGGAGATTTTTGATGTGACCGATTTCGATGGGAACTTCACTTTAGAGAACGTCGAAGTGGGAGATGTGTTCAGGGTTTCCTTTCTGGGTTTCGCCTCGACGGAAATTGAAGTGACTGCAAGCTCAAACTATTCGGTAAGCCTGCAGGAGGATGCCGGGCAATTAGATGAAGTGGTTGTCGTGGGTTATGGTACTCAAAAGAAAAGAGATCTTACCGGTTCTATTGTGAGCGTAGATTCAGAGGAACTGGAAAAAACCCCTACCGCTAATGTGATGCAATCCCTGCAAGGAAAAGTTTCAGGGGTTCAAATTGTTAGTGCTGGATCACCCGGTGATTCACCTACAGTGAGGATACGTGGTCTGGGAACTTATCAGGATGCTACCAACGTATTGTACGTAGTAGATGGTACTTTATATGACAATATTGATTTCCTGAATACAAAGGATATTAAATCTGTGAACATACTTAAGGATGCTTCTTCTTCGGCAATCTATGGTGTTCGTGCGGCTAACGGGGTAGTGATAATTGAAACCAAATCTGGTAAGTTGAATCAGAAACCTCAGTTTGAATATGATGGCTATACCGGTATTCAGCGTGCACGTAATGTGGTGAAATTGGCAAATACTGAACAGTTCGTAACTATGGCACAGGAATCGGGTTCAGCTCCCGATGTCCAATTTGTTGAGAATGCCATGCAGCGTTACGGACGAAGCCGAATCAATCCTAATGTTCCTGCAGTGAATACCGATTGGTACGAGGAAATTCTTAGAGACGGAATCATCCAAAGTCATAGTATAGGAGTTGCCGGAGGTGGTGAAAGAGTGGCCTATTCTGTGGGAACTAACTTTTTCGCTCAGGAAGGGATATTAGATATGAAGAATGAATATGAGCGATTCAATATAAGGTCTAAGGTAGATGTGGATATTTCAGACAGGTTTAAAACCGGAATAAATACAGTATTCAGTAATGCTACCAAATTTACACCCGAAAACGGCGCATGGTTTAGAGCCTATTTTGCTGTACCGCTTATGCCGGTAATAGATCCCACAAATGAAGCTGCTGCACCCATAAGATATTCAAATGCACAGTTACTGGGATATCGCGGAACTCAGAATCCCTTTCAGGATCTTGCATATAATGAGAATCGTTTGAAAATAAGAAAGGTGCTGGCCAGTATATATTTCCAATATGATATCATACCAGATAAACTTGATTTTAAAACCACTTATAGCCATAACCTTTCGGCTTTGGAAGAGCGTTATGTAAACCTTCCTTATACCTTAGGTAATAATTTTGAACGAAGGTCATCTATTACAAGAGCCAATAATACTTTCTCTAATCAATACTGGGATAATATATTAACCTATAATGATGAGTTTGGAAAACATGAAGTGACTCTTATGGCTGGTTCTTCCTATAGGGATGAAGCCTCTAATAACTTTTCTGCCACCGGCCAGGATATTAAAGGAATAAGTCTGGAATCCAGTAGGTATCTTAATTTTGCCGATCCGGAATCATTCAATAATAATGTAAGCGAGATAGGTAGAAGATATTACGGGCTCTCGTATTTTGGAAGGCTAGCATATGATTATGATAGTAAATATCTTTTATACGGTACATTCAGGGCTGATGGATCTTCTAAATTTACTCAGAACCCATGGGGATATTTCCCTTCCATAGGGGTTGGCTGGGTGATCACTGAAGAAGAATTCATGAGCGATGATGGCTTCTTCGACTTTCTTAAATTAAGAGCCAGCTGGGGTAAACTGGGTAATGATAATGTGGCTGCCAGTTCAGGAGCTAACACTATTAATGTGGTCACTGCTGCTCTGGGAGAAACTCCTTTTACCGGAACCACATCCACTAGTGTATTTTCAAATAATACCTGGGAAGTAATTGAAGAGAAGAACTTTGGCTTGAATATTGAGGCATTTAACAGTAGGTTGTCTGTAACCGCAGATTATTACATCAGGGATACTGAAGATGCTATTTTACCGGTGTTTATACCAATAATTAACACCAGTATAAACAGAAACTCAGGAACCATTAGAAACGAAGGGCTTGAATTAAGTGCTAACTGGAATGGAACCATTGGAGAAGATTTTACCTATAGTATTGGTGGAAATTTCACTACTCTAAAAAATGAAGCTCTTGCTATCGAAGATGACAGAGGTTATATCGATGCCGGTACCGCTGAATTTCGCCAGAGAACTCAAATTGGCGGCCCCCTGTTCGCATTTTACGGCTATGAAAGAGTAGGCGTTTACCAAAACCAGGCACAAATTGATGCTGATCCTATTGCTGTAGAAAATAATCTTGTACCTGGAGACCTTATATATAAGGATCAAAATGGCGATGGAGTTATTGATGATGCCGATAGGTTAATTCTTGGTTCCTTTCTACCAGAGTATACTTTTGGAGGAAACATCGCACTGGGTTATAAAAACTGGGACTTTTCTATGAATTTCTACGGGCAAACAGGTAATAAGATTCTTAACAGGAAAAGAGGAGAGATCATTTTTACCCAGGATACCAATATGGATGCCGATTTGGCGATAAACAGATGGCATGGTGAAGGAACCAGTAACACGTATCCATCATCAGCGGGACTGCGTAAGGCCTGGAATCAGAGATTAAGTGATTTCTGGATAGAAGACGGAGATTTCATTCGTATTCAGAATATTCAGCTGGCTTATACTATTCAGAACGATAATTTGCCAGAGACTCGACTTTACTTTACTGCAGAGAAACCATTTACCTTCTTCGATTACAACGGATTCAATCCTGAAGTGCCAAATGGTGTGGATAGACAAACCTATCCTGTACCAGCCACATATACTATAGGGCTAAACATTAAAATTTAAAAAATTGCATGATGAAACGTATTAAAAATTTAATTTTCCTAAGTGCAACAGCACTGATTTTTGTTGCCTCGATTACTTCATGTAGTGACAAACTGGAAACTCAAGAAGGTCAGCTAAATACTGCTGATATCGATTATACCGATACGGATGATATGATTTCACCACTTATTGGTGCATATAGCGAGTTCGCAAGCAGGGGCTGGGAAGAGCCTTTATTATTATCGGTTAGAGGAGATGATGTGAACGCCGGTGGTCTGGGAGACCAGCAGCCTTTCGCAGCTACAGATAAGTATGAATATACCAAAGATTACTGGATGTATAATTCACTTTGGAACATACATTATGCTGATATTATAGATATGAATACAGCTATACTTCAGATAGAGAATTATCTGGAGTTTGCTGAAGGAAATGATGTTGCTCGTGGAGAGCAGTATATTGCCGAGATAAAGGTTTTTAGAGCATGGTTCCATTTTAACCTTGCAAGAGTATGGGAAGATGTTTTCATTATTACATCCAATCAACCTGAGGAGGAGATTGAGGCTGGTGTTTCAACAAAAGCCGAGATTATGCAGTTTATTTCAGATGAGATGGATGACGCTATTCAAAATCTTCCGGATGCCAGGCCTAACGAGCGTACAGATATCCCGGGTGGGGTAACTAAATATACAGCTTACGCCTTAAAGGCTATGGCCAATCTCGAGCTTGGTAATTATCAGGCTGTGGCCGATGCTGCCGGTGCCATAATCAGCTCAGGTAAATTTTCCCTATACCCAGATTTCTACCAGTTATTCAAAAAACCAGGAGAATTGAGTAACGAGAGTTTACTTGAGATGCAGTATTCAGATTTTGGATCGCCAACGGGAGATGCGGTATATCATTTATACGCTCCCTTCGGACCTCAGAACTGGACTCCGGCAAGAGAGAATGCCAGTAGTGGATGGGGATTCTATGAGCCAAGTTTCAAATTCATAGAGTTTATGCTTGATCGTGACGAAACTGTTCGTTTAGAGACTAGTGTTTTATTTACAGACAGAGGTATAGCCGAAATTGAAGCCGATGGATATACGAATCTTCCATCATTCGTTTCAAATACTACCCGATCTGGGGATGTTATCAATGACTATGCCCGTGCCTATTTCGCTAGTGGTAAGCATTATTTGCCATCAGTTCAATTGACCGATGGTAGAAACAACTATGGAGCTGGTAAGAACATGATCGTTATAAGATACGCTGAAGTATTGTTAATGTATGCTGAGGCCCTTGTACAGGGAGCTAGCGGAGCAGGAATGTCTGCTGATGAAGCTGTTAATCTTGTTAGAGCAAGAGCCGATCTGGATCCTCTTACTGGTGTAACCCTTCAGGACGTAATGGATGAAAAGTTTGCTGAGCTAGCTATGGAGTGGGGAATTCGTTATTACGATATGATTCGTTTAGATATGTATGACGAATTAAGTTATGATGGAAGGACTTTTAGTGCAGATAAAGAATATTTGCCTTACCCACAAGCTCAGGTAGACGCCTTACCACTAGACGCAACCTCAGTGGATATGAATTCTGAAATGAATACTGTATTGCACGAATTAAACTAAGAAAAACATGAAAAATATTAATATTAAACTTTTAGGATTGTTATCCTTCATTTTACTCTTTACTGCCTGTGAATATGAAGGTATCGATCCCATAACGCCGGTTGATGCCGGTGCCGATGCCGCAGATCCTGAAGTGAGTATCTCTTCTCCAGTAGAAGGTGCAACGATCAATGTGTTGGAAGAAGTATCAACTATAACTATCAAATTTGAAGTTAAAGATGATATTGAAGTAGCTAGTGTAGATGTGGCTGTAGATGGAAATACCATCGCAACAATGAACGATTTCCTTGATTATAGAATTGTAAAGGATCAGGTGGTATTTGACAATGTTACCAATGGGGAACATACAGTGACAGTAACAGCTACAGACATGGAAGGAAATACCACTTCCAAAACGGTTAATTTTAGTAAGGAGCCTCCTTATACACCTAAATTCAGTGCATTAGGAGAATATATCTATATGCCTTTTGATGGGGCTTATATAGACCTTATGACGCTAACCGAAGCTGATGTTGTTGGAGATCCTGGATTTACCAATGATGCATTTTTAGGTAGTGCAGCCTATAAAGGAGCTTCTGATTCTTATCTGAATCTTCCATTTGATGGAGCTATAGGTGAGGAATTCACAGCTTCCTTCTGGTATAAGGTTAGCGGAGATCCTGGCAGAGCAGGAATTCTGGTGGCAGGTGACGATGCAGATGATCGCAAACAGGGATTCAGGCTATTCAGAGAAGGTAATGCAGACGAGCAGAGACTGAAATTAAACGTTGGTACTGGAACCGGTGAAAGCTGGAACGATGGCGGCGTTTTAGAAGCAGATGCAGGTGAGTGGGTTCACGTGGCTTTTACAGTAACTTCAACTAAGTCTACAATTTACTTTAATGGAGCACCAGTAAATACTGGAAACCTTTCAGGTCCAATAGACTGGAGTGGTGTTGAGGAACTTACAATAGGTCATGGTGGAGAGACATTCAGCTACTGGGATCATAAGTATGATAGCAGTCCTATTGACGAATTAAGATTCTTTGATCAGGCGCTTACCCCGGAAGAAATTCAGGGCCTTATAAATGCTTCTGCTGAGACACTTTACATGCCTTTTGATGGGCAATACAAGGACCTTGCAACCAATCGTGACGTAACTGTGATTGGAGACCCTGGATTTGCCGGGGAAAGTGTAGCAGGTTCAGACGCTTATGCCGGTGCGGCAGATTCTTATTTGACACTTCCAAGCGCAGGTTTAACAAGTACTGAGTTTAGTGCAACTTTCTGGTATAAGGTTAATCCTGATCCAACAAGGGCTGGAATAATTGTAATTGGTCCTAAAGATGAGGATAATCCAGACGCCCAGAATAAGCGAACCAGCGGATTCAGGTTATTCAGAGAAGGTAATGCCACAGAACAGAGAATTAAACTTAATGTTGGAATTGGCTCTGGTGAAAGCTGGAACGATGGAGGAGTGATAGATGCCACTGCGGGTGAATGGGTACATGTAGCCTTTACAATTTCGACCACCGGAAGTAAAATATATTTCGATGGCGAGTTGAAGAATTCTGCAGATTTCTCTGGACCTATCGACTGGACAGATACCGATCTGGTATCAATTATGTCGGGAGCTCCAAGATTTACAGGTTGGAGTCACCTGTCTGATACCAGTTTTATGGATGAGTTACGTTTTTACAATAAAGTGCTCACCCAGGAAGAGATCCAGGCAATGATACAATAGATAAATAACGGGCTCCAGAATTTAAAATAATTTTGGGCCCTTTTTTTAATAATTCAATTGATCATCATTTGAACTGATCCCAAAATTTTTTTGGGGTGAGTCCAGATCTTATAAACCATCCTATCATTTAATTCAAGTGAACTGAAGTGGAAAACCATTGTTTTTCCAAGGGTTTTGAATTCGATATTGTTATCCTTCTTAAGGTTGTAATTCATACCGTGAAATAAAAGTTATGGACATGGTTACGAGACCTCTACAAACAATAATGATAAAAAACAGAAATGCTTAGATATCTCTATTTATTCGGATTAGTAGTTGTTTTTTCATGTTCAAATGATTCCGGACCTGGATATCAGGAGCCATATATTCCCGATCCTACAGATGATGGACAGAGTGAGGTTCCTTCACTTACTGATGACGAGCTTTTAGAGCTTGTACAGGAAACTACATTTAACTATTTCTGGGATTTTGCCGAACCTACTAGTGGAATGGCAAGAGAGAGATCACAGGATAATGCGTATGGAGGACAGTCTCCTAACCTGGTCACAACAGGTGGTACTGGTTTTGGTCTTGCTTCTTTTCCTGCCGCAGTAGAACGAGGCTGGATTACCCGCGATGAGGCTGTAACAAGACTCGAAAAAATTCTTGATTTTCTTGAGAAAGCACCTACCTATCATGGAGTTTATTCCCACTGGTATTTGGGTAGTACTGCGCAAACACGTCCCTTCAGTGAATTTGATAATGGAGGAGATCTTGTGGAAACGGCATTCCTAATGCAGGGTTTACTTATTTGCCGTGAATATTTTGATGAAAATGATATCAAATCCCGAATTACCAAAATATGGGAAAATGTAGAATGGACCTGGTATACTAATGGAGATGACGTGCTTTACTGGCACTGGTCACCCGACTATGGTTTTCGAATCAATCTTCCTATTAAAGGCTGGAATGAGGCATTAATTGTGTATGTACTTGCGGCATCTTCACCTACTTACTCTATAGATAAAGTGGTCTATAAAAGCGGATGGGCATCCAATGGAAATATTGTAAAGAACAGGTCTCATTATGGCATCGATCTTCCTTTGGGTCCTGCATATGGTGGTCCATTATTTTTTAGCCATTATTCTTTTATCGGTCTGGATCCAAGAAACCTTCAGGATGATTATGCCAATTACTGGGAGCAGAACACTGCTCATACGATGATTAATTACGAATACTGTGTAGATAATCCTAAAAATTACCAGGGATACGGAGAAAATAGCTGGGGCCTTACAGCTTCAGATAGTCATGAAGGCTATGCGGCACATAGCCCTACTAATGACCTTGGAGTGATTACTCCCACAGCTGCTTTGTCTTCTTTTCCATATACGCCGGATAAATCTATGGCTGCTTTAAGACATTTCTATGAAGATAAGAAAAGTGAATTGTGGGGAGAATATGGCTTTTATGATGCATTTTCAGAGGAGCACGACTGGGTTTCTAATGGCTGGCTCGCAATAGACCAGGGTCCCATTGTGGCCATGATAGAAAATTACCGTTCTCATTTACTCTGGGATTTGTTTATGAGAAACCAGGAAATTAAGGATGGTCTTGAAAAACTGGGTTTTTTGTACTAAGAATTAAACATTTAACCACAATAAAAATCAAATGTTGAATAAATCTTTTTTAATACTTCTACTGGGAATGTTCATATTTATTGGCTGCAAGGACAATAAAAAAGAACCAACAGATGCAGATAAGCAAAAATCAGCTTCAGAACCCGAAATTTCTGAAGAAGCTTTACTTGATACCGTTCAAAAACAAACCTTAAAATATTTCTGGGATTATGCCGAACCGAACAGCGGATTGGCGAGGGAACGTTTTCATCCCGATGGTGTGTATCCCAGGAATGATTCGCATGTTGTTACCACAGGTGGTTCGGGCTTTGGTTTAATGGGAATCGTTGCAGGAATAGAGAGAGGTTTCATCCCTCGAGACTCTGCAGTCACCCGGCTTGATAAGATCGCAGATTTTCTTGCAGAAGCCCCCAGATTCCATGGCGCCTGGTCTCACTGGTTAAACGGGGAGACTGGCGAAGTTCAGGCTTTTGGAGAAAAGGATAATGGAGGCGATATCGTGGAAACTTCATTTCTCGCACAAGGATTTATCGTGGTGAGGGAATACCTTAAGAATGGTTCAGAAGGAGAAAAAGCGGTAGCTAAAAAATATGATGACCTGTGGAAAGGCATAGAATGGAACTGGTACACTAATAATAAGAACGGAATCTACTGGCACTGGTCTCCGGTGTATAAATGGGAGATGGACTTTATGATAGAAGGCTATAATGAGTGCCTTATCACCTATGTGATGGCTGCCGCCTCACCAGAGCATTCTATAAAACCTGAAGTTTATCATGAAGGTTGGGCCCGTGGAGGAAATATCACAACTGATGTTCAAGCTTACGGGAAACCTTTGATCCTGAAGCATAACACAAGAGGAGATAAAGGCGGGCCGTTATTCTGGGCTCATTATTCCTATTTAGGTTTAGATCCGAAGGGATTGTCAGACAAGTATGCCAATTACTGGGATCTTAATGTGAACCATAGTCTTATCAATTACGAATACTGCCAGGAAAATCCTAAGAACTTTGAGACCTATGCACCTAATTCGTGGGGGCTTACCGCCAGTTATACCCGAAAAGAGAATAATGAGATAGGCTATGCAGCTCATTCTCCTGATGATGACAGGGGGGTTGTTTCACCAACAGCTGCGATTAGTTCAATTCCATATACCCCTGAAAAATCTCTGGCCGCGATGAGGTATTTCTTTAATGAACAGAATGACCTTTTATGGGGTCCTGCAGGATTCTATGATGCATTCAGTCTGGAAGGTGAACCATGGGCAGCCCAGAAGTATCTGGCAATAGACCAGGGACCAATGATTGTAATGATCGAGAATTATCGTTCAGGATTGATTTGGAATTTGTTTATGGGTGCGCCTGAAGTTCAGAAGGGACTTGAAAAACTAGGGTTTACTTATGAAAAATAGACTTAAGTATTTGATGATAATGTTTGGATCTGTCCTGTTGGCATTTCCTTTACTATTGAATGCTCAATCCCGGGACGAGTTTAAAAAAGAAAGTTTTATATCTGGCGGGGATACCTTGAATTACAGGATACTTTACCCTAAAGATTTTTTGGAAGATGAAGAGTACCCCGTGATGCTTTTTTTGCATGGAGCGGGAGAGCGTGGAGATGATAATGAGTCGCAGTTGGTACACGGGAGTGACCTATTTCTAAATGAAGATAACCGGGAAAATTTTCCGGCCATCGTGATCTTTCCCCAGGCTCCTAAAGAAGATTACTGGGCAAAAGTGGAAGTAAAAAGGGATACTACTCCTTTTCAGTTTGATTTCAAGAACAGGCAAGAACCAACCAAATCCCTTGATCTTGTAATGAAATTAATGGATTCTGTCATAGCGAAAGATTTTGTAAGGAAAGAACAAATATATGTTGGGGGGCTTTCTATGGGAGGCATGGGTACCTATGAGATCATTTTCAAGAAACCTGAAATCTTTGCAGCCGCTTTTGCCATTTGTGGAGGCGCGAATGAAGACATAGCGGAAGCATATCCTAAGGGGTTTAATATCTGGATATTTCATGGGGAAAAGGATGATATAGTACCGCCACGATTTTCCAAGGCCATGGCAAGAAGTATTAATCACTATGGTGGTAATGCCAAATTATCCCTTTATCCTGATGATAATCATAATAGCTGGGATTCCGCATTTTCAGAGCCTTATCTATTACCGTGGTTATTCTCTCATAAGAAGGCTGATTAGATAAAAGTAAATAACAAAATATACAGATTTTCAATGTTTAATAGGAACAATAAAAAAGTTTTAAATCAACTACTCACATCAGCCATTTTATTAATTGGCGTTTTGGTGCATTCCCAGGAAGTAGTACCTGAAACCTATATAAATCCATTGGATATAGATTATTCCTATATGGTTTATAATTCTGCCAATAATATTTCTTACCGCTCTGGTGCAGATCCGGCGGTAATCGAATACCGTGGCGAATATTTTATGTTCGTGACACGTTCTTTTGGATACTGGCATTCCAAAGATTTGATCAACTGGGAATTTATTAGACCAAAACAATGGTTTTTTGAAGGGTCTAACGCACCTACTGCCTTTAATTACAAAGATTCACTGGTATACTTCGCTGGTGATCCAGCAGGTTACGGAAGCATACTTTATACCGATGACCCTAAAAGTGGAAAATGGACTCCAACCGCTTCAATAACCAACAATATTCAGGATTCGGAATTATTTATTGATGATGACGGGAAAACCTATCTGTACTGGGGTTCTTCCAATGTTTATCCTCTTAAGGTGAAAATGCTGGATAAGGACGATCGTTTTATTGAAACCGGAGTACAAAAGGAACTAATAAACCTGGTGGAGGAAGAACACGGCTGGGAGCGTTTTGGTGAAAATAATTTCCACCCAACCTTAAAGGAAGGCTACATGGAAGGTGCCTCGATGACCAAGCATGATGGTAAATACTATTTGCAATATGCGGCACCCGGTACTCAGTTTAATGTGTATGCAGATGCGGCCTACATTGGAGAAACCCCATTAGGTCCCTTTAAATACATGAAAAATAATCCTATGAGTTTTAAGCCGGGCGGTTTCACAAATGGAGCCGGCCACGGAATTACCGTGAAACAAACCAATGGGCAGTACTGGCATTTTGCCACCATGGCCCTTGCATCCAATTCTCACTGGGAACGCCGTTTGTGTATGTTTCCAACCTATTTTGATGAGGAAGGATTAATGTATACAGACACCAGTTACGGTGATTATCCTCTCTTTGGACCAGATCATCCCACAAAAGCAGGTAAGCATACCGGTTGGATGTTACTTTCCTATAAGGGGAAAACCACGGTTTCTTCTTCCAAAATGCAGGTGCGGAAGAGCACCGCAACCGATGGGGATTATGATATCACCGAAATGCCTTTGGAAAAAAATAGCGAAGGTAAAATCATCTCAAAGTTGCTTACTGACGAAAGTCCTAAATCTTTTTGGGTAGCTGAAGCCAATAATGATAAACAATGGGTGGAGATCGAATTCCTGGCACCGGGAAAAATTTATGCGTTTCAGTTGAATTTTCACGATCAGGACTCAGAAATCTATACACGCATCGATAGTTTAAGACACAGATTTACCCTGGAAGTCTCTGAAGATGGTAAAAATTGGGAGACAGTCGTGGACAGAAGTAATAGTTATGAAGATGCACCTAATGCCTATATCACGCTTAATCAACCTGTAAAGGGGAAATATGTGCGCTATAATAATGTGAAGGTTCCTGGGAAAAACCTGGCCTTATCTGAAATAAGGGTGTTCGGTAAAGGATTGGGTAAAAAGCCTGCAAGGGTTAAGGGTTTTACCGTAACCCGGGAGGAAGACAGAAGAGACGCGTCTTTCGAATGGGAACCGGTGAAGGGAGCCCAGGGCTACAACATCCGTTGGGGTATTGCACCAGATAAATTATACCAATCCTGGTTGATTTACGATAAGAATGAACATTTTATGCGAAACCTTGATCGTGATACTGAATATTATTTCAGTATTGAGGCATTCAATGAAAATGGAATTTCAGAAAGAACCAAGACCGTACTTGTCAAATAGAAAGAAGAACAAAATATTTAATCAAAAGTGAAGACAATGAAGAAAATTTATTTATCGATATTCTGTATAGCTTTTTTGGGAATTTCATTCCTATCCGCACAGGAAAAGATCCCGCAAGTAGAAGAATTACTTGCTAAAATGACTCTTGAAGAAAAGATTGGTCAGCTTAACCTTTTAACTCCAGGTGGAGGTGTGGCCACAGGTTCTGTTGTAAGTGAAGGTGTGGAAGCTAAAATAAAGGCTGGTAAAGTTGGAGGAGTTTTCGGAGTTTCGAGTCCTGCAAAAGTGAGACAGGCTCAGGAATTAGCCGTTAAAAACTCCCGTTTGGGAATTCCGCTGCTTATCGGGTCAGATGTTATTCATGGATATAAAACCACTTATCCAATTCCACTTGGGCTTTCTGCCAGCTGGGATATGGACCTGATCAAAGAGGGCGCCCAGATGGCCGCAAAAGAAGCTACGGCTGACGGGATTAACTGGAACTTTTCTCCAATGGTAGACATTGCCCGTGATCCAAGATGGGGGCGTATTGCAGAGGGAGCAGGTGAAGATCCATACCTGGGATCGCAAATTGCAAAAGCAATGGTCCAGGGATACCAGGGAGAGGACCTTACGCAGCCACACACTATGATGGCAACAGTGAAGCATATGGCGTTATACGGAGCACCTGAAGCCGGTAGAGATTATAATACCGTTGATATGAGCCGTCTTAGAATGTTCAATGAATACCTACCTCCATATAAAGCTGCGGTTGATGCGGGAGTGGGAAGCGTAATGACCTCCTTTAACGATATAGATGGAATCCCTGCCTCAGGGAATAAATGGCTGCTAACCGACCTTTTAAGAGATAGATGGGGCTTTGAAGGCTTTGTGGTATCTGACTATACCTCGGTGAACGAAATGATCGCACATGGGCTTGGAGACCTTCAGGCTGTTTCAGCTTTGGCTATCAACGCCGGACTGGATATGGATATGGTTGGAGAAGGCTTTTTAACCACCTTGAAAAAATCTGTGGAAGAAGGCTTGGTTTCCGAAGAGCAGATCACGAAAGCGGCAAGAAGAATTCTGGAGGCAAAGCATAAGATAGGCCTGTTGGATGATCCTTACCTGTATTCTGATGAAAGTAGACCTGACAAAGATATACTTACCGAAGAGAACAGAAGCCTGGCCAGGAAAGCTGCCACCAGATCTTTTGTGCTGCTTAAAAAGCACAACAATACACTCCCTTTGGCCAAGGATGCCAATATTGCACTCATTGGTCCATTAGCGAATAATAAGAATAATATGCTGGGAACCTGGGCACCTACGGGAAATCCTCAGTTGTCAGTTCCAATTCTTGAGGGACTTAAAAATGTTGCGCCAAATGCAAATATCACTTATGCGAAGGGAGCGAATATCTCTGATGATAGCACTTTTGCTAAAAAAGTGAATGTATTCGGTGAAAGAATCCAGATCGCTGAGGAGTCTCCGGAAACCCTACTTAGGGAGGCTCTTGATCTGGCTAATTCTTCAGATGTAATTGTGGCAGTGGTTGGTGAAGCTACTGAAATGAGTGGAGAGGCGGCCAGCAGAACGGATATTACTATTCCTGACAACCAGAAAAAACTGATCAGTGAACTTGCAAAAACAGGCAAGCCAGTAGTTTTGGTTTTAATGAGTGGTAGACCGCTGGATATTTCAGAAGAAATGGCGCTTCCTGTTAGCATTCTTCAGATCTGGCATCCGGGAGTCGAAGCAGGAAATGCAGTAGGTGATGTTTTATTCGGAGATTATAATCCCTCAGGAAAACTTACCAATAGCTGGCCTAGAAGTGTTGGACAGATTCCAATACACTACAGAATGAAGACTACTGGGAGACCTGGACCTGAATCAGGTGAATTCCAGAAATTCAAGTCCAATTACCTGGACTCTCCTAATACTCCGCTACTTCCATTTGGTTATGGGCTTAGTTATACCACTTTCGAATACAGTGATGTTAGAGCCAGTTCTAAAGAGCTGAGTGCCGATGGTTCCATAGAGTTAAGTGCTACTGTTACCAATACCGGAAATTATGATGGAGAGGAGATAGTTCAGCTTTATATAAGGGATCTTGTGAGAAGCGTAACTCCTCCCGGGAAAGAACTTAAAGGTTTCCAGAAGATAGCTCTCAAAAAGGGTGAGTCTAAAACGGTAACTTTTACTATCTCTACCGAAGACCTTAAGTTCTATAATTATAATATTGAATATGTGTATGAACCCGGTGAATTTGAATTTTTGATCGCGGGAAGTTCAGATTCTGAATTCGCTGGTACATTCACTTTGAAAAAGTAATCCTTTTAGTTTTAGTTTGTTGAGCCCTGGTAGTTTTTCGGAACGCCAGGGTTTTTTTATAGTTTTTCAAGGCTGATCCCTGAAAGTATGGATTTTCCTTGTTGAGGTTCAAATTGAATATTTATGCTACCTTCAGTATTAATCTCATAACTTAGTTCAACTGCCTGCAGAATGCCATAATCTCCCGCCAGGTTCAGATTCTTCTCCACCAGATAACCATTTATAAGGATATCAAAACTTCGAATTTCGTCAGAAGTATCTTTCTTATCTGATCCAAGATTGTAAATATTCTCAGTGGAAGCTTTTCTGTTAGGTTCAGCCATTAACAAAGTGATCCTGTAGTTTCCTTCCGGCACATCAAATCTATAAGTTTCAAGTCCTTCCCTCATGGTTTGAAAAAGAGGCTCTTTGGTAGTGACCTGTATATTAGACGCAGTTCCCTGGAATTTACTCTTTGACTGTTGATAGACTTCGCCGCCTGAATAGCCAAAGGAATTTTCTGAATAAGCCTGATCGCTTATCCAGATACTGCCTGTTTCTTCATCTATAAAATCACTGTGGCTGCCCACATTTATTCTTATTGGCTCAGTATCTATATTTTCGATTAGGTTATTCCTGAATTTAACTTCAATGTTTCTATGATGATTCACCTTTCCCGAAATTGCCTTTATTGAATGTTTGCCTTCTTCCAGATCAAGCTCAAATTCAGCAATATTATCTCTAACCGGAGACTCTTTTTCGATACTATCATTGACAATTAACCTTACATTTTCGGAATTTGAAAAAACCTTCAGTTTTACATTTTCATTTTGATTTATGTACCGGGTAGTGAAATTATTTCCGGCGATATAAACAAAATCCTCATTTATAAGTCTCGCTTTGTAGTAGTAATAAATATCCTTTGGTTCCCGGTTAAAATTTACCAGGCCCTTCTGATTAATATATGGCCGGCTATCCTGCCTGCCGGAAGAACCAAAGTCGGCAAAATTCCAGGCTGCCATTCCTAGCATATAATCCCGTTCCATTACCTGATTCAAATAACTCACATGACTTTTTAACTGATAGGCTTCACTGAAATCCCATGGTTTAGGATCGTTGGTCTGTACCCTGGAATCACTTCCCGGCCCATATTCAGAAATAAGCAGGGGTCTTTCCGGATATCTTCTGTGCTGTTCGTCAAGGAATTTTCCAAGATTTTCCAGGCCCTGAGTGTACCAGCCAAAATAAAGGTTCCAGCCTATCACATCTGGGATATCGGCAATCTTAGAGGTGTTGTAGAGTTCATTTTCATGTAATGCCATCACACTCAGCCTTGAGGTATCGAGTTTCTTAGTGGCTGCTTCCAGTTTTTTCGCCAGCTCAACACTGGTTTTGATCTTTGCATTCTTATCGGCTTCGCTCATATCACCAGTGAAAACAAGGCGTATAAAAATTTCATTCATAATCCCCCAAAACACGATCGAGGGATGGTTGTATAGCTGAAGTATCTGTTCCTTTTGCATATTTACAGCATTCTCATGGTAAGCCTCGCTATCTGTCACATCATTGATCACCGGGACTTCTGTCCAAACCAGTAAACCAATCTCATCACAGATCCGGTAAACATCCGGGTCCTGGGGATAATGGGCTGTTCTGATAAAATTACTGCCCATATCCTTAATCATCTGATAATCCTTGCGGTGTATTTCATTTGGAACGGCATTTCCCATATTTTCAAAATCCTGGTGCCTGTTCGCGCCAATAAGTTTAATTGGCTTTCCATTAAGAATAAATCCTTTATCAGGATCGGCCTTAAACCATCGACAACCAAAACCGGTAAAATAGCTGTCCAGGATTTCTCCGGAGTTATGGTCTTTAAGGTTTGATTCTATCTTATAGAGGTGTGGGTGATCCGGCGACCAGAGAAGGGGATTTTCAATTTCGAAATCCACAGAGAATTCGGACTGGTTGGGTTCAAGTTCAGGCGCTAAGGTTTTAACGACTTTTCCGTCCGGATCGGTAATTTCAATTTCCAGAATCAGATCTTTATTATTTGATCTGGAAATCTCTCCGGAAAAATTCACTTCCGCCAATTCTTCTGAAACTGCAGGGGTATGTACCTGCATGGTTCCGGCGGCTTCACCTTCAAGTTTAAAATGATCCTTTCCGGTAACTATTAATTCCAGATCGCGATAAATTCCGCCATAAAAATTAAAGTCGGCTTCGAGTGGAGGGATATCCTGGTTATGTGAATTATCTACCTCGATCCTTACCTGGTTCGTTTCGCCAAATTTTAAATTTTGAGATAACTCAAAAATAAAAGCTGTATAACCGCCGGTGTGCTCTCCAATGAAAGCGTCATTAATATAAACTTTGGTGTGCTGATTAGCTCCTTCAAATTTCAGGAAAACAGAACCTTCATTCCAGTTCTGCGGAATGTAAAGCTGTTTTTGATAAGTTCCCTTTCCTCTGTAATATGGCCCTTCATTGAAAGCATCCTTGGAGTTCCAGGTATGTGGGATATTCACGGTTTCAATCCTGTCGCTATTTTCCAGCTGGAATTGCCAGCCTGAATTGATTGTTTTTACCAGGCGCTGCGCCTGTAAATTAAAACCGGTGAATAAGAGGGCTAATAATAGTATTTTGAAGGTTTTCATATGGTTTCTTATCTTTTTGAGAGGGGTTGTGTCCAGGCAACTTCAGTATCACCTTCGCGATAGGGATTTTTCTTTAATTTATCAGAAACGATCTTAGCCCTAACGAATAAAATGTCCTCTGGAATTTGGAAACTGGCTTCGGTGGCTTTTACCTTTTTCAATATTTCGCTTTTAGTAGATCCTTTCCTTACTCCAATGAACTGTATCTCATAATTCACCCCGGCTTCTGGCTTAACACCTATGGAAAGTTCATTGTTTTTAAATTTAAGGTCTGAAAGCTCCACTCCTGTACTTGCATAGAAATCTCCGGCTTCCATGGCTTCTATAATCGATCCCGGACTAAGTTCCTCTGATCTTACCACAACCCAGCCTCTACCAGCGTTGCTATATTTTTCTCCGAATTTGTGATAATGATGACTATCGTCTGTAGCGATTCCAAGTAGCAGGGGCTTATTCATCGAATGATAGGCAATATTCACCTGATCCCACATCTGCTCTGTTCCGTCATGGAGACTATCTCCATAATTATTTACATGGGGGTGGCCGTTGAAAACCTCAAAGAATCGTTCTCCGTCAATCTGAATTATATCTTCAGCTTTTATGGCATAAGTAAAGTTAGGGTGGTTAAGGTGTTGTAAGACCGGTTCACCTGTTTTTTCTTCCTGAGCAAGGATGGCATCCAGGTTGTTCTGGATAAGCTCAACAATAGTATTTCCTTTTTTAGGTTCAATTACTTCCTGAATATTGATGGCACCCATATGGACTGCCTTATCTTCAAGGTACGAGGTGACCTCTTCAGCTCTGAAGATCATGAATTCCTCAGGTTCCTCGAATAAAGGCCTGAATTCCTTCAGGGTTTTCAGCTGAACATGCAGGCCTTTCTCATCCTTTTTATGATTTACCCAGTCTTCTCCATATTTATTCAGGTACTCCTTAAAAGCATTTTGATAAAGGGAATCATTGGAAATCGTCCTCCATTTTTCTCCTTCCGCTATAATATTA
>JAWWBH010000023.1:0-20825 GCA_033721075.1 Christiangramia sp.
ATAAAGGATCCGAAGCTTCTCGCGTTCTATAAACGACAGCAATGCGAATTCTCGCAGTTATATTTAAAATATAAGATGAGATATTCTTATGCCAAGGTATACAAACGGGAGTTGAAAAGCTTCAAGAAATACCGCAAATATCTCTCGAGGATAAATCATGCAAGTGTGAGGGAAATATTACTGGCCCATAAGCATAAAGTAAAGATGAACATCAGTGAAATGAACAATACCGGGGTAATGAAGTTCCCGGTGGCATAAAAAAATAAGGTCGTCTAGAAAGTTCTCCTGCTTGTTATGGATAGCTCCATTAATCGCAATGACGAGAACAAGAGGTTTTTAGACGACCTTATTATTATTCAGTTTTCAATTATTTCAGGGCCTCTATCTTAGCCTTTACTTCGGCGTCGGTTCCCCTGAAAGTATTCTTTTCAGATTTCACTTCTCCATTGCGGGTAGTGATCACTTCAACATTAGCGACCGTTTGATCATTCTCTGAAGACATTTCAACCTTAATTTCTTTCCTCACTTCTTCAGTATTTTCATACAAAGCCGAAGTTTCCGAATCGTTTGGTATGTCGGTTTCCGTATGGCCACCAAGGATCGGAGCGATCACGAGGCCGATCAAACAGGTAAGTTTTATGAGGATGTTCATCGAAGGACCTGAAGTATCCTTAAAAGGATCTCCCACCGTGTCCCCGGTCACCGCAGCCTTATGAGCATCAGATCCCTTATAGGTCATTTCACCGTTTATCATCACCCCGGCCTCAAAGGATTTCTTTGCATTATCCCAGGCACCACCGGCATTATTCTGAAATATCGCCCATAACACACCACTAACCGTTACCCCGGCCATATATCCGCCAAGCATCTCTGCGATAAGAACTTTTTCGTAACCGAAGAGCATTGGTAAAAATGCTATTACAATAGGAAAACCAATAGTGATCACACCCGGCAATAACATTTCCCTTAAAGCTGCTTCAGTTGAAATAGCCACACATTTATCATATTCTGGTTTACCGGTACCCTCCATGATTCCCGGGATATCCTTGAACTGTCTTCTCACTTCGCGAACCATCTGCATAGCTGCCTTTCCCACTGAGCTCATCGCCAGCGCCGAAAATACAACGGGCACCATTCCTCCTACGAAAAGCATGGCCAGAACCGGAGCTTTAAAGATATTGATACCGTCAATTCCTGTGAAGGTCACATAAGCCGCAAAAAGGGCAAGGGAGGTAAGCGCGGCCGAAGCGATCGCAAAACCTTTTCCTGTAGCTGCAGTGGTGTTTCCTACCGAGTCAAGGATATCTGTTCTCTCACGTACTTCCGGAGGAAGTTCGCTCATTTCAGCGATACCGCCAGCATTATCGGCAATTGGTCCAAATGCATCGATTGCTAGCTGCATGGCAGTGGTGGCCATCATGGCCGAAGCCGCCAGCGCCACCCCGTAAAAACCTGCAAATGCATAGGAAGCCCAGATGGCTATCGCAAATAACAGGATCGAATAGAAAGTTGAGATCATCCCCGTAGAAAGACCAGCAATTATATTTGTGGCTGCTCCAGTACTGGAGTTTTGAACGATGCTCAGAACAGGCTTTTTGCCAAGCCCGGTATAGTATTCGGTAACAGCAGAGATCACCCCTCCCACAATGATACCTACCAGGGTGGCATAAAATACTCTTATGGCTTCTATCTCCTTAAATTCAAAACCTGCTTCCCCTCCGGTAAAAAAGCCCATGGTCATTGCTTCTTTTGGAAGCATCCAGGTTACAAGGAAATAACTTGCAATAGCCACTAAAAAGATGGAGAACCAGTTACCTATGTTAAGTGCCTTCTGAACCTCGGCCTCTTTAGCATCGTTGGATTTTATTCTAACCAGAAGTGTTCCTATAATGGAAATTATTACTCCGGCTCCGGCTATGGCCATAGGTAACAGAATAGGACCTATTCCACCAAATCCTTCCGCGGTAATATCACCGCCCATATCTTTTATGATATAGTTACCAAGTACCATCGCCGCAAGAACTGTGGCTACGTAACTACCAAAAAGGTCGGCTCCCATTCCTGCTACATCTCCCACGTTGTCACCAACATTATCAGCAATTGTAGCGGGGTTACGAGGATCATCTTCGGGGATTCCTGCTTCCACCTTACCTACCAGGTCGGCTCCCACATCGGCAGCCTTGGTATAGATACCTCCTCCCACTCGGGCAAAAAGAGCGATCGATTCAGCACCCAGGGAGAATCCGGCTAGTGTTTCAAGAACAATGGTCATTTGTTCGGTATTAGTCCACTCACCTCCCATGAAATAATTAAAGAACAGGATAAAGAAACAGGTAAGACCTAAAACTGCAAGTCCGGCTACACCAAGTCCCATTACGGTTCCTCCTCCAAAAGAAATACTGAGCGCCTTTGGCAGACTTGTTCGGGCCGCCTGGGTGGTCCTTACGTTAGACTGGGTCGCGATTCGCATTCCCATATTTCCGGCCAGCGCCGAAAAGAATGCTCCAAAGATAAATGCGACAATAATCAGGTAATGTGTGGTTGGAACAAAATAAGCGATCGCTGCAAGGGCGATACTCGCACCAATCACGAAGTACGTCAATAATTTATATTCTGCTTTTAAAAAGGCGAGCGCGCCTTCATAGATGTGAGATGAAATTTCTTTCATTTTTCCGTCACCGGAATCCTGTTTCATCACCCAGGATCTTTTGACCCACATAAAAATGAGTCCGATTATTGCCAGAACAGCAGGCATATAAATCATTATTGCTTCCATATTAGCTAGGTTAATTATGTTAATAAATTATTAATGCCCGCTAATGTAGTAAAATCGGCAATAATTAAAAAAGCAATAACTTTTTAAGGTTATTGCTTTTATAGTGTCAATATATTCGGGAAAAAATTAGGATTATATACCGAAGCGGGATTTATCACCTTCATAGTTCTCAAAGCGCTCCACGCACTGTCTTATGATTTCTTTAGCTTCGCCAGCATCCCCAAAATCGCCGGTATCTACTTTCTTTCTTTCAAGATCCTTATATACCTTAAAGAAATGCTCTATCTCCTTAAGCATATGCCCGTTAAGTTCCTTAAGATCGTTAAGCCTGTTCCAGATAGGATCGGAAACCGGAACACAGATGATCTTTTCGTCAGGCCCTTTTTCATCGGCCATATGGAATACTCCAATAGGTTTAACTTCCATTACTATACCTGGAAATGTTGGTTCAGACACCAGAACGAGTACATCCAGCGGGTCTTCATCAAGCGCGAGGGTATTTGGAATAAAACCATAATCTGCAGGATACATCATCGATGAGAAGATCATCCTGTCGTAACGAACTTTCTTTAGTTTAAAATCGTATTCGTATTTATTTCTACTCCCTTTCGGGATCTCGATCATTACATCAAAAGTCTCAGACATCTTTCTTTATTTACAATATTAATTTAAGGGCTGCAAAGATAGGGAATTTCAACCTTTAAATTCCTTAACTAAAAGTGAAATCCAAAATCGGCGATGATAGCAAAGGACCGCGCATCGGGATTCTGAAAATAATTCCCTCTGAAGTAAGCTTCGATCTGCAGTATTTTGAAGATATTCCCAATTCCAAAACTATATTCATAAAAAGGATCGGTATGGGGAGCCCGAAGGATAAGGCCTGAAGCATCCAGCATTCTACTTTCTTCTGATATCTCACCCCATACCATACTCACTCCCACAAGTTCCCTCAGATTCAGTTCCCTGAGAAACGGAATTCTGGAAAAGAACCTGCCATTGAAATTATGATCAAAGTGGGCCGAAACATATGAATCGGTTACAAATTCGTAATAATCAAGCGTTGGGAAAGAATTATAAATAGCAAAATAGGTCTGATTCCCGGGGACCACACTAAGAAGTCCCAGAGGAACGGGATCAAAGGTTTTCCCCGATTCTATGCTCAGATTGGATCTCCCAAATCCGCCAATAAGTAATGGTTGGTTATAGAAGAACTGTAATTTCCTATAATTAAAATCACTGTCTAAAACGTCTTTTATACCCAGACTGTAATTAAGAAAGAAAGTAGGAAAATCTTCCTTGTTCACCACGTTGGGTTCCACCCCGTAGCCTGAAAGTTTTCTGCCGGGAGTAAAAGTAAGTATGGTTGAAAGTTCCGTTTGATTGATCTCTGAATCTGTAAAGGTCCTCTCTTCATCTACATAATAATCAAGGCTGAAACCGGGAGAAGCAGGCTTTATTTCCCGGTAATTTGCCCCTACTCTAAAACTCAGGTTTTTAACCGGCTCAAAGGATACAGAGACGGTACTCAGGTCAATAGAACTTAATTTATCATTATCACCAACATTGAGGAGGGATGAGGAAGCAAGGCTTCGGCCAAGTACATCGGTGGAATTGGTCAGGCTGGCGCCAAGTTGTTCTACATCCCTTCTCTTGCCTCCTGAAATGATAAGCCTGGACCTGGGATCTATCAACACCTTTCCTGAAATACCATATTTGAATTTATCATCCTTAAATCCGTAGGCTCCATAGCCCTCGATCCTCCAGGGATCATTCTGGCCAAAATAAGTTCGTCCACCAAACCTTATGCGCATTCCCTCCACATCATTGAATCCAAAAGTAGAATATACAGGGCCGTAATCCCATCCGTTAAATTCCACATATCCAGATTCGGCTATGGTAACTATATCATAGATCCTTTTGAAAGCCCTGGTTTTGGTAAGACTGTCCAGCATCACATAAATACCCTTCTCATCTTTATTCAATTCCTCCAACCGGTTAGCCTCCCAGAACTCCTCACTGCGATCGTAAACCTGGGGCCGTGGATCGTAGACTTCCTGCTGATAAAAGGATTCGGGTTTTATCTTATCAAATTCATATTCATCAAATAGCAGGGTTCTTTTCGCATATACTCCTCTGGAACCTTTCTTTTTGGTAAGACCGAAATCTGCCATAAAGAAATCCCGGGTAATCAGGAATATGGAATCGTTCAAAACCTCATAATCCTGTTCAATATAAACCTGCTTCACCCAGTTGATATTAGCATCCCTGGAAGTTTCAAGATTGATATTCTTAACGGCCCAGGTAGTATCATTCACCCAGAAATTCCCCCTGAAGGTGAGCTCATTCTCCCGGCGTGGGTAATAGATGATATTATAGCACCATTTATTATCTATATAAGTGCTGTCTGAAAGTATATAATTATAGGTGTCAATTCCCGTTTTCGAAACGGGACTTACAAAGCTTTTATCAAAAAATTTGATATATGGCTTATAAATATCGTAATCGTCATAGATATCCTTTACCGCGTCTATCAGGTGTCGGTTCTGGTTAAAACCGGAATTCTTATTTCCAATGAGAACCTCTTTTTTTCTCCCTAGTTCATTATCCCCGTATACCCTGGAAACAGATTCGTTGATAAAGACTGGTAAATAGGTCTTCCCGGTGACATTATTGGTATCGGCATAATCAAATATAAATTCCATTCCATTGAAGATACGGTTGTTCATCACCGTACTGTCTATGGTATTAAGATCGAATTCCAGCTTTTCATATTCCTTATATGAATATTGCCCGAAAGCTTTAACCCCATTTTTTCTTCGGTTTTCCCAGACTTTTTTAAGGATATCTACAGCAGGATTATTCTTTTTAGACGTCTTCCCCCTGTAGACCACAATCTCATCCAGACTTGAAGTTTCTTCTTCGAGGCTAATTTTCATATTGAGATTAACCGATGATTCAAGTGGAACCCTGAGGGTTTTATATCCCAGGAACGAGATTACAATAGCCTCGTGATCTTTTTCAGACTGTAAATAAAATTCCCCAACTTCATTGGTAGTAGTGCCGGTTGAAGTGTTTTCAAAGATCACGTTGGCAAACGGCACGGGTTTTTCCGTGTTATCAATAACACGGCCACCAACTTTGGTTTGAGCATGAACAAGGTTCAAACAAAAGATCACTAGAAGAAGTAAATAGAAGCGCCTGTTCATATTTGGATAAAAAAAAACTTCATCAAAAAGATGAAGTTTCAAATATAAGTCGATTAAGCTTACCTGTACATTACCTTTTTAACAGCTTTAACAACATCGTCGCTGTTAGGCAACCATTCTTTCAGAAGAACCGGAGAGTATGGTGCCGGCGTATCGGCAGTGTTCAATTTCACTATAGGAGCATCCAGATAATCGAATGCCTTAGACTGAACCTGGTAAGTGATCTCGGTCGCCACATTCCCAAATGGCCATGCTTCTTCCAGGATAACTAAGCGGTTGGTCTTTTTTACAGATTCCAGGATAGCATCATGATCCATTGGGCGTATCGTCCTAAGATCGATGATCTCACAGGAGATATTCTCTTCTTCAGCAAGTTGTTCTGCCGCTTTATATGCTTCCTTGATGATCTTTCCGAATGAAACGATGGTTACATCATCACCTTCTCTTTTTATATCGGCTTTTCCAATTTCGATCAGGTATTCATCTTCAGGTACCTCGCCCTTATCTCCATACATCTGCTCGCTTTCCATAAAGATAACCGGATCGTCATCACGAATAGCCGATTTAAGAAGTCCTTTCGCATCATATGGATTGGAAGGCACTATCACTTTTAATCCCGGTGTATTCGCAAACCAGCTCTCGAAAGCCTGGGAGTGCGTGGCACCCAACTGACCAGCAGAAGCTGTAGGACCACGAAATACGATAGGAATATTGAACTGACCCCCACTCATCTGCCTCATCTTTGCGGCATTGTTAATGATCTGGTCTATTCCAACCAGCGAGAAATTAAAGGTCATGAATTCAATGATTGGCCTGTTACCATTCATTGCTGAACCAACACCTATACCGGCAAAACCCAGTTCAGCAATTGGAGTATCTATAACGCGTTCCGGACCGAATTCGTCTAACATCCCTTTGGAAGCCTTATACGCACCGTTATATTCGGCAACTTCCTCTCCCATTAAATAGATGCTTTCGTCACGACGCATTTCCTCACTCATCGCTTCGGCAACGGCTTCTCTAAATTGAATTGTCCTCATTATATAATATGTTATTTTTTATTCCTGCAAGGCAAAAATAGTAATTCAATAAGGTAAAAACCATATTTGCCGACTAAAATTTTCCCAACTTCCAAATACCTAAAGGGCTCACGGCGTGTCAGGTTAATTTTAAGCATTAATCTTCAGCCTCTTTATAATTAATTCAGGAGATAATCACCTAAAAATTATTAGAAAATTCAATTATGCTATTACATAAATTTTATTATGCATGCATAGCATTTTTTGACTAAAATTACTTACCTTCGTCTGCGAAATCGTTTTATTAAAAAAAGAACTTTATATATGAAAATCTTAGTATGTATTAGTCATGTACCTGACACTACATCAAAAATCAATTTCACCGATGGAGATACCAGGTTTGACACTAATGGTGTTCAGTTTGTAATAAACCCTAACGATGAATTTGGTCTTACCAGAGCAATGTGGTTCAAGGAAAAACAAGGTGCAAGCGTAGATGTGGTAAATGTTGGTGGAGCTGAAACCGAGCCTACCCTGAGAAAAGCCCTTGCTATTGGTGCCGACAGTGCCATCCGGGTAAACACTCAGCCAAAAGATGGTTTTCAGGTTGCCAAGGAACTTGCGAAAGTAGTGAAAGAAGGAAGCTATGATCTTGTGATCGCCGGCAGGGAATCTATCGACTATAACGGAGGAATGGTGCCGGGAATGCTCGCACAACTTACAGATGCTAATTTTGTAAATAACTGTATTAGTCTTGAAGTTGAAGGAGATAAAGCAACAGCCATTCGTGAGATCGATGGCGGTAAGGAAACCTTAACTTCCTCACTTCCCCTGGTTATTGGAGGACAGAAAGGACTGGTAGAAGAAAGCGATCTGCGCATCCCAAATATGAGAGGGATCATGCAGGCCCGTAAAAAGCCGATGAATGTGGTAGAAGCATCTGAAACAGCTCCTCAAACGGAAGCCGTGAAATTTGAAAAACCAGCTCCTAAAGGCGAGGTTAAATTAGTGGATCCTGAAAATCTTGATGAACTGATAGATCTGCTTCACAATGAGGCTAAAGCTATCTAAGTAGTTCCAAACGCGGATCATTAAATTTCAAACTTAAAATTAGAAAAAAATGTCAGTTTTAGTATATATAGAATCAGAAGAAGGAAAATTTAAAAAAGCCTCCTATGAAGTGGCTTCCTATGCGAAAGAAATTGCGGGTATGCTGGGGACCAGCCTTACCGCGATCACATTCAATACTGAGGACACTTCTGAATTGGGAACTTACGGAGTGGATAAAGTGCTAAAAGTAAGCAACGATAAACTTTCAAACTTCAATGCTGAAGCTTATGCCGATGCCATTAAGCAGGCGGCTCAAAAAGAAGATAGCAAAGTAGTTGTGCTTAGCCAGAGCGCTAACAGCAAATACCTTGCTCCTCTATTAGCCATTCAGCTTGAAGCAGGTTATGCTTCCAATGTGGTAGCCTTACCAGAAAGCACCGATCCATTTACTGTAAAAAGAAACGCCTTCACCAATAAAGCCTTTAACTTCACTAAGATCACTACCGATATTAAGCTGGTAGGATTGGCCAAAAACGCTTTCGGACTTAAGGAAGTCCAGGGACAAGCCGCTGAGGAGGAATTCAGCCCGCAGCTTTCTGATAAAGACTTCTCTGTAAATGTTGAATCTGTTGACAAAGCCACCAATAAGGTGACCATTGCAGATGCCGAAATAGTAGTTTCAGGAGGCCGCGGATTAAAAGGCCCGGAGAACTGGGGAATGATCGAAGAAATGGCAGATATTCTTGGTGCCGCAACGGCCTGTTCCAAGCCTGTTAGCGATATGGGATGGAGACCTCACAGCGAGCACGTAGGCCAGACCGGTAAACCTGTTGCCTCCAATCTTTATATTGCCGTGGGTATCTCAGGAGCTATCCAGCACCTGGCAGGTATCAATGCCGCGAAAACAAAAGTTGTGATCAACAACGATCCGGAAGCCCCGTTTTTTAAGGCGGCAGACTACGGTGTGGTTGGCGACGCCTTTGAGGTTGTGCCTAAACTAAACGAAAAATTGAGGGAATTTAAAGAGAAAAACGCATAATTTTCATAAATTGTGCCCCATAAAAGGGCTGTCTAAATATGGCGAATTGTCCTTGTTTAGACAGCCTTTTTAACTTACTGTAGTATGAGTTTAGTGCGACTGAATATTAAAGGAATTTCTTATAGTCAAACACAAAACGGAGCTTACGCCTTAATACTCAATGAAGTAGGCGGCGAAAGAAAGCTTCCAATTGTGATCGGGGCATTTGAAGCACAATCCATTGCCATTGCCCTGGAGAAAGAGATAAAACCACCAAGGCCGCTTACTCACGACCTGTTCAAGAACTTTTCAGACAGGTTTGAGATCGTGGTTAAACAAGTCATTATACATAAACTGGTAGACGGTGTTTTCTATTCCAGCCTGATTTGTGAAAGAGATGGGATAGAAGAGATCATTGATGCCAGAACCAGTGATGCCATCGCACTGGCCCTAAGATTCGATGCGCCAATATTCACCTATAAAAATATTCTTGACAAGGCCGGTATCTATTTAAAAGCCGAGGAAAAACAGCGGGAAAAAGAAGATAAAGAGGAAGAGGATATCATCGAGGAAGAGCTTCTGAAGGAAGAGATAGAGATGAAATCTAAAGATACCACAGATTATAAAAAGATGTCGCTGGAAGAATTGAAAGAACTGCTTTCGCAGGCGGTAAGTCAGGAAGATTATGAAAAAGCGGCCCGTATCAGGGACGAAATTTCCAAAAGAAAATAGCCCGAAATGAACAAAATCTGGTGTTGCCTGCTTCTGATTGTATTTTCCATTACATCAGTTTTCTCTCAAACTATTTCAAAAAACTGGCAACTTGAACCTCAGGCTGATAGCCTTAGTCAGCAATCTGTTTTTGGCCAGGCAAATGAGATCAATTTCCAGGATGGAAGATTTCATTTTATTAACGATTCCGGCAAAGATACCGTCGCTTCGGGTGATTATCTTTACCAGAACAAACTACTCGTCTTATTCTATAATACACCCAAAGACACTATCCAGAATCTGCGTGTAACCGGCCTTAGTGATTCCACCATGACGCTTTCGGCAAATAACTACGTCTTCAATCTCCAAGCAAAGGATCAAAGCGCTGAAGATGTAATCCCCGCAAAGACCGCCAAAACAATGGTCCCGAGTCAGGGAATAAGTACCTCAAGCATTTTTAGAGGTGTTATAGGGATGACACTGCTCATCTTAATCGCTTTTATTTTCAGTAGCAACCGTAAGGCGGTTAACTGGAAAACCGTGGGACTGGGATTAGCCGCCCAGTTACTGCTGGCAATCGGGGTATTAAAGATCACCATCGTTCAAATGGTTTTTGAATTCGTGGGAAATATTTTTGTTCTAATACTCGATTTCACCGCCGCCGGTAGTGAATTTCTCCTGGGAGGAATGATGGATGTGGACAGTTTCGGATTTATTTTCCTATTCCAGGTATTACCCACTATCGTTTTCTTTTCAGCATTAACCTCGGTATTATTCTATATAGGTTTGATACAGATCGTTGTTAAAGGGATGGCCTGGATACTGACAAAATTACTCGGTATTTCCGGCCCTGAAAGTTTAAGCGTGGCGGGGAATATTTTCCTTGGTCAAACCGAAGCGCCGCTTATGATCAAGGCATACCTGGAAAGAATGACAAGATCTGAGATCCTTCTTGTGATGGTAGGAGGAATGGCGACCGTAGCGGGAGGTGTGCTTGCGGCCTATATAGGTTTCCTTGGAGGTGATGATCCTGAAATGCGTTTACAGTTCGCGAAACACCTGCTGGCTGCTTCAGTCATGGCAGCTCCCGGAGCTATCGTGGTTTCCAAAATATTATATCCTCAGCAGCAATCTGTGAATACAGATGTGGAGGTTTCTTCGGAAAAGATTGGTTCAAACATTCTTGACGCCATCGCCAATGGTACAACCGAAGGTCTCAAACTGGCTGCGAATGTCGCTGCCATGCTTCTTGTTTTTATCGCCTTTATCGCGATGATCAACTACATCCTTGGCTGGATAGGTGGCTGGACCACCCTCAATGCTTTGATGGCAGAACATACCCCCTATGCGAAATTCTCCCTGGAGTCTATTCTGGGACTCATCTTCGCTCCATTGATGTGGGTGATAGGTGTAGCGAAAGAGGATATGATGCTTATGGGGCAATTACTAGGTATCAAGCTTGCGGCCAGTGAATTTGTTGGATATGTTCAACTGGCAGACCTTAAGAATCCGGCGAATGCACTGAGTCTTACTTACCAAAAGTCGGTGATCATGGCAACTTATATGCTTTGTGGATTCGCGAACTTTGCTTCCATAGGAATTCAGATCGGCGGGATTGGCTCTCTTGCTCCCGGGCAGCGGAAGACACTTTCAGAATTTGGAATGAAGGCCCTTATTGGCGGAACCCTTGCATCTTTACTTTCTGCGACCATCGCGGGAATGATCATAGGTTAAATTTCACCAAAGTTTTTAGAAAACTTTCTAATTTCATTTTCTTTCAGGCAGCAGATAAATTCTAAATTGCCTTCAGCTTTTTTCAAACGAAAATTGACTGATGAAGAAGGATTTATCGCTTTACAGAAATGAATGAAAATAGTAAGAAATCATTTTACCGTGGCGAAGACGCGCAATGGCCTCACCAGATCCCTCCAAAAGGATGGATGGATATTGGCAAGCGTGTTTGGCATGAAATGAAGGCCGATCATGTGCAGATCGTTTCAGCCGGAGTAGCCTTTTATTTCTTTCTTGCCATTTTCCCAACCATAGTAGCTGCGATTTCCATCTATACACTGGTTATAGATCCTTCCCAGATTGAGGAACAGATCACAAAGCTGAACCTTATTCTACCGGAAAGGGCATTTGGAATGCTAAGTGATTTTCTTCATCCCGTAATTCAGCAATCCAGAAAGGAGATTAGCTGGGGACTTGTGGTGAGTGTTCTTATAAGTATCTGGAGTTCCAATAAAGGCACTAATGCATTATTCCAGGGAATAAATATTGCTTACGACGAAATAGAAACCCGTAATATTTTTAAAAAAAATCTTATCACCCTCCTTTTCACCCTGTGCGGGCTCGTGCTTGGACTTATAAGTTTATTAATTGTGATCTTTTTCCCTCTATTGATCGATAAGCTTGGGCTGCCGCAAATGCTTGAAAGAACCCTTACCTGGCTTCGTTGGGTCATACTTGGTTTCATCCTCATTTCGGCATTAAGCATAGTTTATAAGATCGCTCCCAACAGGAGAAGTCCCAGGTTCAGGTGGGTGAGTTGGGGAGCCATTCTTGGAACGATGTTGTGGCTGGCGGGTTCCATGCTATTTTCCTGGTATGTGAGCAATTTTGGAAGTTATGATGATCTATACGGAAGTTTTGCCGCGGTGGCCATCCTGATGCTGTGGCTTTTCCTTACCGCTTTTATCGTATTAATGGGAGCCGAGATAAATTCAGAAATGGAACATCAAACCAGGTATGACACCACCATCGGGGAATTCAGGCCTATGGGGGAACGCAGGGCTTATCATGCCGACAGATGCGCTGTTGAAGAGGATTGTGAGGATTAGGCTTTTTCGTTGATACAAAGTTGATAACTATTCCCTTTTCCGTTCAAATTCAGCCGTCATTTTTTACATGTTTTATTATTTTTATTGGAATTTAATTTTTGAATTTTTTCATAGCAAAAAGGCCTTTCCAATGAAACAATATCACGATCTGTTGAAGCACGTACTGGAAAATGGAGCACAGAAAGGAGACCGCACAGGTACCGGAACAAAAAGCGTTTTTGGTTACCAGATGCGTTTCGACCTGAGCGAAGGTTTTCCTATGGTCACCACCAAGAAACTTCATTTAAAATCCATCATACACGAATTGCTCTGGTTCCTTAAAGGAGATACGAATATTGAATATCTAAAGGAAAATGGCGTTCGTATCTGGAACGAGTGGGCTGATGAGAACGGAGACCTTGGTCCTGTTTACGGGCACCAATGGAGGAACTGGAACAGTGAAGGAATAGACCAGATAAAGGAGGTTGTGGAAACTTTAAAAAATAATCCAAACAGCAGGAGAATGCTCGTCTCTGCATGGAACCCATCAGTACTGCCTGATACATCCGTTTCATTTTCAGAGAATGTTGCCAATGGAAAGGCCGCGCTTCCCCCCTGCCATGCATTTTTTCAGTTCTATGTAGCCGATGCTAAGCTATCATGCCAATTGTATCAAAGGAGCGCCGACATATTCCTTGGAGTTCCTTTCAATATTGCTTCCTATGCCCTTCTAACCATGATGATGGCCCAGGTTTGTGGATATGAACCCGGAGATTTCATACATACTTTCGGGGACGCCCATATTTACAGCAATCATATGGAGCAGGTGGAACTTCAGCTTAGCAGGAAGCCAAGACCACTTCCAAAGATGAAGATCAACCCTGAAGTCAAAGATATTTTTGGATTTAAGTTTGAAGATTTTATTTTAGAGGATTATGATCCGTATCCAGGCATTAAAGCCAAGGTTGCGGTATAGTTTAACCTTTTAAAATTTTCAAATATTATGAAGAAGTTATTAGTTATCACATGTTTTTTACTTGGTGGTATGGGAATCGCAAATGCACAGCAAACCTCTCCGGTTTGGCCAGGCTGTGAGGATGCCGACAATGTTAAAAAATGTTTTAACCAGAAACTTTCAAAACACGTACAGGAGAATTACGTTTATCCAAAAAATGATGCCGGCGAGTATGTTCGCGGAAAAGTGACAATTTCTTTCCAAATAGACGAGAATGGAAAGGTTCTTGTAAACTCTGTGGAAGGAGCCAAACCAGAAGTGAATCAGGCGGCCAAAGAAATGATCCTCAAAATTCCTGAAATGGAACCTGGAACATTGAATGGTGAGCCAGACGCAAGAAATTTTACGGTTCCGTTCAATTTCTAATCTTAAAACATAAAGAATTGTTATGAAAAAGTTTTTGATTATTGCCTTAATGCTCACCAGCATCACTGGCTTTGCCCAGGAAGACGTCGAAGTCAAGGGAAATACCGTAACTATTAAAGAAACGGCACCCGTATGGCCAGGCTGTGAAGACAGCGACGATAAAAAAGCCTGTTTCAACAAAATGCTGATGAAGCATATTAAAGAGACCTACAAATATCCTAAGAATGAAAAAGGAGAATACATTAGAGGAAAAGCCACTGTATCTCTCGAAGTCACTGAAAAGGGTAATGTTGTGGTTACAAAAGTAGAAGGTGAAAATCCAAAAATAAATGCTGCCGCAAAAAAGATGATCATGGCAATCCCCCAAATGACCCCGGGCCATGCAGGAGGGAAACCACGTGCTATCAAATACACGATCCCGCTCACCTTTTAGGCATAAGTACATTTAACGTGAGCTTAACTACTGATTAGGAAGGTCATTTTTAAAAAATTGTAAATTTGAGTGATACCTAAACGTATCACTCTTTTTTATGCTTTCACAACAGGAATTAACCAAACTTTTTAAAGAAACCAGAATAGATTCTGAACGTATTTGTTCATTCCTTGAAACCGAAGATTATGTGGTTCAGCCCATTGTTGATGTCTCCCCACCAAAATGGCATTTAGGCCATACCACCTGGTTCTTTGAAGAGTTTGTACTTAAAAAATACGCCGACTCGCATAAACTTTTTGATGATAATACGGCTTATGTATTCAACAGCTATTATGAAAGTGTAGGCGATAAGGTTATAAGAACCAACCGCGGTAATCTTTCCAGGCCCACCGTTGCCTGGATCTATGATTTCAGAAAATATGTTACCGATGCCATGCTGCAACTCCTCGATTCTAAACAACTTGACGAGGAAGCTCTTAGTGTTGTGGAAATTGGCTGTCATCATGAAAAGCAACACCAGGAACTTTTATACACAGACATTAAATACATTCTGGGAAACAACCCCCTTTTCCCGAAATATAATGATGAATTCGAGGAAAATCCTATCCAGGATTTTGAAAGCAAATGGATTAAGATTCCGGAAGGAGTCTATGAAATTGGTCATAAGACCGATGATTTTTGCTATGACAATGAAAAAGGAGCCCATAAGACTTTTCTTTGTGATTTTGAGATCTCAAATAAACTGGTCACCAATGCTGAATTCATAGAATTTATAGAGGCTGGCGGATATAAAGATGTGCTTCTATGGCATGCCGAAGCCTGGGACTGGGTAAATGAGAATAATATAGAGTCCCCCTTTTACTGGCATAAAATAGATGGGAAATGGCATCAATATACTTTAAACGGATTAATAAAGTTGATTCCCGATGCACCTGTTACTCATATTTCATATTATGAGGCTTTTGCATATGCGCAATGGAAAGGTATGCGTCTGCCTACCGAGCAGGAATGGGAAACGGCCCAGCGATATTTTGAATGGGGCAGCCGATGGGAATGGACAGAAAGTGCCTACTCCCCCTACCCAGGTTATAAAAAGCCTGAAGGAGCCCTGGGAGAGTATAACGGTAAATTCATGGTAAACCAAAAGGTTTTAAGAGGAGGCTCGGTAGCCACCTCAACAAATCACACCAGGCCTTCCTATAGAAATTTTTTTCATCCACAGCTAAGATGGCAGTTCACAGGCTTCCGGCTGGTAAAATAAACTGAATATCAAATGAAAAATCCACCAGAAACCATGTTTGAATCGGCATTTGCTGAGGATACCTATAAAGGGCTCACCAGTTACCCAAAATATCTTCTTTCAAAGTATATCTATGATGAGAAGGGAGATAAGCTATTTCAGAAAATAATGGAAATGCCCGAGTATTACCTCACTGCCTGCGAGTTTGATATTCTCAGGATGAATGCTTCTGCCATTGCCGAATCCTTCAGCAGTGAAAAAGGATTTGACCTTATTGAACTTGGAGCCGGCGATGGAAAAAAAACAAAGATCCTTTTAAAGGAACTGGTAAATAAAGGATATAAATTTGAATATCTGCCGGTAGACATTAGTCAGCATGTTCTGGAAGAACTGGAGATTTCTTTAAAAAAAGAGATCCCGCAGGCCAAAGTAAAGGTTCAGCAGGGCACTTATTTCAAAACCCTTGAAAAACTTTCTGAATTCAATTCACGCAAAAAAGTGATCCTTTTCCTTGGGAGTAACATTGGTAATCTTTTGCACGAAAAAGCCGTGGATTTCCTGGCCAATATAGCCAGGGCTATGAGCCAAGACGATATGCTATTTATGGGATTTGATCAGAAAAAACATCCCCAGGCCATACTGGATGCCTATAACGATGCTGCAGGGATCACAGAGGAATTCAATAAAAACCTCTTAGTACGTATCAATAACGAACTGGGTGGTGATTTTGACACCGATAAATTCCTGCACTGGGAAACCTATGATCCCGAAACAGGTACTGCCAGAAGTTTTCTGGTAAGTAAAATACAGCAAAAGGTGAAGATCAAAAAACTGCAGCTGGAAGTGAATTTTGATGCCTGGGAAAGTATTCATACCGAGATCTCACAGAAATACGACGATTCAATAGTGAACTGGCTGGCCAATGAAGCCGGACTCACAGTGGAACGCTCTTTCAGCGATAAGGAAAACTGCTTTAAAAATTATATATTTAGAAGGAAGTAACCTCTAAATCCCAAGCATGAAAGCCATCTGGAATGACACTGTTATTGCCCAAAGCGATAACACACTCATCGTTGAAAACAATCATTATTTTCCCATGGCCGATATTGAAAAAGAATATTTCGCCAAAAGTGATCACAACACGCGTTGTCCCTGGAAAGGAAAAGCCTCCTATTTTCACATTGAAGTTGATGGTGAGCTCAACCGGAATGCGGCATGGTACTATCCGCAAACAAGTTATGCGGCCAGACCCATAGAAAATTATGTAGCATTTTGGAATGGAGTAAAAGTTACCGAATAGAACTCCGGTAACCTTTACCCATTTCTGGTAAAATCGGCCCTTCTCCGATTATACCATTTAACTAAACCACTAAGACAGAGTTTTCTGAAGCTGCATAGTCATTCCATTTGTATGCATCTGCTTCTGTTTCGTTTACCCATTCACCGTCTACTATATATTTAAACTGATATTCTTTATCTACAGGAAGGTTGAACTGGGCCTTAAAATTACCATTCTTAAATTTTTTGAGTTCAGCTGAACTCCATTCGTTAAAATCTCCGGCTACTTCAACTTTGCTTGCATCCTTTGCAGGAACACAAAAAGTTATCTTACACTCAGGCTTCGATTTAAGGTACTGTTTTGTAATAGGCATGACTTATTTTTTTACTAATTCAAGCCCCAAATTAAAATAATAAACAATTATAAAACAATAAAAATCAGCGTGTTATATTCATTTTTTCGAATATCGGAATTAATTTGCCAATAATAGGAAGACTTTAAAATACGCAAACGTTATCAGAAGATAATTTGGCAAATTTTCAGCCAATACAGGCCCATAAAAAATCTGATAATCAGATATTTAAAACCTTAAAAAGCTGGTCCAGATCCTCTTCAGAGTTAAAATAATGCATACTCAGCCTTATGCCATCACCTCTTTGCGAAGTGATGATATCATTTTCCCTTAATCTTGCAAATAGCTTATCATCGCCTTTGATGTTGAAAAGGGGGGCGAAATCAGTTCTATTAGCCGTCCATTCTTCCAGGAGTCCATCCGACATCAATCGGTCCCTGGCGATATTTTTAAGGTGGATTATTTTTTCAGCGATCTTATCCATCCCTTTTTCTTTGATAAGGTCTATGGCCACCTTCAGGCTTCCAAAATTCAGGGTATCATAATGCCCGGGTTCGAACTTCCCGATGAAGTTACCCTCGTGAGCTTTATATTTTCCCTGCAGCGAACCGAAGCCTAGGTGCTTAGGAAATATCTTACCCTGTATAGATTCATTGAACAACATAAAAGCATTTCCATAACCGGCATTCATCCATTTATAACAACTGCTTATGGCAATATCGATTCCTGAATCATCAAAATGAAAATCCTCTGTACCAAAGTACTGGGTGCCATCAGCGATAAGGATGAGATCGGGAAATCTATCCTTGAGTTGCTTTAGGAAACCAACCCCAAGCTTAACTCCATTGATATACTGGACTATACTGAAAGCGAAGAAGTCTGGCTTTTCCTTCTCAATCTGCTGAAGGATATTATCTTCCAGATCCTGATCGATCTTTGCATAGATAACATTAAAATTCCGTGATTCCACGGCCCAGTTGATAGAAGGATAATCGTTCTCCAAAAGAAGGATTTTAGAAGGCTTATCTATACTTTCCAACACTGAATTGAAGCCATAAGAGAAATTGGGCACCAGTCCCACACGGTTAGGCGCACAATTAAAGAATTCTCCAACGCTCTCTCTTACTCCAGTAAGGACCTCTCCCATTTTCTCCTTAAGCAGGCTCGCTTTGATAAGAAAATCAAGATCGTGTTCCTGGCGGAATTCCCAGACCTTTTCTGGTAGCAAACCGGAAGCGGCGGTATTCAAATAGGTATACTGTTCAAGGACGGGGAAGCCTTTTCTTAAATTATCCATAAGCTTTAGGGAGTTCTTTTTATAAAATGTAAATTTGATACTACACTAATGTAATTGTTATTATGTTTTCTAAAAAGAAAAATACTTCGAAAATAGATTACGAACAGCGTGAACTTTACGAGAATGCAAGGAAAAGGACTAAAGAGAAAAAAAGGCTTTTTCAGCATTTTGTGATCTTCCTTATTGGAGCCGTTTTTCTCATAATACTTAATGTGGTCATAAGCTACAAAGAAGATTTTAAACCACTGGGATATAACTGGTTCGTCTGGGCGGTCCTCCTCTGGGCGCTTATCTTTCTGGTCCATTTTTTCAATGTTTTTATAGTAAACAGTTTTATGGGTAAAGACTGGGAAGCAAAACAGGTAGACAGGCTGGTGCAAAAACAAAAGGAGAAGATCGCCAGGCTGCAGGAACAGGTGGAAAGAGAACATCCATCGCCTATGAAAAAGGAACCACCGAAGCCAGTTGAACCTAAAAGAAGAATTGAACCGGAAGATCCGGATACACCGATAAACTCTTAGATATTAAATGCTTACAATAATCGCCGCAGCGGCAGAAAACAATGCTCTGGGAAAGGACAACGATCTTGTTTGGCACCTCCCCGACGATTTCAAAAGATTTAAAAGACTAACCTCAGGTCATCATATAATCATGGGAAGAAAGACCTTTGAGTCTTTCCCTAAATTGCTGCCAGACCGCACCCACGTCATTATCACCCGTAAAGAAGACTATAAGCCTGAAGGCACTATCGTGGTACATTCCCTCGAAGAAGCTATAAGAGCCTCAAAACTTGACGAACAGCCTTTTATTATTGGTGGCGGGGAGATCTATAAAATGGGAATGGATGTGGCTGATAAAATAGAATTGACCCGGGTTCATGGCGAATTTGATGCTGATACTTATTTTCCTGAGATCGATGAAAATGAATGGGAGCTGGTAAAAGAGGAGTTTCATGCAAAGGATGAAAGACATAAATATGCCTTTACTTACCTAACCTATGAACGTAAATAGACAGGAAGCCATCTTAAGGCAAATAGCTGAAGAAAACGGAATAACCTATAAACGCTCCTCTGCCTTAAGCGGAGGAGATATCAATGAAGTTTACCTTCTTGAAGGCCTGTCAGATAAATTTGTATTTAAGCTGAACAGTGCAAGCCGCTTCCCTGGAATGTTCGAGGCGGAAAAATTTGGCCTGGAAAAGCTTTCAGAACCCGGGGTTATCGATGTTCCTGAAGCTATTGCCACTGGTACGGCCAATGAAATGGCTTATCTTATTTTAGAGCATAAGGAATCTGCACAA
The DNA here is from genome assembly GCA_033721075.1 of Christiangramia sp. Taxonomy (GTDB): domain Bacteria; phylum Bacteroidota; class Bacteroidia; order Flavobacteriales; family Flavobacteriaceae; genus Christiangramia. Next base: position 19,882 of record JAWWBH010000023.1, read on the forward strand.
AAAAGACCCAAATTCTGGGAAAGCTTCGGAGAACAGATGGCTGCATTACATAAAACAAGCGCTGAAAATTTCGGACTGGAAAAGGATAATTATATAGGAAGCCTTCCGCAGTATAATGAGAAAAAGGATTCGACCGCTCAATTCTACATCAGCATGCGGCTTGAGCCACAAATAAAGATGGCAGAAGACAAAGGTTTTCAACTCAATGTTCCTGAGAGTTTTTTCAGGAATTGCGAACAACTGATCCCAGACGAAGAAGCTTCGCTTATCCATGGTGATCTCTGGAACGGGAATTACCTGGTGAATTCTGAAGGGTTGCCATGCCTCATCGATCCTGCAGTAGCATTCGCTCCACGGGAAATGGACCTTGGAATGATGAAACTATTCGGAGGTTTTAATGATCAGCTATTCCAGGTTTACAACGAAACCTTTCCTCTGGAACCAGGCTGGGAAAAGCGGATCCCGTTGTGGCAACTCTATTATTTACTGGTTCATCTCAACATCTTTGGTGCGGGCTATAGATCGCAGGTAACTTCCATCATTCAGCGATTCAGCTGATTTTACAATTCTTAACACCGCTACTTCTTTTTTTAGGAGTTCATTAGCGCAAAAGCCAGTCTTGCTAAAGTATATTCATAACAAATAAAATTGATTATGAGTACGAAAAATTTATATGACAAGGAAGCAAGGGAAAAGATCAAATCTTTGGTAGAGGATATCAAAACGGGAATTCTCATTACCGATATGCTCTCAAAACCCTTAAGCGCAGTACCTATGACCACCAAGCAGGTGGATGATCACGGAGCCATCTGGTTTTTAAGCCGAAGTGACAGCGAACACAATAAGAATATTGAAAAGGACAAGGATGTTCAGTTGCTCTTTACCGACAATTCAGATATGGAATATATCAGTATATATGGTGAGGCCTTTATAGAAACCAACCG
>JAWWBH010000024.1:0-20480 GCA_033721075.1 Christiangramia sp.
GAATGGGTCTCTACAGCAAAAACCTTAGTGGTCTGGTTTCCGAAGAAAAGGATCATCTATTATATTTTGTGTTGTTTTTGAAAGGCACAAATTTATGATTTTTTCTTGGCTAGAGTAAATAATTTAAGAAAGTTAAATTTTATTTTACTGTATTAATGTCTATCTTTTGTATGTCAATCAAAATCATCCTAATGTATCTTAAATTTCATATCATCCTTTTGGCATTTCTTACGTCCTTTGCCTTTAAATCCTGTTCGATGGTTGACGTCAATGCAGACTTTGAGAATCTTAATATGAGGATCAATCATTTTAAACAAACAGGGATAGGTGAAGCTCTTCAGCTGGTTTACCTTGTGCAGGAAGATGAGGCCATAGGAGGGGAGCAATGGACTTATATGTATGATGAAATTTTGGGTTTTGATTATGAACCGGGTTATATCTACGATCTGAAAGTAAGGAAAGAAACGGTTGAAAATCCTCCCCAGGATGCTTCCTCAGCAAGATATATACTCATAAGCGTTAGGTCTAAGAAGAAGGTTTCTGAAGATGAGACTTTTGAGATCAAATTAAAGTGGGGAGGAAGCAATTTTGTTACCGGTTCAAAAAATAATTATTACCTGCTTGATGAATATGAAATTATTTGTACTGATCTATGCGAGGAATTAATCCAAAAACTTCAGAATAAAGACGAAGTAAATGGGACTTTTGTTCATGGCGGTAACGAGACCTTAAAACTTATTTCAATAGAGTAAAAAAGAGGTTGGCTAAAAAGTAGTTCCAGGTGTCATTACGAACGAAGTGAAGTAATTACCTTTGCTTACCAACCATGAGATTGCTTCGTGCCTCGCAATGACAGTTCCAGGACTTTTTAGCTAGCCTCTTTTTATTCCTTTTCTAACAATGCCATATAAAATCCGTCATAACCACTTTCGCTGGAAAGGATGGTCTTTTCCTTTTTAAGTTTGAACTTGGCTCCTTCTTCAGATTTCAGAAATTTCTGAACCTGTTGCTGGTTTTCTGAAGGCAGGATAGAGCAGGTGGCATATACCAGCTGTCCTCCTTTCTTTACTATTCGTGAATATTTTTGAAGGATCTCGATCTGTGTATTCCTGATATTTTCAATAAACTCCGGCTGTAACTTCCACTTAGCATCCGGATTACGGCTTAGGACACCCAATCCACTACATGGAGCATCTATAAGGACCCTATCTGCAGTATCATATAATTTTTTGATGACCTTAGTGGATTCAATACTTCTGGTATCAATATTATGAGCACCGGCACGCTTCGCCCGGCGTTTTAATTCTTTAAGTTTATTTCCATAGATATCCAGAGCGATGATCTGGCCCTTATTTTCCATTAAAGCAGCCAGGTGCAAAGTTTTTCCACCGGCGCCTGCACAGGTGTCCACCACCCTCATTCCGGGTTCAACGTTAAGGAATTCAGCAACTCTCTGTGAACTGGCGTCCTGGACTTCAAATAAACCATCCTTAAAGGCTTTTGTTCTGAAAATATTGGCTCGTTCCTTTAATTCAAGTGCTTCAGGATAGTTCCTGAGGTTAGAAGTTTCTATCCCTTCTTCTTTCAGGATTTCTGCAATTTTTTGGGGAGTGGTTTTAAGTTTATTGGCCCTTATAACGACCGGTGCCTGGTTATTAAGCGCATGAAGCTCCTTAGTCCAGGTTTTATCCCCAAGTTCACTTGCCCCAAGTTCATCCAGCCAGTCCGGAACAGACTCCCTGAACTTTCTTATTTTGCTTAATTCATCAAATCTCCCTTTGATTCGGCGTTCCGGTGTTCCATCGAATTGCGGCCAGTCCGGTAATTTTATCCCGCGAAGTACACACCATACAGAGAACATCCTAAAAAGCCCTTCCCTTGAAAATGGTTCTTTCACTTCAGCGATCTCAGCATAAAGTCTTTTCCATCTTACAATATCATAAGTGGTTTCAGCGATAAAACTTCTATCCCTGGAACCCCAGCGTTTATCTCTTTTCAGGGTCTTTTCAATTACTTTATCGGCATAGTTTCCCTCATTAAAAATTTCGGCAAGAGCATCAATAGTGGCGAAAACCAGATTTCTGTGTAGGCGCATAAATTTCCTTTAAAGCGGCAAAGTTACGGTTTTTTGAATGGGAAAAATTTATATTTGATGCAAATTCCGAATATGAGAAGAATAAGCTTTTTACTGATTTTACTGGTTTTTTCCTGCAAAAACGATCCAAAGAATAATGGATCTGATAACATTGAAAAATCTAAGCCAAGATATTTTGATTCAGTTGAAACAGAAGTGATTCTTGAAGATGATTCTTTAAGCGTACGGGCGATAGAAGTAATAGGGGAGAACCTTGCTTTTGCAGGAAATAATGGCAAATACGGCCTTTACAATTCTGCTAATAATGCATGGAAAACAAATGTTCAGAAATTTGACAGTATAGCTCCGGAATTCCGCGCAGTAGCCAGTACAGCAAATGACTTCTTCATGTTAAGTGTTGGGAATCCCGCTTTATTATATAAGACAGGTGATTCAGGAAAAATGGAACTTGTATACAGGGAAGAGAATGAAAAGGTTTTCTATGATGCTCTCGCATTCTGGAATGATAATGAAGGTATAGCAATGGGTGATCCAACAGATGAATGTATCTCTATAATCATTACCAGAAATGGCGGAAAAAGCTGGACTAAACTGGATTGTGAAAAACTGCCAAAAGCGGTGGAAGGGGAAGCAGCATTTGCCGCCAGCAATTCCAATATCGCTATTAATGGAGAGAAGACCTGGATAATTACCGGCGGTGTTAAGTCAAGGATACTTTACTCTCCCGATAAAGGAAAAACCTGGGAGGTCTTTGACACACCTTTATTACAGGGTAAACCCACTACCGGGGGATATAGTCTGGATTTTTATGATGAAAATAACGGTATTATAATAGGAGGGGATTATACCAATCCGCAAGGTAACTCAGGAAATAAAGCTATAACGAAAGATGGTGGCAGGACATGGGAACTTGTCGCCGAGGGAAAGGATCCTGGATATAAGAGCAGCGTACGGTATGTGCCAGATTCTAATGCTGAACAAATCGTGGCTACGGGGTTCACGGGGATAGATTATAGTAAAGATGGAGGAAAGACCTGGAAGAAACTATCAGAAGAAGGATTTTATACCTTAAGGTTCATGAACGATACGGTGGCTTATGCCGCGGGAAAGAACAGGATCGCAAAACTGGTATTTCACTAAAAAGAAATAATCCGACAGATTCAGAACCTGCCGGATTATTAACTACTAACTAACCAAAAAACTAAATATGAATAGCAAAACTACTCACTGCTATTTGCATCTTTACGATCCTTTTTGGAGCGGTATTCTTTTATAAGCTTTTTATGGAATTCATCTTCCAGCTTATGTAGCTTGATTATATCTTTAGCTGAAATGATCTCCCTAAGATCTCTGAACAGCTCTTTTTTTATTTTGTATTCCTCATTTTCAACAGTAAGGAATTCATTTAAAAGTTGATTGGCCTCTGTCTCATTGATACATTCCACATTCTCAAGGTCTATATGTTCACGTTTATGCAACTCGTACTTGGCTTTCTCATATTTATTATAAATAGGCCAGAATTTCTCAGCTACTTTGTCGTTTAAATTAAGTTCCTGCGTGAAAAAGGCCACTTTAAGGGCTTTAATACGCTCCCATTTTCCATTGTCTGAATCCTGTGCCGCAGCATTTGATGCAGTGAAAAGAACAAATAATATCAATACTAATTTTTTCATAATCTATTCCAAAATATAGGTAGGGTCCTCAATATTTTCATCAATATAGTCGAAAACAGCATCTGAATTTACACTATAGAAATCTGAATCATCAATAAGCTTACCATCTTTCAGTATCAGATTTGAATAGTCTGATGTATTCAGTTCAAAAAAGCCCATTTCATAGCCTTCATCGATATAGTTCTCCATTGCCGAAATTTCAATATCGTCCCAACCTAATGGTTGATCAGATTCTGTTTGAAAGAAGTTCCCCAGCATTAGAATAAATATAGCTGCCACCGCAGCGGCATAGAAAAGATATTCTTTCTTAAACAAACTAATTATGCGTGGTGGTGCATCTTTAGTTCTCTGAATGATCTTTTCATCCAAGGTCTCAAAATATCCATTTGGAACGCTAAATCCACTCTTCATAGCAGGGAGCTTCACAGCTTCCTTCTCTTCGAGCCTGCGCATCATTCTTTCTTCAAAATTCTCAAAATAATCTTGAGGAATTTTGAATCCAGAATTTTCCGAATATTTAGATCTATTGGTTTTCATCGCTTGTTTGACTATAGATTTTCCTAATGGTTTAATTTGTTTTTAAATATTCTTCAATTTTTTTAGCTGCATGATGATATGAAGCCTTCAGAGCTCCTTCACTGGTATTCAAAATCTCTGCCATTTCCCGGTATTTTAATTCCTGAAAATATTTCATGTTAAAAACCTGTTGTTGTTTGTCTGGTAGCCGGGCAATAGCTTTCTGTAATTTTACCTGGATCTCATTTCCTTCAAAATAAACATCACTTTCCAGATTGTCTATGATTTGGTTCTGAAGTTCTTCAGAAGTTATCTTAAGCCTTTTGGCTTTTTTATTCAGAAAAGTAATGGATTCATTTGTAGCTATCCGGTACATCCAGCTGTATAGCTTACTGTCTCCTTTAAACTGATCTATATTTCGAAAAATCTTCAGAAAGGTATTCTGAAGCACATCATCAGTATCATCATGATCTTTTACAATGTTCCTGATGTGCCAGTACAGGCGTTCCTTATACAAAGCTACAAGGTCCCTGAAAGCTTCTTCAGCTGAGGAACTGTCCTTTAATCTTTCTATAAATTGATCCTCGGAGTATTGCAAGATTTGGTGATTAGTACTCATAAATTAGAACGGATAAAGGTATAGAAAAGCTTAAAGCTTCAAAAAGGAAAAAGTTTTAAATAAAAAAGTAGGAAAAAAACTTCATTTATATATAATTGAATCGATAAAATACCTTTTTAACTGATTAAAAGCATTTTTTTCTTGTTTGAATTAAAGATTGTTGTATATTTACCTCAACAAACGATTTAATCTTTTTTTGCCCCAAAAAATCGAATTAGATCTCATTGTTTCCATTTGCCCCAAAGTGGAAATAATTTTCAATAAAAAATGGATGATACCTACTTTTATCATCCATTTTTTTATTTTCCTAATATTAGAAATAATTATCTTAATTAAAACTTTAAAAAAGTTCTTTTTATGAGAAAACTATGTTTAATTTCAACATTGCTTCTTTTGTTTTCATATTCAGGGAATGCACAGGTAACTAATAACAATATTGAAGTAGGAGAGACGCTTACCATTCAATCTTCCCAGAATTATCAGTATTCCTTTATCGATTTTCCCAAACCTAATTTTATAATTAAGAAAGGTGGGATAGCTAATTACGGGAAGCTAAAGGGAACCGAAGTAGTTGTTACAGAAATAAAAAACAAGGGAACCGAAAATATCATTGTTCTAAAAAGAAAGGATGGTAAAAAGTTTTTTGGGAGTTTCCCTTCAGTTACAGCCAACCTGGATAAGGCATTGAGGTCCCGGGAATTAACAAGATGATTCATGAAGAAAAAAGGCTCCGGTATTTCCAGGGCCTTTTTTTAATCAAATGATTGCATTTCAACCAGTTTCCTGTAAGTCCCGTCTTTTGATATTAACTCCTGATGTTTACCCTGCTCAACAATCTCACCGCGCTGCATCACCACAATATTGTCCGCATTCTGGATGGTAGATAAACGATGAGCGATAACAACCGATGTACGGTTCTTCATCATATTTTCAAGGGCTTTCTGCACAAGTTTCTCACTTTCGGTATCAAGGGCAGAAGTGGCCTCATCCAGGATCATTACCGGGGGATTCTTCAATACAGCCCTGGCAATCGATAGTCTTTGTTTTTGACCACCGCTCAACTTGTTACCGCTATCACCAATATTCGTATCAAGCTGTTGTGGCAGCTCCTTAACAAATTCCCATGCGTTGGCAACCTTTAGCGCATCAATGATTTCTTCATCTGTTGCATCATTCTTCCCTAAAGAGACATTATTCCTGATAGTATCATTAAATAGTATGGAATCCTGTGTTACAAGTCCCAAAAGGTCCCTAAGCGATGCTTTTTTGATCTTTCTTATGTCTGTGCCGTCTATTTTTATACTTCCGTCATTTACATCATAAAATCTTGTGATAAGGTTGGCGATGGTAGACTTACCAGAGCCAGATTGGCCTACAAGGGCAACAGTTTGTCCTTTTGGGACCTTAATACTGAAGTTTTTAAGGACCTTTTCTTTTTCATAACCGAAACTTACATTCTCAATATATATCTCCTGCTCAAACTCTTTCTTTTCAACTGCATCGGGAGCATCGGTCAGGTTAGAAGGGGTTTCCAGGACATCGAGGATACGCTCAGCGGCGGCATTTCCCTTTTTTACGCTGTAAGAAGCTTTTGAGATCTGTTTGGCAGGTGTTAAAATATTGTAGGCGAGCCCAAGAAAAGCGATAAATGTAGCTGCATCCAGGGTTCCTTCTATCAGCACCATATTTCCTCCAAACCACAAGATGATCACGATAACGAATATTCCAAGGAATTCACTTGTAGGTGAAGCGAGGTTCTGCCTGTTCACCAGTTTGTTAAGGATCGAATTCAATCGGTTTGTGGATTCCTGGAACCGGGCATAGAACTTTTTCTCAGCATTAAAGCCCTTAACGATCTTAAGGCTGGAAAGCGTTTCTTCCACGATACTTAAAAAATGTCCATTCTCTTCCTGTGCAAGATTCGATTGTTTTTTGAGCTGTTTTCCTATAAGGGAAATAATAAAACCCGAGATAGGAAGAAATACAAAAACGAATAGCGTGAGCTTAGCGCTCATCATGAGCATGGCGATGATGGTAAAGAGTATTGTTAGCGGCTCCCTGACTATAAGTTCGAGGATAGATAAAAAGGAGGTCTGAACCTCGTTGACATCAGCTGTTATTCGTGAAATAGTATCTCCCTTTCTTTTTTCCGAAAAATAGGAGACGGGTAATTCCAGGATCTTTTTATAGACCGCATCCCGGAGATCTCTCAGAACCCCATTCCGTAGAAATGTAAGGAAAAAGGAACTAAGGTACCCGAACAGGTTTTTTAAAAAGAATAGAAAAACCACGATCCCGCATATAAAGACAAGAGCAGCAACTTCGTCTTCATTGACCCTTTGCGTAACATAAAAGTTGAAGTGGTCTACGGCATAATCCTTAATACCACCAATCCCATCCCATTCGGGTTTGGTAGATACCCTTTTCGTTTTATCGAAGAGTACCTGAATTACCGGGATCAGCGCGATAAATGAAAGAGTGCTGAAGACTGCGTATAAAATATTGCAAATAATATTCAGTATCGCGAATTGTTTATAAGGGATCGCGAACTGGAGTATTTTCCGAAAATAGGTCATTTAAAAAACAGTTAGCCCAGTTTAAGTTCCTGTTTGATTCGGGCAATTTTATCACTCAGTTTCTGATTTTCTTCTGTATAGTCTTCTACTGAAGAAAGCCCGGTGTTCACACTTATGTAAAACTTTATCTTGGGCTCAGTTCCACTTGGTCTGGCAGCTATCTTGGTACCATTTTCAGTATAGTAGATAAGCACATTGGATTTAGGCATATCTATAGTCTTTTCACTATGATCCAGCGTGTTTTTTGCAACTGAAGTTTTGTAATCTTCAACAAGCACAACTTTTTCTCCGTCAATTTCTTCCCATGGATTTTCACGGAGGTCGATCAGCATTTGCTTTATTTCCTTTTCTCCTTCGATTCCTTTCTTGACCAGGGAGATGAGTTCTTCCCTGTAAAGACCATATTTGGTATATAGTTCCAGTAATTTCTTATAGAAGGAATTACCTTCATCCTTCATCTTAGCAGCGATCTCACAGGCTAGCAGGGTAGCGGTAACGGCATCTTTATCTCTTACAAAATCGCCTATCATATATCCAAAACTCTCTTCCCCGCCACCAATAAAATTCATTTCAGGATGGTCCTTTATTAGCTTTGCGATCCATTTAAAACCGGTAAGCACTTCCATATATTCCACTCCATAATCTTCTACAAGATTCTTGAGCATTGGAGTGGATACAATAGTGGATGCCACAAACTCATTGCCGTTTATGCGGCCTTCTTTTTTCCACTGTTCCAATAGGAACCAGGTCATGACCAGCATGGTTTGATTCCCGTTTAAAAGTATCATTCTTCCATTGAGGTCTCTTACTGCGACTCCAAGCCTGTCACAATCGGGATCTGTTCCAATAACGATATCAGCATTTTCCCTGTCTGCCAGTTCCAGCGCCATTTTTAAGGCTTCCGGTTCCTCAGGATTAGGTGATTTCACTGTAGGAAAATTTCCATTAGGCTCCTTTTGTTCCTCTACAATAGAAACATTACCAAATCCTGCCTTTTTCAATACCTCCGGAACCATTGTAATTGAAGTTCCATGTAAAGAAGTGAATACGACTTTTAGGTTATTCCTGGCTGAAGCTGAAGTATCGAAACTTCCATTTTTGACTGATGCTTCTGCAAAATCCTCATCTACTTCACTGTCTATCTTTTGGATCAGTCCTTCGTTGGCATTGAAGTTTATAGCTTCATATTCCAGGTTGTTGATGGTTTCTACCAGCTCTGTGTCCTGAGGTGGTACCAGTTGGCCTCCATCTTCCCAGTAAACTTTATATCCGTTATATTCGGGAGGATTGTGACTCGCGGTTAAAACGATTCCGCATTGACAGTTAAGTTTTTTTACTGCATAAGAAAGTTCGGGAGTAGGTCTTAATTCCGAAAAAAGAAAAACCTTAATCCCGTTGGCTGAAAACACATCGGCTACTATTTTAGCCAGTTTCTGACTGTTATTACGGCAATCGTAGGCGATAGCAACTTTTATTTCCTTATCTGGAAATGATTTTTTAAGATAATCTGATAATCCCTGGGTATTTTTACCTAGCGTGTATTTATTGATGCGGTTTGTACCCACACCCATCACACCTCGCATTCCGCCAGTACCGAATTCAGCATTTTTATAAAAGCTCTCTTCCAGTTCAGTAGGATTTTCCTCTATTAGCCTGTTGATCTCAGACTTTGTCTCATTATCGAATATATCGGTAAGCCAGGTTTTAGCTCTTTCAAGAATATCAGGGTTAACAGTAGCCATAATTTAATTTTTTTGCTTAACAAAAATAAACATTAATCCGGGAAAGCTCCTAAAGATTAGAAGTGGTTTTCTTAATGAGATAACGATCTTTATCTCTTTTAGTTCTTAAGATCAGCTCACCCAGGAATCCTGCAAGGAAGAACTGTGTCCCTATTATCATTACGGTTAGGGAGATATAGAACCATGGATTTTGTGCGACAAGGGTATTGGGAATATCATGGTATAATTTGTAAAGTTTGGAAAAACCTATCCATCCCGCCGCTATAAAACCTATAATAAACATTAATACGCCAAGAGCTCCAAAAAGGTGCATGGGTCTACGGCCAAATTTTGAAAGGAACCAAATGCTTATTAGATCAAGGAAACCATGGATAAAGCGATTTATTCCAAATTTGGTGTTGCCATATTTTCTCGCCTGGTGCTGCACTTCTTTTTCGGTGATCTTATAAAAACCAGCATTTTTAGCAAGAACCGGAATATAACGGTGCATTTCGCCGTATACGTCTATATTCTTAATTACTTCCTTCCTATAAGCCTTTAGGCCACAATTAAAATCGTGAAGTTTTACTCCTGAAGTCTTTCTGGCCGCTGCATTGAAAACTTTTGAAGGCAGGTTTTTGGTGATAACATTATCGTAACGTTTTTTCTTCCAGCCAGAAACAAGGTCGTAACCATCCTTCACGATCATGTCATAAAGTTGAGGGATCTCTTCAGGGTTATCCTGGAGATCGGCATCCATGGTAATTACCACATCACCCTGAGCTCTTAGAAACCCCGCGTGGAGGGCTTGTGATTTCCCATAATTTCGGTTAAAGCGAATACCTTTAACGGCCTGATCGTTTTTTGAAAGTGCCTCAATAGTTTTCCAGGAACCATCAGTGCTACCATCATCTATAAATATGATCTCATAAGAAAAGGAATTGGATCGCAATACTTTTGCGATCCAATCATATAATTCGGCAAGAGATTGCTCTTCGTTGAGAAGTGGTATTACAACCGATATCTGCATTTTTAAATGTTAGTTGGCTCTTTCTCTCTGAATATTAAAGCTATTAATAATCCTACTATTGAAAAGAATACCAATTGAGATGCAAAGCTAATAGCTACATTTTTAATAGAAAAGGTATTTTCTTCCTGCATTTTCACCATAGCTTCATTGACCTGAGCTTCAGACATGCCGAAATTTTCTAACATTTCAGCCTGTTTCTCCATGGTAAGTTCTTTTAATGTTTCGGCTGCTTCTGGGTCTACAACATTGAATAGAAATAAACTAAACACCGTCGCTATTAATAAACCTATAAATACGGTAAGGAAATATGCTGAAAAGGCATTTTTGAAAGTAAACAGGCTTGTGCTAGCCGATTTCGCTTTTTTTATGGCCATAGTAGCCAGTACCACTATTAATATAAAATTGATGATCATTAAATACCATTCGGTCATCAAAGAAATATCGAAAGCATAAATAAGTACGGTAATAAGAATTAAAGCGAGACCTAAATAAAGCCCATAGCTAGTAGCTAATTTTTTAGAGGATTTTTCCATTGGTTGATAGAAGTTTGGTTAATTTAGCAGTTAGTTAACAAATATAGCAAAACGTTACATCTAAACTCAACAAAAGATTTTTTGAAATTTGTTTGTAGTTGTAGAGTTATTAATTAAATTTGCACCTCGAAAATTAAAAGATCAAAGCGATGAAGCAGGGAATCCATCCGGAAAATTATAGGTTAGTAGCATTTAAAGATATGTCTAATGAGGACGTATTTGTCACCAAGTCTACAGCCAAGACAAAAGAAACTATTGAAGTTGACGGAACTGAATACCCGTTAGTGAAACTGGAAATTTCCAGAACTTCTCACCCTTATTATACTGGGCAAACCAAACTTGTTGACAGTGCGGGTAGAATTGACAAATTCAAGAACAAATACTCAAAATTCAAGAAAAAATAATTTTTCCTGTTTTTTAAAATATATTGAAACCTCGCAAAATGCGGGGTTTTTTGATTATGTGAAATTTATGATAATTACTTTTCTGTTATTCAGGAACTGTTAATTTTGAAGCAAATTGTAAGATGATGAATTATATCCTTTTTGATGGTCCTTCACGAAATGATCTTTTACCTTTCACCTTTACCCGTCCGGTGGCCGATATACGGGTTGGGATCTTAAGCATCAGGGAGAAGTGGGAGAAAGTGCTCGAGACCACGATTTCTACAAAAACGGAAGATTACCTGAGTGGTAAATGGCCACAGGATCTCAACGAAAAGAATATTTTTATCAATTCATCATTTATACCTACTTCCGGTCTCGTGAATCAAATTAAAGGATTAAAAGAAAATGAGAGTCTGGTTTCTGGTGAAGATGTGGTTGCCTATTTTCAAAATGCTGAGAATGAACCTGCTTTTTCAGGATTGGAAAGAAAAGAAGCTAAAGGCGAGCTTTTAAAGATTGGGAACACCTGGGATATCTTTTCAAAGAACGCAAGAGCCATAGAACTTGATTTTGATCTTATTACAAATGGCAGGACTTCCCAGAGTATTCACAGTTCAAATTATGTAAAGGCCAAAGACAATATCTTTATTGAAGAAGGGGCAGAAGTAGAGAATTGTTCCTTAAATGCTTCTGCTGGGCCTATTTATATCGGTAAAAACGCCCTGGTAATGGAAGGAGCTCTAATACGAGGGCCTTTAGCAGTATGTGAAAATGCCGTTGTAAAAATGGGGGCCAAGATATATGGAGCAACCACCATAGGTCCGTTCTGTAAGGCTGGAGGCGAGATAAATAATTCTGTATTGTTTGAGAACAGTAGCAAGGGTCATGACGGTTATCTTGGAAATTCAGTAATTGGAGAATGGTGTAATATTGGGGCTGACTCGAATAATTCGAATCTTAAGAATAATTATGCTGAGGTGAGAATATGGAATTATAACTCCGAAAGATTTGCAAGAACCGGTCTTCAGTTTTGTGGTTTGATCATGGGAGATCACAGTAAATGTGGAATAAATACGATGTTCAACACAGGAACGGTTGTAGGAGTGAGTGCAAATATATTTGGAAGTGGTTTCCCTAGAAATTTTATTCCAAGTTTTAGCTGGGGAGGGAGTGCAGGAACAAGTACCTATAAACTTGAAAAAGTTTTTGAGACTGCTGAACTTGTGATGAACAGGCGTAATAAGGATCTAACCGAAGAAGACAGGAATATCTTGAAGTATGTCTTTGATTTTACCTCAAAATGGAGAAGGGGCTAAAAAGCTAAAAAGTACAGTATTATAAGGATACAAATAAGGAATAAAAGGAAGATTACCAGTGTCCTGTAATGTTTCTTTTTCTGAACCTGAATAATATCCAGCCTTAATCTTTCCAGGTCCTCATCGCTTAAGCGTCCTTTCTGAACCAAATTTTTGAAGTTGCGTCTTAAAGGCATTTCTTTAATGGTGGTTCCCTCTTTATTTCCCTTTCCAGGATCATTATGATGTAGGGAATTATTATTACTGCGACTTTGCATCCTTTCCTACCGAATTGTTTAAATATACGAAAAAAAGTCTTCTGTTCTCTAAGTTTCAGGTCTACACTAGATTGTAATCTTCAGAGTATTTTATCAAACCATTTTTAGTTGGTATCTTTGCAGCCCGATTTAGGGAATTGCTTTTAAAAGATGATCTATGAACTCTAAAAAGGTTGCATTTTATACACTGGGCTGCAAGCTTAATTTTTCAGAGACTTCCACGATTGCCCGTTCTTTTGAGAATGAAGGTTTTCAGCGTGTAGAATTCAGCGAAATGGCAGATATCTATGTGATTAATACCTGTTCGGTTACCGAGAACGCCGACAAACGATTTAAAACAATTGTGAAGCAGGCCCAAAAGGTAAACGAGAATGCCTTTTTAATTGCAGTAGGTTGTTATGCCCAGCTAAAACCTGAAGAACTTGCCGCAGTGGATGGAGTGGACCTGGTACTGGGAGCAACAGAAAAATTCAAGGTGACAGATTATCTCAACGATCTTACAAAAAATGATTTTGGAGAAGTACATTCCTGTGAGATCAATGAAGCCGATTTTTATGTGGGGTCCTATTCAATAGGGGACCGAACCAGGGCATTTCTTAAGGTTCAGGATGGCTGTGATTATAAATGCACATACTGCACGATTCCTCTGGCTCGTGGTATTTCCCGAAGTGATAAACTCGAGAACGTATTACAAAATGCTGCCGAGATTTCTGAACAGGGAATAAAGGAGATCGTCCTTACGGGTGTGAATATTGGCGATTATGGAAAGGGTGAGTTTGGCAATAAGAAACATGAACATACCTTCCTGGACCTTGTAAAAGCATTAGATGAGGTGGAAGGGATCGAAAGGCTTAGAATTTCGTCAATAGAACCAAACTTGCTTAAAAATGAAACCATCGATTTTGTTTCCCAAAGCAAGACTTTTGTGCCCCACTTTCATATACCCCTCCAAAGTGGTAGTGATGAAATTCTGAAGCTTATGCGGCGTCGCTATATGAGCGATCTGTATGTGGACCGAGTGAAGCAGATAAGAAAAGTGATGCCCAATGCCTGTATAGGTGTGGATGTAATTGTTGGTTTTCCCGGGGAGACTGAAGAACATTTTCTTCAAACTTATAACTTTCTTAATGAACTGGATATTTCCTACCTGCACGTGTTCACTTATTCTGAAAGGGATAATACCGCGGCAGTGGAAATGGATGGAGTGGTCCCTTTAAAAGTGAGGAAGAAAAGAAGCAAGATGCTTAGAGGCTTATCGGCCAAGAAAAGGAGAGCGTTTTATGAAAGTCAGTTAGGAAACACCTGTACGGTTTTATTTGAAGGGGAGAACAAAGAGGGGTATATTCATGGATTTACAGAGAATTATGTGAAGGTAAAAGCTCCCTGGGATCCGGCAAAGGTAAACACCCTTCAGAAAATAAAACTTACTGAAATTGATGTTGATGGCCTGGTAAGATTTGAAAGTATACCAGAGGCTGCCCTCGCTTAAATATTTATTCCAACAGGCAGAAGATCCTTGTATTTTCTACGATGCCTTCTCATATAACCTGCTATTTCAGGGCTGGTTGGAACTACCCGCGTATTTCTTTCCTTAATTTCAGATAGAACCGCTTTGATAAAATCTTCCTGGCGATCTTCGGTATTCTCTGGCATTATTAATTTGGTAAGGAAAATTTTTCGTTCCTGTTGAGAATATTCTATAGTTGCCAGTTCATCATTAATACGTGTTTCAAACTGTCTTAGAAACTCGTTGTCTGTAATTGTTAATTCTTCATCGCTCATACCTGTAAATTTAGTTCATAGGCACTTCAATTAAAAGAACCTTAGAATGTTTTTTAAATTCTATAGAAATTCGGGAGGTATTCCAAATTCCAACTGCATCACGTTTGTTAAGAATTGTTTCTTCAACTTCTGCTTCACCTTCGATTAAAAAAACATATACCCCATGACTATTATCCTTAAAATCGTATTCAAGCTTCCTGTTGGCTTCATATTCGCCTAAATGAAGGTATGCCTGCTGATTTATCCATAATGAGTCCACTGATTGGTCAGACTTTGGAGAGACCAGGTTGATGAGTTTGTTGGTTTCCATTGATTTGGAGAAATCTTTTTGATCATATCTGGGCTCCAGTCCGTTTTTCTCAGGAAATATCCATATTTGCAACATATTGAGCTCATCTTGTGAAGAATTGAACTCGCTGTGTTCAACACCGGTACCGGCACTCATTACCTGTACTTCACCAGCTTTGACCACACCTGAATTATTCATGGAATCCTTATGTCTTACCTCGCCTTTTAAGGGAATGGTAATGATCTCCATATTTTCGTGGGGATGAGTGCCAAAGCCCATTCCTCCCTTTACAAAATCATCATTTAGAACTCTTAGCTGGCCAAATTGTACTTTATTGGGATCAAAAAAATTTGCAAAACTGAATGAATAATTGGCATTAAGCCATCCGAAGTTTGCTTTACCCCGTGAATTCGCGGGATGTATTACTTTATCCATTTTTTGTGAGTTGGTAATTTGAAAGTCGAGTATTAAGCAGTAATTTTGATTGTTAAATTTACGATTAAATGGCAGGATTCTTTGTTATATACATGTTAAAATGAAAAAGGGAGGGGAGCTCATACATGTATATTTCATGCCGGGCATGGCAACCGATAGAGCGATTTTTGAGAATATTTCCCTGGACCCGGAAAGGTTTGAAACCCATTTCTTGGAATGGGAGATCCCGGAAAAGGATGAAAATCTGGTAGATTATGCTCAAAGAATGATAAAATATGTGGAGCATAAAGAACCGGTTTTGATAGGTGTTTCTTTTGGCGGGGTAATTGTACAGGAAATGGCGAAGTTCATTGAACTGAAACGACTTATCATCATTTCCAGTGTAAAATGTACTGATGAACTGCCGCCACGTATGAAGTTCGCTTCAAGAACAGGATTATTCAGACTCATTCCCACGCGTTTGGCAGATTATGTGGATTATTTTGAGAAAATTGCGGTGGGCGATTTTCTTAAAAAAAGGGCCAGGCTCTATAAACAGTACATTTCAATTAAAGATAAAAAGTATCTGGACTGGGCGATTAAAAGCATGTTAACCTGGAAATGCGGGAAGCCGGATGAAAAAGTGATACATATTCATGGAGACAGGGATGAAGTGTTTCCAATTAAGAATATTGGGAATGCAATAATCGTAAAAGGGGGAACCCATATAATGATTATTAATAGATTCCGTTGGTTTAATGAATATCTGCCCGAAATTATTATTACGGGTAAACTAAAGAAGAGAAAACAAGAAGAACAATTTAATTGATCAAACGATGAATATTTTAAAGAAAGCATTACTGGTTGTAGGATTGATCACGGTTTGTGGCGTAAGTATTAATGCGGTGCAACAGGATGAAGACGGTGGAGCAACGAATGAGAGAAGGAGTAACGATATATCACGAACTAATACTGATAAGAGTGTGGCAGATTCTTATCGCATAGAAGCACTTCCAATGCCAGAAAATCTCTCATTTGCAGGAGAGGGTGTGCCTCTGGAGGATCCCGACGTTTATGAAAGAATGGATAGGGAGCTTCTTGTTAATACTTACTGGCAATCTAATGCCCTGTTATTGATGAAGCGCGCACATAAATATTTTCCTGTTATAGAAGAGGTTTTAAAAGAGGAAGGCGTGCCTGAAGACTTTAAATACCTTGCAGTTATCGAAAGCGGTCTTACCCAGGCTGTTTCCCCTGCAAGAGCCATTGGATTCTGGCAGATACTGGAAGGTACTGGTAAAGAATATGGTTTGGAGATCAACGATAACGTAGATGAAAGATATCATATCGAAAAATCCACACGAGTGGCCAGTGATTATCTTAAAAAGGCTAAAGCCAGATTTGGATCCTGGACGCTCGCTGCGGCTTCTTATAATGCCGGTCAGTATGGTATTGACAAGCAATTGGAAAGACAAAAGGTGTCAGATTATTACGATCTGCTGCTCGGTGAGGAGACCGGAAGATATGTTTTCAGGATACTTGCAGTTAAGGAAATTATGAATCACCCTGAAAAATACGGTTTCAATTTTGATGAAGATGATCTGTATCAGCCTATCCCTGTAAATAAGGTTAAGGTGGATACTGTGGTTAAGGATTTTCCAGACTTCGCCGAAAAATTCGGGATCAATTATAAGATACTTAAGGTACATAATCCCTGGCTAAGAGATGATCATCTAAAGAATGCTTCCAGGAAAACCTATTACATAGATATTCCAGAAGAAGGCTACTATCCTTCGAAATAAAATAATGCTATTTGATCAGTAAGTATTATTCGAGGGAGATATTTTCGGCATAGACCTCCTCATATTCATTGATCAGGTTTTTGGAGATAGAAGTTTCCAGGGCTATGAAATTTTCTCTATAAGCCGTGTCAGGATCGGTATTAAGAGAAGGGAAAACACTTCTTCTAATTTCCATGATCTTCTTATCGTCTGAAAGGAGAAAACAGGTGGGCAGTCCAAGTGAATGCTTTAGCTGTCTCACAACGTATGCACCGTTATTTTCGGTTTCGTCAACATATACTATGGAAATGTCTGATGAGAATTGTTCAGCCAGTTCTTTGGCTTTTTCTCTTTTATCCCAAAAAAGTATGACAAAATCGATCTTGCCTTTGAATTGTGAAGCCAGTTCATTTAAAGCCGGGATTTCGCCTTTACCCGGAACACACCAGGATGCATAGGTGATAAGAAAAACGGGTTTGCTGTAATCGTATAACTGGACTTCCTTCTTTTTTAAATTATGGAATTTGAAGTTATCCATATAGGAGCCTTCAAGGTGATTGTTGGTGAAATCTTCAAAGAGTTCCTTTGCTTTATCATACTGGTTAAAGCGATAAGCCAGATCAGCTTTTTTGTTATAATCTGAAAGGTGGTTAAAGAGAGCTTCAGTGAAGAAAGTCCTGTCCTGCAGGTTCTGCTGGGAAAATATGGAGGGGCCAATAAATAATAAAACTAGTAAAAGTTTTTTCATGCAACGTCTAGTGGGGCTGTTACATTGCGAAAGTAGTACAGCTTAAGCTTGCAGAAAAATATTATCGTTTAACGACTGAATTATTAGATAAAAGTGACCTTGTTAGAAAAAATCAAAGCTTAGATCTTTTTCATCTGTTCTTTCATCATTCTAATCTGATCTGTCATCATTCCATGTTTGTCAAGCTTTTTAGCTTCATTCAATAACATGGTGGCCTCTCTTTTCCTTCTTTTTGTCATAGCGATACCGGCAAGATTTAGTTTAGCCATAGCGAGGTCGTGGGCCATGGATAATCCTAATCTAATAGCCCGTTTGAAGAATTTTTCGGCCTGGGTGATGTTGGTCTGAGAAACCATAAGTCCGTGAAGGTACCAGTAATAACCCTGTTGCTTCTGGGTAAGTGCTTTTTCAGGGTCGTTTATTTTGTCCAGCCATTTTTTCGCTCCTTCGAAATCCTGTTTTCTAAGGCGAAGAAATGCCAATAAGATCATTTCATTTTTAAAATAAAGAAAAATGAAAATACCTGATAGCAGTAGAAGAAAGATCCCGTTCCCAATATTTCCTTCTATGAATTGCCATATAGCGACAGCAATGATTAAACCGGCTAAAACTAATTTGATATTCTTATTGAACATATTCTATCTTGGTTTTGCAGGCGGCAAAGGTAATAAAAACAATTAAAAATTATTTTAATTTAGTATTTGCAGTACTTAAAAAGCTTTGTATATTTGCACGCAGTTTTAAAGACAGCCAAAACGAATTTACAGAAGATAAAAGATACTCACAATGAAAAGAACGTTTCAACCATCTAAAAGGAAAAGAAAGAATAAGCACGGCTTTAGGGAGCGTATGGCCAGTGCAAACGGAAGAAAAGTCCTTGCAAGAAGAAGGGCTAAAGGAAGAAAGAAATTATCTGTATCTTCTGAAAACAGACATAAACACTAATGAATCACGTTATTCGAAATAATAAAGGTGTTACTTTTTAAGTAACGCCTTTTTTTATATCCACACGCTTCTTATTTTTACCGCGAACACAACATAATATCATGCCTAGAAACAAAGACATCAAGTGCGTTTTAATTATAGGTTCTGGTCCCATAATCATAGGGCAGGCCTGTGAATTCGATTATTCAGGAACTCAATCCCTGCGTTCCTTAAAGGAGGACGGGATTAAGACCGTTTTAATAAATTCCAACCCTGCAACCATCATGACCGACCCTTCCATGGCCGATCATGTTTATTTGAAACCACTTACCACAAAATCCATTGTAGAAATATTAAAGGAGCACCCTGAGATTGATGCAGTATTGCCAACAATGGGTGGTCAAACAGCTTTGAACCTTTGTATAGAAGCAGATGAAAAAGGAATCTGGAACGACTTTGGGGTAAAACTTATTGGTGTTGATATCGATGCTATCAATATCTGTGAAGATCGTGAACAGTTCAAACAGTTGATGGGAAGAATAGGTATCCCTGTTGCCCCTGCGAAAACTGTTACATCTTACCTCCAGGGAAAGGAAGTAGCCCAGGAATTTGGCTATCCTCTGGTGATAAGAGCTTCATTTACCCTTGGTGGAGGAGGAGCTGGTTTTGTTCACCGTGCAGAGGATTTTGATGAAATGCTTACCTATGGCCTTGAAACTTCACCTATCCATGAGGTGTTGATCGATAAGGCTCTTTTAGGCTGGAAGGAGTATGAAGTAGAGCTGCTACGTGATAAGAATGATAACGTGGTGATCATCTGTACTGTTGAAAATATGGATCCAATGGGAATCCATACAGGGGATTCTATTACAGTGGCTCCGGCAATGACACTTAGCGACAGTGCTTTCCAGAGAATGAGAGATATGGCCATCAAAATGATGCGTAGTATTGGAGACTTTGCTGGAGGATGTAATGTTCAGTTTGCAGTAAGTCCTGATGAAAAGGAAGATATATATGCGATCGAGATCAACCCAAGGGTATCCCGATCCTCAGCACTGGCTTCAAAAGCGACTGGATATCCAATTGCCAAGGTAGCTACCAAACTCGCTTTGGGATACCACCTTGACGAACTTGATAACCAGATAACCAAATCCACTTCAGCTTTATTTGAGCCATCCCTGGATTATGTGATCGTGAAGATCCCAAGATGGAATTTTGATAAATTCGAAGGGGCTGACCGCACTCTGGGACTTCAGATGAAATCTGTTGGAGAAGTAATGGGAATAGGAAGGTCTTTCCAGGAAGCTCTTCATAAAGCTACCCAATCTCTTGAGATCAAGAGAAATGGACTTGGCGCAGATGGGAAAGGTTATACCGATTATGATCAGATTATAGATAAACTTACGCATCCAAGCTGGGACAGGGTCTTTGTGATCTACGATGCTATCCAGATGGGTATTCCTTTAAGCAGGATTCATGAGATCACCAAAATAGACATGTGGTTCCTTAAGCAATACGAAGAACTTCATGCTCTGGAAAATGAGATATCTACCTACGACATTAATTCCCTCCCAAAAGACTTGCTTCTTGAGGCAAAACAAAAAGGTTTTGCTGACAGGCAGATAGCTCATATGCTTGATTGCTGGGAAAGTGAGGTTTATAAGAAGAGAGAAGAACTAGGTGTTAAGAGAGTCTACAAGCTGGTAGATACCTGTGCGGCGGAATTCAAAGCTGAAACACCCTACTACTATTCAACTTTCGAGGATGAGATTCGCTCGAAAGACGGAAAGATCTATATAGATAACGAAAGTAAGGTTTCA
>JAWWBH010000025.1:0-20238 GCA_033721075.1 Christiangramia sp.
CTTTATGAAGGCCCTTAGAGCCACAAGAGAGAACCGCGACAGCTTCAAGGCAACTCGTATAACTTCAGAAATATCTGATGAAATCATACAGCAGTTTAAAAATGCCAGCAAGAAGATCCTCTTTATTGATTATGACGGCACGCTGGTTAATTTTGTAGATAAACCTGAAGACGCCAAACCGGATAAGGATCTAAAGGAATTGATAAGATCACTGAACGCTTCAGAAGATACTGATGTCATACTTATAAGCGGGAGAGATAAGAACACCCTTGGTAGCTGGTGGAAAGATATACCTGTAGAGCTGATATCAGAACATGGCGTCTGGATGAGACAGATAGATGGTGAATGGGAACTTTCAGAAAATGTAAAAAGTGAATGGATGGATGCCGTAAGACCGGTTATAGAGAATTTCGTTGACCGTACACCAGGTACTTTTATCGAAGAAAAGAATTATTCCCTGGCATGGCATTACCGAAAAGCCGACCCCCAACTGGGAGAGATACGAGCCAATGAACTGAGCAATGTTCTAAAAGAACTTATCTCTAACCGTGGTTTAAGTGTTTTGGAAGGAAACAAGGTTTTAGAGATAAAAAGCAGTGATGTGAATAAAGGTAAGGCCTGCACTAAAAAACTGGTAGGCCAGGATTATGATTTCATCTTTGCGATTGGAGATGACTGGACAGACGAATACATGTTCCAGGAATTGCCGGAAACAGCACATACGGTGAAAGTTGGTATCAAAAAGACCAGCGCAAGGTATTATGTAGAGGGAACACCTAAGGTGAGAACACTGCTGGAAAAGTTCAGGGATAACCTGGAGTAAATGGTATTGTTAAATTTATTTAGAATTGAGATGAAAGTTTAAATATACATTAACTCACTCAGTGTGGCATCAGGTATTTTTCTCCTTAATTTTACCTACGAATTTAAATCGAACCAATTTAAAACCAAATTCTATGAAATCAGGAAAATTGTTAGTAGGGCTTCTTTCAGGAGCGGTAGCAGGAGCAGTAGCAGGAATACTCTTTGCACCAAAAAAAGGTAAGGATACAAGAAAAGCGATCTCAGATAAAGGAGATGAATATATCAAAGGAGCTAATAAAAGTATTCACGATTTTACCGATTCTATCAATCATAAGGTAGAAGCTCTTAAAGCCAAAACCAAAGCTAATCTGGCCAACTCGAAGTCCAAAGAAAAAATAAACGAGGCTAAGGCAGAAATGCACGAAATGAAAGCCAGTTAATTTATAATTTATAGAAAATTGATTGTTAAGTAAGACCCCGGGAAATTCCCGGGGTCTTATTTTTTAATTATCCGCCAAACTTGTTTATTTTAGAAGGCTAATAAACACAAAACCATGAATAAATTATATCCTCAATTCTTTTTTATCCTTATTTCAGTTTTAATTATAAGCTTTTCTGTGAATGCCCAGGATACAGATCAGCGTCTTTATGAGATTATAAATAAAGTTTCAGCAGACAGTATCGAACACGATATACGCAAACTAGCAGGCTTTGGGACCAGAAACACCTTTAGTGATACTGTTTCTGACACCCGCGGAATTGGAGCTGCACGAAGATGGATCAAATCTGAATTCGAGAAGATTTCGGCTAATTGTGATAATTGCCTTGATGTTTTCTATCAGAAGGATTATGTAACTCCTGAAGACGGCGAAAGGATTCCCAAAGAAGCCTGGGTGGTGAATGTAGTAGCCATACAAAAAGGAACCAGGTATCCCGATAGATATGTTATCATGAGCGGGGATATTGACTCCAGGGCGAGCAATACTATGGATTATACTACAGATGCTCCCGGCGCTAACGATAATGCCAGTGGAATGGCAGGAACAATGGAAGCTGCAAGGGTTCTCTCCCAATATGATTTTGAAAGTAGTATCATATTCGTTGGCCTTTCAGGGGAAGAGCAGGGACTGTTCGGCGGAAAAGGTCTTGCCGAATATGCCAAGAAACAGGGCTGGGATATCATTGGTATTCTGAACAATGATATGATTGGTAATATTGAAGGTGTAGATGGGGTAATTGATAACCGAAGTTTCCGGATCTTTTCTGAACCCGTACCCCCTACTGAAACAGAGGACCAAAGAAGAATGCGAAGATTCTATGGAGGAGAAGTTGATGGGATCTCGCGTCAGCTGGCACGTTACATCCATAAAAATGTACAAACCTATATGCCAGAAATGAACCCGATGATGATCTACCGTCTGGACAGGTTTGGACGTGGCGGGCACCACCGGCCATTTAATGACCTTGGGTTCGCTGGGGTGAGGATTATGGAAGCTCATGAAAATTATAACCGTCAGCATCAAAATATCAGGACTGAAAATGGGATAGAATATGGTGATGTGGTGGAAGGTGTCAATTTCGATTATGCAAAGAAATTAACGGCTGTAAACGCCATTAACCTGGCAAGTCTTGCCTGGGCTCCCCCTGCCCCTGAGAATGTGAAGATCGGTGGAATTGTAGAACCCAACACCAGATTAAGATGGGAACCGGTTAAGGGAGATATTGCCGGATATAAGATATACTGGAGGGATACAACGGCTCCTCAATGGCAATATTCAAGATTTGTGGGCGATGTAACCGAATTCACCTTAGATGGTATTGTCATAGATAATTATTTATTTGGAGTTGCCGCAGTTGGAAAGAACGGACATGAAAGTCTTGTAGTTTTCCCTTCGGGAACTTTCAGATAACCAATTCCTGAAATTATGAAAAATTCAAAACTATTCTTTTTACTGTTCCTTGGCTTAGGATTTATGTACTCCTGCAAGAATACTAAAGAGAAAAAAGACTCCGAAAACAAGGAGATTACGGCAGAAAAGCAAGATGAAACAGGAGAACTTTCACAATCTCCCAGACATCATGAATGGGTAAGCCTCTCTCACGGAGACAGGGAGTTTGAAGCCTTTGTGGTATATCCCGAAAGTAAGGAAAAATCAAAATCGGTGATCGTGATACATGAAAACCGTGGCCTTAATGACTGGGCCCGTTTATTTGCAGATAAGCTGGCTGCAGAAGGCTATCTGGTGATCGCTCCAGACCTATTATCCAACACAGTGGAAGGGAAAAAGCGTACAACAGATTTTGAGAATCCTGATGCTGCAAGGACGGCAATTTATGACCTTGATGAGGATCAGGTAACGGCAGATCTTAATGCGGCATATGATTATATTAAGAAGGATGCAGCTTCGAACGGTGAAGTCGCGGTGGTAGGGTTCTGCTGGGGTGGTTCACAAACATTCCGGTATGCAACAAATAATCCCGATATAACTTCAGCCCATGTTTTTTATGGAACCGCTCCAAAGGAAATTTCTGAAATTGAAAAGATCACCGCACCTGTATATGGGTATTATGGCGGAAATGATAATCGGGTGAATTCAACAATTGAAGAAACAGAAAAACTGATGAACGAGGCCGGCAAAACCTATGAGTATGAGATCTATGAAAACGCAGGCCATGCCTTTATGAGAAGTGGTCACGAACCCGAAGCCGGGAAAGGGGATAAAAATGCTCATGACAAGGCATGGAGTAGACTACTGAAATTGCTGGATTAAAAAAACCTGTATATGTTCTCAAAGCCCCGCCTCCCAGCGGGTTTTTTTTTATCTTCATTCTAATAAAATACTAATTAACAATACTTTACACTAAACTTAGAAAAAATTAGCATTGCCTATAAGTACTTTAGTTATGATCAAACGAAAAAATCGAATTATGGCAGATATTAGAGTAGAAAAAAAGAAACCTGTCTGGCCGTGGTTATTCTTAGTGATAGTGCTTGCGGTGATAATCTTCCTTTACTTCTATGGCAGCATCGATACCGAAGAGGAAGAGACAGATGACATGAATATGGAGACCGAAGAGATAGATGAAGTGACCAGTATTAGTCCTGATTTGAAAACCCTTCAGATCAAAGAAATTAAAGTTTAATCAAGTAAATACAATGTTATGACCAAGAAAGAGAAACACTTATACCAGATGAGTGAATTGAAAGGATATAAGATCAATCCCAAAGATCCTGATATTAGGGGATGGATTGTTAAAGACCTGGATAACCGGGTAATTGGAAAGGTGGATAATTTACTGGTAAATAAAGAACTGGGCAAAGTGGTATATGTAGATGTGGAAGTAGATCAGAGTATTATAGATGCCAATCATGATCCCTATGCAGCCCATACCAATTCTGAAGTGCATGAGTTCATCAATGATGAAGGTGAAAATCATATCATTATTCCCATTGGCCTTGTTAGCCTTAACCGGGATGAAAAATATTGTTTTACAGAAAGTATCAATTACCAGACATTTGCAGAGACCAAAAGATATAGATCGGGAACCAACATTAGCCGGGATTACGAACGCCACGTTTTGGGCTCCTATGAACGCAGAAGGCCCCGTCACGAAAGAGAATTTACCGATGCCGAACTAAGGGAAAGGGAATTGAGACGTCGTGAAGAAGCCAGGCTGGCAGAAGAAAGACGACATGAGCTGGCTGAAGATGATCATTCGCACCGACCCATTAGTGAAACGGAAGAGAGAATTAGACGGGAAAAAGCCAACCTGAAATATAAATCAGACAGGAAGCGATCTTTAAGAGACGATTATGACGAAGACCTAAGTTATCAGGATGAAGTGAGGGACCTGGAACCTGAACCTACTCTCGATGAAGATGCTGATTGGGAAAGAGATGACAGGATGTTGAGGGATGAAATATACAGGAAAAGGCGCCGCAGGGTCTCAGATGACTTCTACGACCGAAAAGAATTCCACGACCGGGATTATAGATAATCTTAATTAATAAGGGATAAAAAGGAGACCAGTTTGGTCTCCTTTTTTTATTAAATGATGTCTCAGGAGAATTTCGGGTAAAATTGTATCTTGAGGCTCATTTTATAAATTTTCATTTATCCAATCAATTATTTTTATGCGTAAACATTACTTAAGCCTGTTCTTACTGTTATTTACATTCGTTACAGTAGGTCAGAATGTTGATCTGTCGCTTCTTAAGAACAAAACCCCAAGGAATATTGGCCCCGCCGGAATGAGTGGCCGTGTCACCTCAATTGATGTAGTTACCTCTAACCCAGATATCATGTATGTGGGTACCGCTTCAGGTGGACTATGGAAATCTACCAGTGGAGGGGTTAAATGGAAACCGGTATTTGAAGATCAGGTGACCGCCTCAATTGGAGCCGTCGCCATTCAGCAATCAAACCCATCTGTTATCTGGGTAGGTACGGGAGAAGGAAATCCCAGGAACAGCCTTAACGGCGGTTACGGAATATACAAATCTCTCGATGCTGGTCGCACATGGACCAGCATGGGACTTGAAAAAACCAGGCATATACATCGGGTAATTATTCACCCGAACAATCCTGATGTTGTTTATGCCGCCGCGATAGGTTCTCCCTGGGGAGCACATGAAGAAAGAGGCGTCTATAAAACCACAGACGGCGGGAAGACCTGGAAAAAGATATTATATTCAAATAAGCTCACTGGTGCGGCAGATCTGGTAATGGATCCCAATAACCCAAATAAACTTATTGCTGCTATGTGGGAACATAAGAGGGACCCATGGTTCTTCAAGTCAGGTGGTGAAGGTTCCGGCTTATTTATAACACACGATGGCGGAGAAACCTGGGAGGAAAAGACTTCTGAAGACGGCCTTCCGGAAGGAAATCTAGGTCGTATTGGGCTTGCCATAGCGCCCAGCAATTCAAACATCATTTATGCGCTTGTGGAATCAGAAAAAAATGCGTTGTACAAGTCTTTAGACGGAGGCTTTTCCTGGAAAATGATAAACGATAAGGAAGAGATTGGAAACCGTCCCTTTTACTACAGCGATATTTTTGTTGATCCTCAAAATGCAAATCGGCTATATTCCGTTTTTACTTATGTAAATATTTCTGAAGACGGTGGAAAAAGTTTTGAATCATTGATGCCTGCCTACGGAGTAAATAATGGAGTTCATCCAGATCACCATGCCTGGTGGATACACCCCGAAGACGGAAGCTTTATGATGGATGGAAATGACGGAGGCCTGAATATTACCAGGGATGGGGGGGAAACATGGCGTTTCGTTGCCAACCTCCCGGTTGCTCAGTTCTATCATATCGCCGTGGATAATGAATATCCTTATAATGTATACGGCGGAATGCAGGATAACGGAAGTTGGAGAGGTCCCGCCTATGTCTGGAAATCACAGGGAATCAGGAATTCCTACTGGCAGGAGATCTCCTTTGGAGATGGCTTTGATGTGGTTCCAGATAAAGATGACAGCAGGTACGGCTGGAGTATGAGTCAGCAGGGATATGTAAGCCGTTATGACTATATAACGGGAAATAATTACACTGTAAAACCAACACACCCCGATCCTGAGGTGGAATTAAGGTTCAACTGGAATTCGGCAATTAATATAGATCCTTTTGATACCAATACCCTATACTTTGGTAGCCAGTTTGTTCATAAAAGCACCGATAAAGGTTTAACCTGGGAGGTGATCTCTCCAGATCTTACCACTAACGATCCTGAAAAACAGAAACAGGAAGAAAGTGGTGGGCTTACCATAGATGCAACAGGCGCTGAAAATTATACGACCATTCTGGTTATAGAACCTTCTCCCATTGAAAAAGATATGATGTGGGTTGGTACCGATGACGGAAAAGTACATTACACCACAGATGGAGGTAATAACTGGAACGATGTATCAGGTAATCTTCCCGGTCTGCCTGAAGGAAGCTGGATAGTTCAGATAAAGGCTTCGAATAAAAGGAAAGGTGAAGCCTTACTTGTGGCCAACGACTACAGAAGATATAATTATGCTCCTTATGCTTACCGTACTACCAATTACGGAAAAAACTGGACGCGTATCGTAAATGCTGAGGATACGGAAAGCTATGCATTGAGTATCGTGGAAGATCCGGAAGAGGAGAATCTCATGTTCCTGGGAACAGATGACGGACTATATGTTTCTTTCAATGCCGGAAAAGACTGGCAGAAATATACTAACGGATTCCCCACAGTATCTGTGAAAGACCTTGTGATCCATCCTCGTGAACAGGATCTTGTAATTGGAACTTTTGGAAGGGCAGCCTGGGTCCTGGATGATATTAGGCCTTTCAGGGCGATAGCAAGGAACCATTCTGTTTTTCAGAATAAAGTGTACGTATTCGAGACACCTGTGGCTTATCATACCGCCTATCAGCAACCCACTGGAAGCAGATTTGGTGCTGATGCTACCTATCAGGGAGAGAACCGACCTTCAGGTGCAAGGATCAGCTATTTTGTGGAGATTCCGAAGAAGGCTGAAAAAGATACCGAGGATAAGGCAGAAGACGACAAATCCAAAAAAACTAATAAGCGTGACAGGAAAGAACGTGAAGGTGAATCGGGAGATATTGAGCCTACGCTAAAGGATACAGATTCCACTAATACTGAAGTAGCCGAAGTAAAGTGGGATTCCATTAAACTTAACATCTTCGATGGAGACCGACTCATAAGGACTCTTAAGGAAAAAGCCCCGGATACTACGGGAATCCATACCATGATCTGGAACTTAAATGAAAAAGGAGTGGAAATGCCATCAAGGGAAATTAAGGAGTCCAAAACCGAACCTTCCGGGATTGATGTAAAACCCGGCACCTACAGGCTGGTTTTACATTTTGGAGATCATACTTCGGAAGGAATGATAAAAGTGGAATCCGATCCCAGATTGGATGTTTCTACAGAGAATATCAACGAAGTTTATACAAGTTTGAAAGAACTCGAAAAAATGACCCGGACGGCAGCAGATGCCGTTAAGCAACTTGTAGAAAGTAAGAACACTGCTGAAACTTTCCAGAAGGACTTTAAAGCCCAGGAAAATGGAGAGAAAAGATATGAAGAGGAGTTAGAAGACAGTAAGGAGATCATTAAATCCATAGAAGACCTCATTGCCTTATATCTTGGTAAAGAGGATAAAAGGCAGGGTATTGTTAGAAATAATGAAATGACGGTAATGGAACGAATAGGTAATGCAAACTGGTATGTTGGTAGCAGGCAGAATGGGCTTACAGAAACCGAGCATACACTGATTAAACATGCCAGAGGGGAACTCAAAGATGCACTTCAAAAAACGAATGAATTCTTTAATGAAGAATGGGCTGAATACCGGTCTGCAATGGAGAGTATAGAATTGCCAGTTTTCAAGGACATAAAAACCTTCGAACTCGGTAATTAACAGAATTAATTTATCTGAATTAAAAGCCCTGCAGGAATGCGGGGCTTTTTTTATATGATGCCTTCCTTTTTCGAATGCATTATGGCCTTTTCGCTGTTCCTAAAATAACAGGTGCTTACATTCATACTTTCCAGGTTGGCCATTACCTTTTGTACTTCTTTCTTTTGTCTGTGCCCTGTTTGCCTGACGTACACCGCTTTTATATTCAAGGGGAAAGTTTTGCAGATCCTTTCATATAAGAATGGGTCATGCTGGGAATCATCACCCAGCAGCACATATTGCAGGTGAGGATAAAAGGAAATAATGTCTTTTATCTTGATGAATTTATGGTCATGGTTTCCCCTACCCGAGCTAATAAAATCCCTCAGCCCAGATTTGATCTTCTTTAGCTTTATCACTGCTTTGGGAAGTTCATGCAAATCAGAAAATTCTGATATAAAATCATACAGGTTCCATTCACTGCTTGAAACATAAAAGAAGGAATTGGAGGCCTTATGATTATCCTGCCCCGCTATACTCAACTTCTGGTAATGTTTTACCACATCATCAAAGACCATTCTTTTATT
This sequence comes from Christiangramia sp., assembly GCA_033721075.1. Classification (GTDB taxonomy): domain Bacteria; phylum Bacteroidota; class Bacteroidia; order Flavobacteriales; family Flavobacteriaceae; genus Christiangramia. Next base: position 8,800 of record JAWWBH010000025.1, read on the forward strand.
GATATTCTTGGAGAGCATTACGTAAAGTTTCTTGAAGAAACTATCGCTGTGTGAAATAAGAAAGGTATCATCAATATCTGATATGACACCAAGTTTACTAGGGTAAGGTTTTAATAACTCTCCCCTTTCTATCATTCCGAAATCGAACATCTTACAGGTAACAATATATTCATGCCAGCCGGGCTCAAGTTCAGCTTCATAGGGAACGGTGAACCTGAAATAACCATCGTCCATGGTCTTGGTAGTTATATCCAGATCTTTAAACTGGAGGCGGACTTCAAAATTACTAAGCGGTTTGATGCGAAATTTGTGCAGGATCGCATAAGCATGTTTAATCCCTTTTTTATCAATTCTATATTTATCAGGTGCCCAGGATTCAAACAAATGACCAAATACTACCAGTTCCCCATCATTCACATATCCTCTGTACAACTTTAGATCGAGTTTCAAAATATTGGGCTTTTTTTAAAATTCCTTCATTCCAAATTACTTAATTTTAGGCATTTCATAAATAATAAAGAATGAATTTTAAGGAAGTTTTATTGGTTGTAAACCCTATTTCTGGTCATACAGACAAAAAAAGGATAATCTCTGAAGTACAGGAAAGGCTTAAAATGGAAGATACAGGTTTTCATCTTTATTCCACAACCGATGAAAATGACCGGGAGGAAATAAAATCCCTTATTGAAGAAAAAAATATAGACCGGGTCTTAGTCGCTGGTGGAGATGGCACCATAAATTTGGTTGCTGAAGTGGTTAAAGACTTTGATCTCACTTTGGGAGTTATTGCTGCAGGTTCGGCTAATGGCCTGGCAGTTAACCTTGATCTGCCAGATGAGTTAACCGAACAGATTGATGTTGCTCTTGGAAAAAATTATATGGACCTGGATATATTGTGTCTCAATGGCATAATATGTTTACATATGAGTGATCTTGGTATAAATGCCGAGCTCATCATGAATTATGAGTCTTCCTCCCTTAGAGGTAAGTTTGGATATCTCATTCAAAGTATTCCAACCCTTATTCAAAGTGAGTTTCCTTTTCAGTTCAGGATCGAGACTGAAAAATGTACCAAAGATGCTTCCGCGGTCTTACTTGCATTTGCCAATGCAAATAAATATGGAACAGGTGCCAATGTAAATCCTAAAGGAGCTCCAGACGACGGAATCTTTGAGATCCTGGTTTTCAAAAAGCTAAGTCTCGGTGATATCTTGAAAACATTACGCAATGAAACCGATCTTGATCCTGATTTTATAGAAATAATCCCTGCCACCAAAGCAAAAGTCACATGCCTTAAACCTGTGTCTTTTCAGGTTGATGGAGAGTATATAGGTAAGGAAACTGAAATTGAAATAAAAATTCTCCCTGAGAAATTAAGGATAGCGATTCCCTAATAGAAATCACTCTACCACGGGCAGATAAATTTCAGCTTTCCATTCTCTTGCTGAATTAGCTTCTACTTTTGGATTATTATAGAATATCTCAAGAGGCAGTTCATTGGTTACCTTGTTCAATACCCTGGCTTTTTCAACGAGGTCATACCAGGCAAGATGAGAGTTCCGGTAATTCCCATGGAAGATGGCCTTCAATGCAGGAAAGGGTTTTACCTGTCTAAAATCAACATTTGAGGTAGGTTTTATGTCCTGCGCCAGATTCACCGGGAAACAAAAGTCGAAATCTATAACATCCGTTTCTCTATTCCAGTTCGTTACTTTTATAAAAGGATTTGCCGTTAATTTAAGCTCCCTTTGTACTACATAATCTTCAAGGATTGTAATAGTGGTTGCCATCTCTTTCGCCTTATCTCTTACATGAATATTCTTTGAGCTATGACAAATACAATCCATTCCCGGAGATTTCAACACCTTATCTTCTATCTTTATGGAATAGGTATTTTGTTTTTCATTCAGTCTTTTCTTGAAATCAAGGATTCTTTCCTTTAAGGTGTCAATGTAAATGCTATTCTGGAAGGGGTTGACAATGGCCAGACGATTATTCAGTCTGTTTTCTGAAGATCGTATGTTTAATATCACCTGGGTAGTGGTATCATTTTCCTTCTCAAATTCCCAGTACATTTCAAGAGGAGAATGACTCCCATGATTAACCAATTGTGTAAGACTACTAAATGAATCCTTATCAATAATAGTGATATCTTCTTCGACCGAATTGGGAGTGAAGTTTTTCCAGTCACCTATTTCGTTAAAGACCGTTCCGGGACCATACTTAGCCTGCATTTGGAACTGGTAATCATATTTTTTGATAAACAAATACCAGGTTAGGCCCGCCAGCAGCAGGATCAAAATGATTACTAGGGCTTTTTTCATAAATTATTTGGAAGCAAGATCAGATTTAGAACTAGTCATACTGAGATTATCTACCACAAAATTACCAAGAGACTGACCCTGGTCCAGACCAACCTCAATCGCCGCTCTGTAGTGAATTCCTCCATAAAGCCTGCTATTTGCAGCTTCAGCTGATGCTTCTTTAAATGAATTAAAACTCCTTACAGGCAAACCATACTCAACTTCGGTATCATCATCAAAACTGAAGTTGTCACCAAAAATATCTGTCAGGGCTATAGCTGCAGCACCCGAAACTACAGAGTGTCCACTGGTATATTCAGGGAAAGGAGGCGTTTGAAGTACAGAGGTCCAGTTCTCATCAATATACTTATTGATAAGAGTTTCCGGCCGTACAAGGTTACTTCTATACTTCTCATCCCAGCAGCTGATAAATGCATCGGCTATGGCTACCGAAGTCTTTGCGTATGCATATACAGATTTGTCGAAATCGGCATCCGCTTTTTGACATGCGATCTTGGTGATCCCAATCCAGTGACCACCGGGAGTTATCTTTTTGGTCGCGAACATCAAATGTCCTCTCATTATAGAAACATAAGGGTTACAATCCCAGAACTTCGCGATCTCCATTTTCTCACTGTTCTCTTCATCCTGGGCGATCTCCTGCCTGATATTATATACTTCCATTAGTTCATTATGGAAACGGCTGCCGGGCTCCATAGAGAATTCTGGCGGTGGGGCCGGTTTAAACTGGTTCGCGGAATCTATAACAAAAGGTCTTATTTTCATCCAGTGTGGTTCAATTCCATCCATATATGCCGGAGGGGTTGGCTGCCACCTGCTTTCATCATCTGTATGAATAGTGAATTTTGGCATCGTACGGGTCTCGGCATAGTTATCCTTATTCATCCAGTCTCTAATATGAGCTGCTACCTTCATCCCATAAGCTTCTGATACTTTAAAAGTTCTCTCATCCTTTTTCTTCCAGATATTAAAAAGACTGTCTCTCTTTGCAATTAGCCTGTCCTCTGAAAAAACCAGGCTTCTGCCTATATCAAAGAAGGCAACCATTGCTGCTATACCGGGATTTGTCAATTCAGATTCAGATTTTGGTGCAGGCCCCAGATCGGTAAGCTGGCCGGCCAGACTCTTATATTCAGGATTGAATTGTGCCATGACCTCATAGGCAGCGATATTGGAGTAGGCATATACCCTGCTGGCTACCGGTGGTGAGAAAATGTCGTGTACCATGGTTTTGCTTAAATTCTCATTAGCAAAATGAAAATCATCGCCGGTAACAGTTATTTCCTCAACTTCCTTTTCACAGGCAGTAATGCTTAAAATAGTAATTAGTAATAATAGAATCCTTTTCATCTTAAAAGTTGATTTTATATAATTCGGCTTTAGCGTCATTTATTGTTACTAACAGATAAGGTTTATCTGCGATATTTATGATCGAAAATTCTTTAACAGATTTTTGTGATAAATTTAATCCAATTTCATTGGAATACAGAATTTTATCAGCATTTATTAGGAGAGACCCCCCCATAGCATCAAATTTTCCATGATATGGCGTAACGCCAAAGTAATTCCCACCTATAAGCACCTCTTCTCGCCCATCATCATTGAAATCATAATTGAGCATGGCTCGTATAGGCGACACCTGCAAAGAATTGTCAAATTTCCTGAAGCTGTATTTTCCATTATTATTTTCAAGATATCCGGAAGCCAGGGTATGCACCTCAAGCTTTTTAGCACCTTCCAGTTCTTGAGGAGTGAATATCTCATCCACTTTTTTACCCGCAAACTCACGATAGGTAGTAAACCGCTTCCTTATCATCTGGCTCAACTGGGCTGAAAGTTCATCCATTCCATACAGGAAATAATAATTTCCGTTTTTCTCGCAGGCCAATAAAGTTTCTGTAAGACCATTTGAATCAAAATCCTTGTAATACATTAGTAAAGGATAATCTGCACTAGCCTTTAATTTAGAATTGAGTCCCCAGTTACCCAGCAGGTAATCACTGTCTCCATCACCATCCACATCGAAAGGAAGGACCTTTTGCCAAAGACCATTTAGTTTTTCAGAAATAAGCTTTGAAGTAATATCCCTGAACTCCCCATTATTATTCTCTAGAAATTTTGGAGACATCCACTCTCCTACCACAATTAGGTCTGGATCTCCATCATTATCAAAGTCATCCCAAAGGGCATCGTTTATCATGCCGATCTTATCAAATAACTCAGCCTGGGTGGTCTTAGAAAAACTACCATTCTCATTTATAAGCAAATAGGACTTTGGAATGGCGCCATAATTATAGTTAACCGAATTTGATCCAATAAATAGATCCTCGTCCCCATCATTATCATAATCTGCCGCACGAATTATGGAAGAGTTGCCGTACATTTCAGGAAAAAGAGTGTCTTTTTTGAAGCCTCCATCTGCTTTTCCGTAATAAAGCCTGTCCAGTAACCATCTATCGGTACCTACAGATTCTCCGCCTCCTGACACAAAAACTATATCCTTTACACCATCTTTATTGAAATCATTCACCAATATGTCAGTATCCTCGGCAAGTGAATCATTCTGAATCCCTGGTAATTTCTCAGCTTTAAAGCCATCCTCCTTCTGATAAAATACCATTGCCGGTTTATACCTGGAAGCCCCGAAAATGGCATCCTGAAGTCCGTTCCCATCAAGATCGATAACCTTTACCGCCGGGCCAAAATCTGACATTTGGTGCGGGATAAGCTTTTGCATATCAAAGTCTATAAAATAATTCTCCTCATGCTCATAATTCAACCCAAAGTCGCTTTGTGACTTTTTAAACCAGGTTTTATTGTTCTTATAAAATAGTTCCCTAACATCAATTTCTTTATCGGTTTCTTCTGTTTTCAGATTAAGAAAAGAATTGGGTTCTACAGATGTAAGCGTTTGTATTTTTTGGTCGGGCCAGATAATGCTAAGAGAATCTACCCCTGTATTTTTAGGTATACCAAAATGAATAATAGGCTCTGAGGAAGACTGATATGCCTTGGTTGTATATAACTGCCGTACCTGGCGACCTTTATTGGTATATAAAATTGCTTTTGAACCTATTCCAAACGGGTTCATTTTCCCTGCCGATAATTTTATTTTAAGGTAATCGCCTTCAGCCTGATCATTGATATAGATACTCGCCGGCTTATCAATATTATTGGTTACGATATCAAGATCTCCGTCATTATCAAGGTCTCCATATGCCACACCTGTCGAGATGATGGAATCATTCTCTATCCAAATTTTAGACATGTCCTCGAACATTCCATTAGACTGTCCCTTAAAGACATAATTTGTAACCGCTCCAGATGGCATCAGCTCCAGGGCTTCATTGTCCACAAGCGTTGTTCTATCCAGCTTCTGCTGTATCTGCTCATTGGAAGTATACTTTACATAATCCAGGTCATTAGGCCGTTTGGGGATCCCATTACTAATAAAAAGGTCCTGTTGCCCATCCTGATCCAGATCAGCGAAAAGCGCACCCCAGCTCCAGTCGGTAGCAGCCACCCCACTCATCAATGCGGTCTCTGAAAAAAACTCTCCTCCACGGTTAATTTGGAGCATATTACGTGTATACTGGGGATGGTAACCAAGGCGATCTATCCTGAGTTTATGCAGGTTCACATTGTCGTCTCCAGCCGATGATTTAAGTACTTTTTCATCTTCCGGTAACATATCCAGAGTGATAAGATCCACAAAACCATCATTGTTGATATCTGCGGCATCATTTCCCATTGAAAACCGTGACACATGCCCGAAATTGGATTTTAAGCTTTCAGTAAAGGTTCCGTCTCCATTATTGAGATAGTAGTAATCATCTTCATGAAAATCATTACCTACATAAATATCGGTATAGCCGTCATTATTGAAATCGGCAGTGCTTAAGCCAAGTCCATAACTGTTAGCTCCACCATAAATTCCTGCTTTTTCAGTTATATTGGTGAATTTACCATTCTCATTCAGGAATAATTTGTCACCGCTTTCATATACCCTGTTATTTCGAATTTCAGCCGGCCCGAAGGATTCTGTCGTGTGAACCGCGTGATTCAGTATATAAACGTCCAGATCCCCGTCATTTTCAAGATCGAAAAAGGCTGCCTGTGAAGAATAAGTGTCAAGATCAAGTCCATATTCCGCAGCGCTTTCTGTAAATGTCAGGTCTCCGTTATTGATAAAAAGCTCATTATGGCCAATAAAACCGTTGTCACCTACCACAGCGGAGACATAGATATCCAGTAATCCATCCCCGTTAACATCGGCCATAGTGGTACCGGTGTTCCATGTACTATTTCCTTCTACCCCGGCTTTTTCGGTTATATCTTCAAATTTCAGATCTCCTTTATTCAGGTAGAGTTTATTTTTTACCTGGTTACCTGTAAAATATATGTCGGCTAAGCCATCGTTATTGATATCCCCAATACTAACCCCACCTCCATTATAATAGTAGAGATAGTCCAGGATATTCTGATCACGGTTACGGGTAAGTTTATTAGTAAAATCTATTCCTGAAACTTTTGGCTCAGGATTAGAGAAAAATTTCTCTTCTTTATCTTTATCCACACACCCACCAAGAGCAATGATCAGAATTTGAAAAAGGAATAATCTTTTAATTACTGACTTCAAAAATCTTAGGTTTTTCATCATTGATTGCGGCTATAATAAATGTTTTTCCATTCCTGTCCTTAAACTTCTGCAGGTATTTAACTTCACTTTTTATATTGAAACCACTTTTAGCATAGTCCTGCCATTCAAAATTCATTTTACCATCCCCTAGCAGTACATTTCCAAAACTAGCGTCAAGTCTGGAAAATTGTGGTTTGAATTCAAAATTATTTCCACCCATCACCAGGTCAAGGTTTCCATCATTATTGATATCCATACAGGAAATGCCACATACACAGGAAAATTGAACCCTGCCCGGCAGCTCTTTTATTTTAAAATTACCATCACCTTCATTCACAGCAATGATCGTTTCTGAGATAACCGCCTGTTTTAATATGGCATTCTTGAGTTTATCCTTAGGCAATAACTCATCAATGGCCCTTGAAGCATATTCTGAAGCTTTAAGGTTCTCCTTTTTTAGGGATACCAGCTGGGTGGTCATTTCCTTTTTCATATGCAAAGGATAATCCTTTCCATCCTTATGATTGGTAACGATCTGTTCGATTGTTCCGTTATTATCAAAATCGTTCACCCACATCTTGATGGGATTATCGAAGGAAGTTTTATATGGAATATTGGAACCTTTATTACCTATGATTAGATCCTGATCGCCATCATTATCCAGATCAGCTGCTTCCACCACATTCCACCAGCCTTCATATTTTCCAAGATTGGTTTTATAGTGAGAAAGCCTGCGGCCATTATTCTTAAATATCCTTGGAGCACCCCAGTCTGAGACTGTAATGAGATCCAGCTTCTTATCACCATCCATATCCTGCCAGATGGCATCGGTGATCATTCCGGCATATTTCACATCATAGGCGATACGTTCGGTTGAATTCACAAACTCTCCATTACCTTTATTCTCCAGGAACAAATGCTGGGGATCAAGACCATAATTCACGGCCACACTTCGGGAACCGACAAATACATCCATGTCGCCATCTTCATCAAAATCATGCGGTGCAATAACAGCGACATTCTGGTTAACAGCAGGGATGATCTGGGTTGAAGGTGTGAACCTGCCATTTCCGTCATTTAAATAAAGCCTGGGCCTGTAATTTTGTTCTTCGCCTACCTCATTTCCTCCAGATCCCACCATGAGATCCTGGTCTCCGTCACCATCAGCATCGAGAAAGGCGGCGGCGGTATCTTCAAAAAGATAGTCTGTATCGAGTGCAGGCTGGTTACTCTTGATTAAACTTCCATCGCCATTGTTAAAATAGATTATTCCAGGCTGTTCTTTGGCTCCGCCGATAAAAACATCTTCACTTCCATCACCGTTAACATCGGCTACCGCAAGTGCTGGCCCCTCCTGTGATAACTTTTTGGAGATCATTCCCTCATAATCAAAATCTGTATAGCTATTTTCCTTATGAGATTCAAATTTGTCATTAGGAAGCTCGGTCAATAAAGGTTCCGGTTTAGGAAGTGCCTGAGGTTTGAACTTTTCCTTTGCTTCACTTTGCTCCAAGGTGAGGGTCTGGTTAACATCAACCTCTTTGAGTAATTGTGTTGCGTTGTCTGGCCAGATGATCCTCAAAGAGTCTATTTTATTCACCTTTCCAAGGCCTATATTCATAGTATAGTCCATAGATGACTGAAATCCCCGGGAAGGATTCTGTTCCTGGAGAACCACAGAATTTTCATAATATAATCTAACGATGCTGCCAATACCAAACTGGTTCTTTTCCTTTCCCTTTAATTTGACACGAAGATAGTTCCGGTCCTTTAGCTTATCGGAATTGTTTTGGTAAACAAAGGATTTCATGTTCACATTGTTCACAACCAGGTCGAGATCACCATCGTTGTCAAGATCACCATAAGCACATCCATTGGAAAGGCTTGGTATTCCCAGTCCCCATTCTTCTGCTGCATTCTTGAACTTAAGATCCCCTGTATTCCTGAACGCATAGTTTGGTAGCGGAGTGACCGGCATTTTATCAATGATGGAATCTATTGCCTTTTTCTGCCCGGTTAAAACCATTTTCTGAATGATCTCATTCGCAAAAAATTCAACGAAATCGAGATTCGTAAGATCATGATTGATTCCATTTGTCACAAAGATATCCCTGTTCCCATCATTATCCATGTCAAAAATAAGACCGGCCCAACTCCAGTCGGTACTCTCTACCCCACTAAAATGAGCAATCTCTGAAAAGCTGTTGTTACCATTGTTAAGCTGTAGGGTATTATGTATATACTGCTGGAAAAAATCCTTACTTTGCTTCAGTTTGAAAACATTATAACCTTCAAATTCCATTACAGATTTGGTACGTTCTTCAGAATCTGGAAGCATGTCTGTAATAAAGATATCGGCATAACCATCATTATTAATGTCGGCCATATCTACCCCCATGGCAGAAAGGCATAAATGAGAAGTCCAGTTCTCTATATCTTCGGTGAAAGTACCATCCTGATTATTTATATATAGATAATCCCTTTCATAAAAGTCGTTCGAAACATAAATATCAGGATACAGGTCGTTATTAAAATCACTTACCATAACCCCAAGGCCAAATCCTATAAGACTGCCATAAATATTAGCCTCCTCACTTACATCCACAAATTTGCCATTATCATTACGCAACAGCATATCTCCCACTCCACGAAATATTTTTGGAACACCTTCCCAGTCCTGTGCCCTAACTTCACGCTGTCCTGCATACCCCAGGCTGCTAACAGGAATATTACTGTTATTGAGAATATAGGCATCCAGATCGCCATCCTTATCATAGTCAAAAAATGAAGCATGAGTGCTAAACCCGGTTTCTGCAAGATTAAATTCCTTTGCCTTTTCAGTAAATGTGAGATCTCCGTTATTTATATAAAGATCATTATTATGATTATCACCCTCCATGTTACCGGCATTACTCACATAAATATCAAGTAAGCCATCATTGTTTATATCTACCATATTTACACCTGTAGACCAGGGCTTGTTTCCTTCAACTCCAGCCGATTTGGAGATATCTTCAAATTTGAAGTTCCCCTTGTTAAGGTAAAGTTTGTTAGGTTTCATGTTGGCCGTTAAATAAATATCCGGTAGCCCGTCATTATTGATATCTCCAATAGCCACTCCACCTCCGTTATAGAAGTTACGGTATTTAAAAATGTTGAAATCGGGCTGGTTCTTTACTTCATTTAGAAAGTCCACTCCTGTGTCTTCAGGATCCAGAAGCGTATACAGCGTATTTGTATTTTGTTGCTCATTCTTTTGCTCTTCGGTCTTATCATCGCTACATGAGGTGATCAGCATAAGTGAGCTTAAAGAAACGATTGATATTAAAAACTGGAATCTCATGGGTTTTGTAAATTATTGCTTTTTAAAATAACAGGTTCAGCATTATTAAATGTGATAATAAAATGTAACTGGCCATTAATACATATCTTTTCTATATCCCTGGCAGGCCCGGAAATATTAGGTTTGACCTCACCAGAAGTTTTAAAATTTCCTTTGGTATCATTTATCAGAACAGTGCCATGGGAAGCGTCTAATCTACCCAATTGAGTACTGATTTCATAATCATTTCCAACAATAAAAAGATCTAAATAACCGTCATTATTAAAATCATATTCTTTTATATCGAATACCTTTGAAACCTGGGCCTCAAAAGGTAACAGATGTTTTCTAAAAGTATTATTCCCTAAATTTTCAAAGTAACAACTGGCTAACTCATAGACCTGGTTAAGCTGTGCTTCTTTTAATTTCTCTCTTGGAAATATATCTGAAAAACTGGCTTTAGCATAATCGCTGTACCTGGGATATTTCTTTTTCAAAAAAGGCATTTGTTTATCCAACTCGTCTTTTGAAGAAAATGGAGTTTCAGTGCCGTTATAGAAATAGGTCATTACAGGATCAACAGAGCCGTTTCCATCAAAATCATTAAGGTATAGCTTGATTGGCTGTTCTTTATTTGCAGTTAATCTGGAATTAAGCCCCCAGTTTCCGGCTACGATATCAATATCGCCATCAGCATCAAAATCTTCCGCCAGAACAGAATTCCACCAGCCGTTAGAATCCTCAAGGCCCGCATCAACAAGTGTTAAACTTTCTCCTTTATTATTTAAAAATATCTTTAGCGGCATCCAGTGTCCCACCAAAATAGCATCGGGATAATTGTCGCCATTAATATCCTTCCATACAATATCCTGCACCATCCCGGCATTTTGAAAAGATTCAGAAATTTTAGTGGTCACATCGGTAAAACGTCCATTCCCATCATTCAATAACAAATATTGTATTGGGGTTTTGCCGTATTGAGAAGGCACTATATTGGCTGAAAAACATAGGTCCTTGAAACCATCATTATTAAGGTCTACCGCACTTAGCTTTGACGCATTCAATTCCAGACCCTGGAATTCTCCATCCACTAAATGAAATTTCCCGTCTTCATTAAGATAGAGCCTTGGCTTCAGGGCTTTGCCCGCCTTGAA
>JAWWBH010000026.1:0-19618 GCA_033721075.1 Christiangramia sp.
ATGCCATTGGAAACATTTTCATTGCCAAGGGAATCGATGATCTTATACTCATATTTCCCATAGGTATAGGCCAGGTCTCCCGAAGAAGAAACATCTACAAAATCGGGTTGCCAGCTAAGGCTCACATTATCGTTCTTTTCCAGACTGGGATAACTATTCTTCAGGGCTTCTTTGCCAAGGATAAGACGTTCATTTCTTAGGAGAGCTACCTCTTCAGCTGCATAGAACAGGAAGGCTTCAGGAATACCTTCTTCGCTGGCCATTCTGGCAAATGCCGCCTCGGTTTCCATGATCTCCTTTTTCCATTTTTCCCTATTGGATCCATTCTCATTTGTATTGCATGAAAAAAGAAGTAGCAGTAATAATAAAGACAGTGGATTTTTCATCTGATGAAGTTTGAAGAATAATTAAAGTTAAGCTGAATCTGGCTTAATTGAAAAGTGTCATGTTTTCCATTATAAGGTAACTAAGGAAAATGAGGCAAAGAAAAGCGCCTGAAATTATTATAAGGAGATTGATCCATTTATAGCTCATACTGAAACTTGCTGATTGCCTGTACTGAAAAACAAAAAGGAAATTGATGAAGAAAGCCAAGAACGGACCTCCCAGTAATAGGAATCGAATGATCCAGTTCATCAGGGATGCATCACCATATTTCTGATCGGTAAGAATGATCCAGTCATAAACCGAAGTAAATATCCAAAAGTCAGTTTGCAGATTGTGCTTAAAGATCACACCGGTAAGAAAAAGGAATGGCAGGATGAGTAAAACAAGACTTGTGATCGTAATAAGTTTGCGACCCGGACCTACCATTCTTAATTTGAACGGCCACTGATTCCCATATGAAGAATGGAAGTTTTTCATCAGCCTGATATAAACGATCAATTTACGAATTAATGACTTCAGAATCAATAAACTAAACCCGTATTCTGCTTTATTTTTTAACTAGCATATAAAACTATTCCTCTTCGGCAATCCTTTTTAATTTCTGCAGCCCCATTTCGAAATCCTTTCCTACTTCTTCCTCCATATCCATGGTAAGTTTCATAAGGTTGAACGGATAAGGCATCTCACTATCAAATCCCCATGTAACCACGGTACTGTTCCCGGCCTCATCCAGTTTCACATAGCCTTTGGCCTCACTTTCGTAAGGTGTATAGAACTTAAGATCGGTGGCCAGAAGTCTTGGTGCCTCCACCTTTGAGATCGTCTGGCTTCCCTTACCTACCTTTTCGTGATCGCTTTCCCAGCTACTCATGGCCCCAACGGTACCATCAACACCGGTCATTTCCTTTTTCATATTGGGATCGAATTCATTCCATGGGCTCCATTCATCCAAAGCTGCCAGGCTATTGGTATGTTCCCAGACTTCCCCGATAGGCCTGTCTATGGTTATGGATTTTTCATAGTGAAAATCCCTTGAAACGAAAAGAGCGACAATAAGCAAGAGTACTACAAACGCCAGCACTACTATGCCAATACTTTTTAAGGTCTTCATAATAATTATTTTTTGGTTAGGATTTATGTTTTTAAGGAGGAAGTCTCAGGAGTTTGAAGCTAATAAGAACTAAGTTAGTAAATAAATCAAATGTACGGGAGATAATATACCTGATCATTCCAGCATTGGCCAGAAAACGGGAACCAATAGGAGAATGATGATAAGAAGGATAAGTGTAAGCGGAACCCCTGCTTTGATAAAGTCCATAAATTTATATTTTCCCGGTCCGTAGACCAGGATACAGGAAGGTTCAAAAGGAGTAATAAGGGAAACTGAGGCTCCAAGCATGATAGCGATGGCAAATGTACGGGGATCGGCCTGCAGCATTCCCGCAGCATCCATGGCTACCGGCAAAATAACCAGTGCGGCAGCCGCGTTTGACATGGGTTGTGTAAGCAGGATCACAAGGATCACAAACCCGGCAAGCACCCAGGTAGTACCCATGCCACCAAGGAGGCCAACGATATTGTTCGCCAGGAATTCGGAAGCACCAGAATTGTGCATGGCGGTACCAAAAGCACTCATCCCACCAATGAGGATAAGCAGTTTCCAGTTCATTATTTCATAAGCCCTCTCTACATGCAGGGCCCCAACCATCACCGTCACCAGGGCGGCAGTGAGGAATGCGACAGAAAGTGGCACCAGTTCCAATGACCCGGCGATTATTGCCAAAAGGAATATCACAGCAGAAAAAATACCTTTTCTTTCCTTGAACATATTCACCCGAAAGTCTCCCATTACCGAAAATTCGGTAGAATTTCGAACGGCGTCTATCGTCTCCTCGGTTCCCTGTACCAGCAGAACATCCCCGATCTTAAGCCTAACATTGCCGATCTTTTTCGAGACCATTCCCTCAAAGCGATGTATCGCAAGGACAACGAGTCCATAATTCTGCCGGAACCTGGCCTCCTTCAGAGTACGGTCCACAAGCCTTGAACCGGGAGTGACAAGTACCTCCACCAGCCTTACTTTATCACTTTGAATCTCTTTTTCACCAATGGTATCTGCCAGTACCTGCAGGCCTGCATGCTCTTTGACCTTTATGAGATCATCTACTTTACATTCTACCAGCAGAATATCCTCAACCTCAATTATGGTAGAAGGGGTTGGAATAATTTCATCCTTTCTTCGGATCACCTTTATGATCTTCACTTCCCAGTGAGCAAGTTCTGAATTGAAAGCGCGTTCTCCAATAAGGCTTGAACCCGGGGGAATGACTATCTCGGTGAGGTATTGTTTGATCTTATAATCCTCAGTAAAACTACCTTCCTTTCTATCTGGAAGTAACCTTCGCCAGAACACCAGCATAAACACTATACCCACAATACATAGAATAAGTCCTATCCATATAATCTCAAAAAAATGTAAAGGCTCGAGTCCCACACTCGCAATGTAACCACTAACGGCAACATTGGTGGAAGTTCCAATTAAAGTGCAGGTCCCACCGAGTATGGATGAATAGGCCACTGGAATAAGGACTTTCGAGGGACTTATTTTCAGCTTTCTGCACATCCCCACAACAGGACCGGTTACCAGCGCCGTTACAGTTGTATTGTTCATAAAAGCCGAAAAAGAGCCGGTAATGAGCATGGTATATGCAATAAACAGTGATTTACTCTTTATTCCTTTAATAAGCTTGGAGCCCACTTTGTCAAGAAGCCCGGTTTCAGAAAGCGCTCCGGAAATAACAAAGATGGAAGCAAGAATGATCATAAAATCACTGCTGAAGCCTGCAAAGGCCTCAGAGGGAGTGAGTATCCCACTCAAACATAAAATAACCAGTAAGCCTATCGTGACAACATCTACCGAAAATGTCTCGGTAGCAAAAAGAATTATGGCTATCGCCAGCAAACTTATAACCACAGCAATTTCCATAATTCAAATTGGTTAGTATTAACTAAATATAATTAAAATACTCCGGTAAAAAGTTATGTAAAGGTAATTTGAGCAATTAAAGATTTATTCAAAATTATACGCAACCATTTCACTTAGTTTTCATCTTCATAGAGACCAATACACGATCATAATCATGAAACTCAGGACTTCTCTAATTATATTTTCCATCATGTTTACCTTTTCATGCTCGAAGAAGGATGTTATGATGGAAAAGGATTTCTCTGCCCGCTTCTATCCCCAAACCTGGAAACTGTTCAAGATGACGGGGAGTTTTGAAAACTCTGAGACCACGGGGGAAGCTATGGCCTGGCAGGAGGAATATACTTTCTATTCTAACGGGAGTGTGGAAAAACTTAGACCCCGGGAAGGTGAATCTTCAGGTATAACAGGTAACTACAGTTTTTTTCAGGAAGATGAGCGGCAGGGAATTTTAATTGAGTATGAATTCGAAAATTCACTCACTGGCAGTTGTACCGGCAAGGAGGAAACACTTTATTTCGATCCTACCGGGACAATACTTAACAGCAGCTGGTGGGCCTGCGATGGACCTGGCCTGTTCTACAAAAGAAAATAACAGATAATTGACTAACTCACTTTTCTGACAGGTGATAATAAGCCGCGGAGTAGGGCCGCGGCTTTGTTAGTCAGGTTTTTATACTATACTAAAGCTGCAGAATGTCATCTAAACGCTGCTAAATAATTGTACCTGCATCACTTAAGAGGTTCGGCAAGCCAGACCACTCTTAAAGAAATGCTGATCAATCTGCTGTAAAAAGTCCGATTAAAAATTAAAAGAAGGAGGATCATCAATAGTCCTCAGTTACTATCAAACCTCCTTTTTCTTCTGTTCTTTTTTCAGGATCAGTAATTCTAAAAGCAAATAAACAAAGCCTGCAATGAGCAGGACCGATGCTGAAGCTGCAAACTCCAGGATCTCTCTCCCGTCTATCGTAAAAAGGAATTTGATCAAAAAAACGCCCAAAAGCCCCAGAAGGATCGTTATAAAAATTTTGATCCTTTTTTGAATGTGTTTCTTTATTTCCACTATTTAATTATTTACATATCTAATTCACCGCTCCTACGGTATATTTAGTTTCCCTCTAATTCCATTAGCAAGGAAAGTCTTCCGTTTTTTTCTCATAAATCAAATTTTTATCATTTTCAGGATCCTTCCTTTTTTCATTTAAGCTGAAAGAATTTCTCTCCAGCAGTCTCACGGAAGCAATATTATCCCGCTGCGTAAAGGCTTCGATCATCCGGATCCCCAATTCCTTAATTCCGTAATTAAGAACCATTTTTAAGGCCTCATCCATTATCCCCTTTTTGTGGAATTCTGCCTTCAGATCGTAACCTACCTCTGCTGTCTTCCTATCTTCCGAAAAGTTCCAAAGGCAAATAGATCCTATCATTTCCTCAGTATCTGATAAGGAAATGGCCCAGTAAAGCACGTCATTATTTTCAATTTTTAAATTGGTGCTCTTTATGAAATTCACAGCCTTTTCCCTTGTATCGGCATTTGGCCTCTGAACAAATTGGTTTAAATCCCTGTCTGATCGCAAATGGGAAATAACCTTCCAGTCTGATAACCGTGGTTTTCTAAGAAGCAGTCTTCCTGATCTAAGTGCGTGTAAAGTTTCTGTTTTCATAAAAATCAGGCGTTTCTGCTATTCAGTTTCAAATCTTCCAGCAATTCCGGAAAATCCTTCTGAAAACTAATTAGATAGGTCGTGAAAATTATGGCTATAACATTTATTTTGAATAGAAAACCACCACTGCTAAAACTGAAACTTATGGGAAGTCCAAATTGAAAGTTGAAATTCCAGCCGGGAATTTCAATTCCAATGCACTGGACCGCAAAGAGTACAAGCAGGATCCAATAGGCATTTTTAGAGCCTTCTAAAAGTTTCAGGTTTACATGCAGCATTAAAAAGCTAATCCCAATTAACACCGCGGGCACCAGGATCACCAGCGCCAAAACAATAAAAGTTAGTTCTTCAGCCGGCAGCACCCATAGAAAAATAAAGATTAGAATAATGCTTAATATGGAAGTGACCCAAAAACTTAAAAGGTTATAAAGGCTAATTATCCTAAGCTTTTTTGGTGCCTTTTTTGAAAGCCGGTTTAACTGTGTAATGGTATTCATTAATTTTTGCTACAAGGGTCTGTGTAGCAAATTACCAAAGCAGGGATACGAACTTGCGAACCTAAGACCGGGTTAAGGCATTTAAGTTAATTAAAATTTTTAAAATTCAGGAGCTCATATCCAGGAAGGTCTTTTTTGAAGATTTATATTTGTTTTTACCAACTTCAGGCTAATTCACGGAACTTTTTGGAATGTCGCCATTTGCCTTAAATGTTCCCAAAACCGCAGCAATTATTGAAAGAATCCATCCTATTGCGAATGGCAAACTTAGCTCGGGATGACCACCAAAATAATTACCTCCCCCGGCGAGGAGCGTACCGGCGTTACAAATAACCGGGGTATACCACAGGCTTTCAGGATGAGACCTGCAAATTAAAAAACACATTATCGCAACACTAATCCATGTGAACAGATAGGCTAAAAAGTTTCCCAAAGCCTCATTTGAGATACCAATGAGCATCCCAATAAGAGATATGATTCCAACGTATATAAATGGAAGGATAAATGAAACCAGGGCTGTTACTGCCGATGAAATCCATGCCGGGTTTCTGGATATGGCCATCTTAATCCCTGCCGGGCTCATATCAATTTTAATATTTAAAGACCAGTCCTGTTTGACCTGAGGATCTCAAATAAAAAGGCGAGCTTTTCAGAAAAAAGCCTTATTTCCCTATATCTCTTACTCGCAGAACTATTATTGAGGCGACATATTTGAATTGAAAATATCTCTGAACAAATGCCATTTACCATCCTCTTTTTTCCAGAGAACTAAATATTTCCCCCGGTCTACCTCAACCCCATCTTTATATAAACTAACTTCTCCTTCTTCAGTGACAAGGCCTTCTGAGCCCCAAACATCTATGGTCCTCAAGTCAACCCTTGCGATACCAGAGTTCATAATGCCGGCCATTGTCGATTGAATATTTTTCCTTCCCTTGATTGCCGGAGAACCGTTCATCATGAATTTGGCATCCTCAGTGTATAATTTTGCCAGGCCTACTGAATCTTTGGCTGCATATAATCTCGAATATTCGGTATTGGCATCTATAATCTCTTTTTTTGCCGTTTTCAGATCAAATGTGTCTTTGGGAGTGGACGCTTCCATTTTCTCATCTTCTTTATTTTTTTCTGCCCTGTCATTACAAGAAGAAAGTGAAAAGTTAATTACTACGGCCACGGCCAGTGCTAAATAAAATGCTGATTTCCTCATGGTATCATTTTTTATTGATGCCTACTCTAATCGGTTTTCGGTTTCCCCGTTTAATTCTTCAAAATAATACTTACAGCATGGCAGCTATTAATCACAACTGATTTGGAAAAAATAGCTCTAAAGAAGGTGGGATCCAGGCGGTTGGTGGCGAGACTATATTAAAGATACCAAATTTTCTTCTAGAAATAGCACAAACAAGGCATATAGATATATGCAACTTCGGCTAATGACCGTAACAGGCAAATGGTTTTAAGCCGGATCATTTATTAATCGCTATTCCCTTAATTTGTGAAGGTTAAATCATAACTTCACTAATCTGAACCGTGGGTTCAATATTTGTGAAATTCGGAAGATCGGCCATTATCCGGTCAGCGTTCGGTCCAAAGGAATTTCCAAATTCTTCCATCGAATTAAAGTACAGGTTTCCCATAGCAGCAAATGCAGCCGTTGAGCCTGGCGCTCCACCTGCAAGGCCTTTTTCAACACTTGCAGCCTTGACGGAATCTCCTAATAATTTAGCAACCATCGGTACATGTTTATTGCAGTAATAATCCATATCAAATGATTTACCTTCCCCATTAGGGTATAGTACGCTTACTTTTATCATACCTTTTTTCATCATAAAAGTATTTAAATTAATTACTCAGATGGTTTATAAAATACCCGGTATTTTAAAAGAAGCTTAAGCCCCCTTTGAAGTTAATAATTTTTTCAGGAAACGATATCAACTTTCTGAATTATAAATCTTTACGGCACAGAAGATCTGTTTTTTGAAAAGATCACCCCGCCTGGTGTAACCAGACTCCAGGTTAACTTAAAAGCGGCAGATATATCGCCTGCCAGGAATGGGATAGGATCCTGTTTATATCCTTCTCATAACATTTTCGGTTGTTCTGTCGCACCTGCTAAAACCAAATTCAAATACCTCTGTATCATTGGTTAGGCGATACAGTGTTTCTTTCAGCATTTCCTTAGAGCGATGTAAGCGAATCTTCACATTCGCCAGGCTTATATCAAGGGCTTGAGAAATCTCCCTTAAGCTCATTTCTTCCACCTCCTTCATCATATAGACAGTTCTATACTTGATATCCAGCTGATCGATTGCATTCTCCAGAAGTTGCTTTGTTTCCATTCTCACCATTTTTTCCTGCGGATTTAACTGAATTCTGTCCGGAATTTCAAAAATGAGATCATCATTATTAGTCTTACTATACCTATTAGGTTTAAGAATTTTGGATCTCTTTTTAAGTTCTGCTAAAGACTCATTAATTCCTATGCGGATGAGCCAGGTAGAAAATGAAGCCTCAAAATTAAACTGATACAGCCTGGTATATGCCTTTATATAGGTGTTTTGCATCACATCTTCTGTTTCGGCCTCGTCCTTTATATAGCTGCGGATAACACGATAGAGTTTCTGGTTATTGCGCCTTACCAAAATCTCATAAAGTTCCTTTTCGCCATCCAGTACCCGATTAATAACTTCTGTCTCCGTAATCCTATGATTTTTAAAATCACTGATATTAATAGCTTCCATAATAATGCCTGTTTGCCCTTTAGATGTGGAAACTCTGAAAAAGGTTACAAAATTTTGTATCCTTTTTTAATCCCGGCTATCAAATGGGTATAACAAATATTTAAACAAAAATTCAGAATTATGGATTCTAACGTGCAACTTGTAAAAAATGTATTAAAGTACAGCTTTGGACTCGTACCAATAGTAGCGGGACTGGACAAATTTGCGAACATCTTAACCAACTGGAGCCAGTATATTTCAGATGGCTTTGCTGAGATACTTCCTTTTGAGCCATCTACATTCATGATGATCGTTGGCGTCATTGAAATCCTGGCAGGTATTCTAGTCCTTACCCATACAAAGATAGGTGCATACGTAGTTTCGGCATGGCTGGCAGTTATTGCATTAAGCTTAATATTTAGCTGGAGCTATATAGATGTGGCCGTAAGGGACCTGGTAATGGCGATTAGCGCTTTTTGTTTGGCCAGACTATATGAAAAGAATGAAAGCAGGGCAAATAATTAAAACTGTATAGAAACCCTGCAAATACATTCAAATAAAAAACCATCACGCAGTTTTTGATAAATCTGCTGCGTGATGATTTCTTTTACATATTATGCGGAAAAACATTCGCCGCTCCCGGGCATAATGGGGGGAGCTATATTGGCGTGATCTTTCGCTACTGTGGCCGTCTCGGATGTCTGGGATATCCAAATAAGAAGGAATTCATAATCTTTCTCATTATCCAGGTTCCATTCCAGGATCACAGTTTTCCCGTCTTCTGAAAACCTGAGATTGGTAAAATCGGGAAATGTTTACTTTTCTTCTCCCAGACTTATAAAATGAGCTCCGGAAAAAGCCCTGTCAAAATTCAGGGAGATCCCGAGGCCTGATTTTTTTAGAAAAGTCAGCCTTTTCTAACAGGCAAAAGGATGCTTATTATAGACCTTGTGGGCATTAACTAATATCATACTTTGATCCACCACATCCACACCCAAACTGCAATTGCCAACCATAGAAGAATTATAATTCCGCCCGCGATCCAGTTTTTCCTTTTGCCAAGCTGTCTTATCTCGGCTTGCTTCCGGCAATGTTCCATAGTCCCGGCAGGGATTAGCCTAACGGTTAAATAAATAAGTACCGGAACGATGATAATGTCATCAAGCAGCCCAAGGATGGGAATAAAGTCTGGGATCAGGTCTACAGGGCTTAAGGCATAAGCAACTGTTATTATGATAAGTGTCTTTACATACCATGGGACCAGATCATCAGCGAGGGCAATCCTGAGTGCTTTCAACTCTTTTTTAAGTCTTGCCGCCCAATTTCTGAAATTGTTAAGGCAGGTATGCCTAGGTTTTGGTGTCAAAGGGAGCTATCTAATTATTCATTACTTTTCACTAATAATTGCGTCTGCCTCAATTTCAATTAACCACTCAGGGTTTACAAACCTGCTAACCTGCATTATCGTATCAACAGGTTTTATTTTTTTGAAATAATGCGAGCGCACCTCTACAACGCTTTTCCAGTCATCAATATTAGTTAAAATGATCCTGGTCCTTACTACATCTTCCAATCCTGCTCCGGCCTGTTCAAGAGCAGCTTTAATGATTTCAATACACTTCCTGGTCTGAGCCTTAACATCCCCAATCCCCACGGTCTTTCCATTTTCATCTACAGGTGCGGTACCTCCGAGGCTTATAAATGGGCCAACTTTTACAGCTCGGCTAAAACCAATTATATCTTCTAAAGGATTAGCGTTTGAAATTAGTTCTCTTTTCATAATTACAAAATTTGATGAATCAAGTTAGCGCTAAATTCCGCAAGAACCACAACACCATGATCAATTGAAGCTAATGTCTTTAAACGAAATGGAGGTGGAAGGAATCCACAGCCTGCCGGGCCGCAGAAATGAACCTAAAGTTTTATTCCTGAAATTATTCGATTTTTAAAAGTCCGTTCAGGTTATTTCAGCAGAGTCCTGTATTATAAGTTCCAGGCACCTAAATATCCTTCAACAAAATCGAGGAGCCCATCCATTAAGGTTTACTATCTTTATGGAAGTTGTTATTCGCTCTTCTGAAAACTCCGGGGTTCTCTGAATTTTCAATTCCTTATTCCAAAAATAAATGGGATTTTTTGGACCCTGGTTCCCGGCAACTATATCTAAAAATCCGTCTTTGTCAAAATCTCCAATATCAATGGACCGGGTTTCATTATCCTTTTTGCCAAATTCAATGATTCCTATAAAATTCTGTTCAGCCCAGTCCTCCCTTTGGCTACCAGGGCGTCAAGGTCTCCATCCTGGTCCACATCAAATAATGTTATCGAGGCCGTCCTGTTTGATTAGGTTCCTATTGATAAGAAACCATCGGCATTAAAGAATTCGATTTGCTGGCTATATCCATTAATAAAAAAGAACAGAAGTAGCAGAAATATTATTTTTGGCTGGATCTTCCTCATAATTTAGCGCAAGTGCAGTGATGCCGGTTTATAACTGAATTGCTGATGAAGTTAATTATTTTCATTGAAAGACCGCCTTATACGTGAATGACCCGGCTTCTTGAACCAGCAGACCTGTTAGTTAGCGTGACCCTGGTTTTTTTCAGTTTCAATCCTACAATAACAACAGCGGCGCAATAAAACCAAGCCTGAATTCATTTTTATTGTAACTGGACGCACCCAGTTCGTTTATCGCATAATCTGAATAATCATAATAACGGCCTATATAAGCCAGGTAAAACCTGAGGTCAATTTTTTTAAACGGACTGTAATAGATAGTAGGGATCATTCCATAGCTCGTTCTCAGGTACTCCTTACTGGTTGTGATATTATCATAAGCACTGCTTGTCATAAGGGTTAGCAAAGCTTTGATTTTCGGGCTGAACCTGTATTCGGCCCTCATCCAGTTCTCAATATACATCACATCCTCGGCCACCTGTTCCTCACTGAACAGATTGGTGACGATCCCCTTGGTATCCACCTCTTCATAACTATAATGGAAGTCATACATAATGCTAAGATCCTGGTTCTGGTATTTATGGCCCAGCGTTAAAAAGGTGGTTCCCCTCTTTCTTACTTCATAAGAATGGCTTAGACTATAAATGGTTTGTAGTTTGCCGTCAAAAAAGTTTCCACGCCAGTTTCCCACAAAGGCTACGGGCCAGTCAGGTTCCTGGATATTTTCAGCAACCACATCGCCATAAAGGTCATCATAATGCTGTGTACGCGAATTTAAAACCTGCAACCCGAACTTGTTCCTATCTGAAGCCTTATACGTAATTCCAGCCCCGGTAACAAAGGCGAGGGCATTACCATAGATATCATTATACTCCAGAACATCCAGGCCACTGAACTCATATTCAAAACCGCCATAGAACGCATTCATCTTTCCTAGCAGGAGATCAAACGACGGACTTACTTTAATATCGATATAGGCCAGCTCTATATTGCTGCTTAGACGGTCCAGGGTTTGTACATCACTATTTTTATTAAAGCGGTTCCTGAACTGAAAATCAACCTTTTCATGTACTTTCCCTGAAATCCCAAGGGCCGTAAAACCATTTTCAAATTGTATCCCGTTGTAATAGTTATCTCCACCCCTGAAGGTATATGCCTGGAAATCCATACGCATATCGAAGGTGATATTGATATTCTTTAAGAGCTCAATCTTTTCCGCAGGAATAATAGGTTCTGCCAGGCTGTCGTTCTGTTGTGAGAATCCCAGTATTGGAGTTAATAAAAGGATGCTTATTAAAAATGGTCTTATCATAAAGAGTAGGAATTTACAGGATTTAAATTTTCAAATGCTTGAGGGTAGAAGTCTCCCCAGTAATTTACAGAAAATTTATTTAAAAGAAATGTAGACCCATAACATAAAAAATATTCCTGACTGAAAGCAATAGAAAAATAGCTACATATTCCATTTTTAGGGAAAAGGCTTAATATGCTACCACATAATTAGGCAGCCTAACTCTGATGAGCAGTTTCTTTAAGGTTGTAATTGCCTTAATCTGCAAATAGGGTTCTTATTATCAAAATCATGAGTTATTTACAGCTATACTGGCAGCATAGTTTTTATGGATCTTAAGCCCTGTAATAACGGTCCACAGGAAGATGGTTAACAGGTAAAGCCTTTGCCATAATCCGGTAAGGTTCTTAGATTCGAAAGTAGAGATCATAACCAGCATAAATATGAGGGCAAAAAGACCGGTTATAATGGAGTAAAGCCAAATATTTTGGAATTCCTTACTCTTTTTAAAGGAAAACCCCGGTAAAATGGTTCCCAGGATTGCCGACATAAAAGCTATGGCCGAAACCCCGTCATGTATACCCGATTCTATCGACCCAACAGGCGGACAACCGGGATCGCAGGAGAAGATACCTGCCAGGGTCATCCCAATACCGAAGACCATGAACAGTACAGATCCAATCCTGGATATCCAGCTTTTAGATACCACTATAAGAAGGGCGAGTGCGAAAAGGACAAAGCATATACCTGAAGGTATAAAACCTAGATAGTTCATTATCCATTCGGTAGAGGAGCCGGTAGCACCAAGTTCACTGATAAAATTATTCAAATGATCGTAATCTGAATGCAGGGATGCACTTATAATGGTAATAGTGGTGAACAGAACTGAGCCTGCCACTCCACCTAAGCTTAGAAATTTTATTGCTATCCTTTTCATCCTTTAAACCTGAAAGGGTTGCCACGCCCTGTTAAGATAAATAGGGGAAGATTGGGGAAAAGTTCTAATGATTAAGTCCTAACAAGTTACTTATTATCCTTGACAGAGGCCATGATTAGCATAACCTATGTTAAAGGACATCCTTTTAATTTTCCGGTTCATAGTAAAGAACCACTGCACCTCCACTGAAAGTCTTTGTTTTTCTCAGTTTAAGAATAAACCACTCTTTCAGGTTTTCAAATAACGGCAAACCGCTTCCCGCTATAACAGGATGAACACATAGCTGCAATTCATCTATCATCTTAAGTTGCATTAACTGAATAATCAAACTACGGCTGCCAACTAAAATATCCTTACCCGGTTGCTGCCTGAGTTCTAAAACCGATTCCTCCAGGTCACGATTGGCCAGTACCGCGCTTTTCCAGTCTAACCTTTTAAGGCTATGGGAAAAAACGATCTTCGGTGTCCTGTCCATTACAACGGCAAAGTCATCCATGGATCTATCCCCTGAAGGAGTCTCTACCAGGTCTCGCCAGAATTCCATAAGCTGATAGGTTTTCCTGCCATATAGTAGGGTGCCGGCCTTACTTAACAGGTCAGCATAATGCTGATGTATTTCTTCATCAGGATCTATTGCGGTATGATCGCAAAACCCGTCAAGTGTCATATTCATCGCTGCAATCACTTTTCTCATGCTTCGTTTTTCTTGGATTTGTGAAACCATCGGTTAAACATTTAAGTTTAGCATTTTATAGCGGCTTCGGACTTTATGCTAATTATTAAGAGTTATTTACACCAGGATCATAAAATAAAGACGCATCCTTCCAACTATAAGGCTTTTGATTTGTTTATGAAGTTACTTATATTATTTGATAGATTTCAATCTATTACTTTTATACTTGCCATGGCAAGTCTTCCTATTGACGGCGAACCTACAAATTCAATCTGCCGTGTATCGAAGATATTTGTCATATTAAAATTGAACACCACATTCTTGTTCCAGCGGTATTCAGCTCCAAAATTGAAGGTAGTAAAACCTCCCAGCGGGCCATAATTGAAATTTTTTGGAGGGGTTCTGGTACCGGCACCAGTTTCACTTCCCACCTGGTTCCCGCTGTAAAAATCATATTTCTGCACTATCCTGGTGCCCAAAGACAGGGCGAGACGATCCTTTAACAGGTCTTCCAGCTTTAAGATTACAATACCCCTGTGATTCGGGGCGTTGATGCTTTTTTCATCCTGGGTTATTTGCCCGTCCCTATTCGCATCATTCTCCTCGAATTCGGCATTGAGCCAGGAATATTTTAGATCCAGCTGCACAGATGGCGCAATAAAGTAATTCACACCAACATCCAAACCATAAACCCTGGCTTTTCCATAGTTGAAAAAAGTAAGAAAGGTGGCTCCCTGCAGGGTATCATTGCTTACAGTACCGGCAAAATTCGGGTTGTGGTCCACTTCGATCCCATTTACGGAAAGGGCTCTGCCTCCTACCGGTAATGCGGGCGTGATAAAATTCCTGCTCGTACCATAATAGGCATTGGCATCTACCCATATTTTTCGGAAAGGCTTCCCTTTAATGCCAAATTCCCATGCCTTTACTTCTTCAGGCTTTAATGGCTGAGTGGTGAGTACGACTCCGGGGTCATAAACCAGTGTGTTATTTGGTATGTATGAAATCCCGCTTCCACCATTCCCAAAAAAGAAATCCCGGATACTGGCATATTGATTCTGTATGGATGGCAATGCATAAGCCTTAGCCCAACCAAGCCGGATATTACCAGAACCAAGGTTTTTTATCAAAGTGAACTTTGGCGCCAACAGATCATTGAAGTTATCATTTTTATCAAATCTCATGGCGCCAATAAGACGCAAGTCGTAAAGAAGCTTCTTTTCGAGTTGCAGAACCGCACCTATTTGGGATACCGAGATATCACCTGCTTCTCCTACCAGGGTATTCCCACCATTTGTGTTGGGTTGCGCATTTTCAAAGTCCAGGCCTGCCACCAGAAATAATCCCGCCTCTGAAAAATTGGTATGGTATTGAAGGTCTGTATTAAACCTCCTGCTATCCTCCTTGAAGCCTGTGTCATCCTGAGCCACCTTTTCTGCTTGATCGGGTGGTAAATATAATGGCCCGGGTTGTGTCCTAAGCCAGAAAGCCCGGGTATAAGCAGAAATGTCATAGCTGTCTCCAAGAGTCCCCCAGGTATTATAGACATTCGCATAGAAATGTGTGCTCCTGTACCTGGCCTGAAGAAAACTGTAACCCAGTCCTTTCATTTGATTGCGCCCGCTGGTGGTAACCAGCAAAAAATCATTGCTGCTGGCTCCGCCTGAAACAACAATTTCAGAAGTAGAGTCAATGCTGTGGTATATATGAGCTTCACCACGAAGGTGACGAAAATCAAAATCCACATTATGTTCCGGGATGCCTTTATTGGAAGGGGCTATATATACACTATCAATAAAATGGAATTCTTTTCCCGTGGCATATTCCCCCGTGACTTTCCATGCCCAGTGCTCATTGATTATCCGGGCATGCCTTATTCTGCCACTAAACTGATATTGATTCCCCGCGCTAAGGGATACCATAGTTCCTGGATAAAGACGTGGATCCTTTGTTATAATATTCACTACCCCATTGTGCGCATTGGGCCCATATAATGCCGATTGCGGTCCGGTTACTATTTCTATTTGCTTAATATCATCCTTTATGGTAGTGCCTTTGTTGAAAACAGGCAATCCGCCGCTTAACGCAGTGGTACTAACGCGGCCGTCTACAATCTGGAGTATTTTGTTGTTAAAAGCACTGTTGAGTCCCCTGGCATTAAAAGTAATGCCATCCACGCCATAACGCGTAAACTCCACACCCTGAAGTGTGGAGATCAGTTCTCCCGTGTTGGAGCCTGCAAAGAGATCAATATCCTTTGCTGATAATACTCGTATGGAAGCAGGCGCACGGGTTATTTTTTCCGGCTTGATAAGTGATGTTACCACTACTTCCGGCAGAGTATCGGTTTGTTTTTGTTCATTTTCATTTTGGGCTGAAACAGACTGTATTAATAATAAACACGAAAGGAAAACAATAGCCGTTATTTTCATAATAAATGATTTACAAAAACCATATTACAAGATATAGTGTTCCTTTTGTGGTCATGTTTCAATGACAACATGCTCTCAGGACATAATTAACTCTGATAAAGATCTAGGGGGATAGAATAAATTTATGTCTTTTTTGGTATTAAAAAATTTTCCTTAGTAAGTTTTTAACTTAAAACCAGCAAGTTAAAAGCCAGGAATACAGGATCCCTGGCCTATTTAACAGTGATAATTTAGAATGAAAAGATTTCCTGAGACAGATCCTGTGAACCTGCTTTTTTATGGTCTTGAAGCTCCACATACTTTCCCGGGAGGAGCTTTTCTGCATCCTATTCCATTTGCCCGGCAAGTATAGGCATATTCGGTATTGAATTAAAAGCATAATCCTTAATGACCCATTCCCCAACGTTTGCAACTTCCATTCGCAACCATCCATAATGCATTTGCCCGTCTATTTTAATCTGCAGGCCAAGATACTTATCGTTTTTACCCGCCCAGTCATAAGAACATCCAAGTCCTTCTTCATTTACGAAACAAGCTTCTATGGCAATAATGCCTGCCCTGGCATAATGCTGACCTGTATTGGGGTTGACAGGATAGAAAATCTCGCTATCCCTTTCTATGGGAACTGCGTGAGTATACCATGGCTCAACGGAAATAATACCATCATGTCTAATTGCGGTTATCCCTAACCAATCCCAGTTTTCATAAAGACGATTACTTATAATAAAATCAGCTATTTTATCATTGTTTAGATCCAGATCATAGGAATCAATTATATTTTCCACTACAAAATCCGGTTTAATATCAGTATAAATAATAGATGAATCAGGGTTAGTGGAGGTTTCATCTTCAATTGGTGTTTCATCATCAGTCGTTGAGTCATCATCAACAGAAGTTCCATCATCTGTTGAAGGATCATCATCTGCAGAATTTTCATCATCAGTGGAAGAGCCATCATCTGTGGGTGTTTCATCATCAGAGGTTGAATCATCAGTAACAGGTAATTCCTTACCAATACCGGGATCCTCACCAGTAATATCTAAATCATCACTTTCAGAACAGGAAAAGACCAGCAAGCACATTCCCAATAAAATTAGTACGCTCCAATTTTTTGGAAATCGGGACATAAATTTAAATTTTCGTGCATTCAGGGTTGCCACCCATTTGGTTTTCATTTGATTTCGTTATTGTGGGTACACCTCAGTTATCAACTGTCATTTTAGAGCTAAGCCCTTGATTTTGCCGCGGGCATCAGGGAGAAATCCAGAGTTCAGGATTTCATCGATTTTACAGGTTTTAATAGTATTGATATATGACTTTACTATAGCCAGATATCTTCTCGATAACCCTTCCTTCAGCATCATATTCATACCGGTAGTTTTCGAGTCTGTCGCTATCTGATGACAAAACATGTTTAAAATCAATGGAGGTTGGAAACTGAAATTGTACTCTTTGGCCGGGAATGATAGTTAATTCCGGGAACAAATTTTGATCCTCAGTATATCCGTTAATAGTTGTTACAAAAGCCGCTTCAAAATCATCAGTGTCGACATCCTTATAGGATTGTTCGATCGTCTTCAAATTGCCATCCTCAAAATAGGAGTAAGTGGTTCTATCACTAAATTGAAAGTCGAGGTAATTCTCTGTCTTTTGAATTAAATGGCCTTCTGTGTTGTACTCATAAAGTATCCTGGAATGCCCGAACCACATGGAATTATACTTATCTGCGGCAACGATTCTTTCATTATCCCAGTAGAAGTGATAAACATCATATCCATGCAGATTTATCAGTTTTCCCTCATCATTATACTCGTAGTTATCGGAGTGTGTTCCTCCATCGTTCTCCGAATAACCATAAATGACCTGGATTACATTCCCGTCTGTGTTGTAATAATACTGCGCCCAGTATTCAAGGCTACCATACTGATATTTTTTGATGAACCTGGGGAATCCCTTTATTTTAATGGCATTTTCATTAACGGGTGTTTCCTGGACTGGTAAATCGATATCCTCTGAATTCGGATTTGGGATTACAGTACCAGAAACTCCATCATCACCTGAGCAGTTCATAAAAATTAAAGAACCTGCAAGGCATACTAAGTAATTGATAATTGTTTTCATCTTAATAAAATTTTCTGTTCAGTTTTTTGATTGAGAATTAGAACTATATGTCACCTTATATTGCTGATGTTTGCAAATAGGACCAACAAAATCAACAGTTTCTAGGGGGAATTTCGCCAGGTATTAATTTCAATATCATCTGCTGGTTTTCAGGTTGTTACATCGTAAAATATCACTAAATTTAATCTTTAAGAGCGTGGGAAAATTTCTTAGTCGACAGAAGGTGAACCAGGGTCGATAGAGACATCAAAAAGGTAGATCGGAATTTTTTGTCGTGGTTTTGCTTATGTCTATCCTGGAATAGTCCCTTTATGTAGCGAAAGATTCTATCCTGTTTATTATATCGATAAATTTGAAATAGAAATATTGGCATGGATGTCAGTAAGGGAATTTATATTATCTGATAAGAAAAGCTATCGTCTCTGGAGACACTTGTTTTTCTGGCTGTTATGGGGCGGTTATTTTACAATTACCCGCTATTTTAATCCTATGGTATACCAGACAACCGGTAGATTTCCCGATTTTTGGAAAACTGTAGTTGAAACTTTCTTTTTCCTTTTTCCGCAGACATTTATTGTTTATCCCGCTCTGTATTTTATACTCCCACGTTTTGTTTTTAAGCAAAAATACGGGCTTGCCTTTTTCTGGTTCTGTATCTTTTATATGGTTGGTATCACGGTTAATGCCTTTATTCTGATATTCGTCCCGTGGTCAAAAATGCCATGGATCCCCAATGCCGACCTCTTTTTAACAACCAGCACCTTGCCTCAAAAGATATTCATGGCCTATCTGGGTAGCATACTGGGCCTGCTTACCGCAGTAGCTTTGGCCTCGAGTTTTAAAATGTTCAAACATTATTATTTAAAATCCCTGCGCAACCAGCAGTTACAACAGGAAAACTCTGAGGCTCAATTGCGACTGCTCATGGCCCAGGTACAGCCTCACTTCATGTTCAATACCCTGAATAATATTTATTCGCAGGCACAGGAAGAATCACCTAAAAGCGCGAAAATGATCATGGAACTTTCTAATATACTTCGTTACATTTTAGATGAGGGTAAAAAGGACTGGGTTCCCCTGGAAAATGAACTGCAGTTGCTGGTGGATTACCTCAACCTGGAAAAGATAAGATATGACCAGAAGCTCGATCTGCACTATTCCTTTCCGAAGAATGCTAAGGACAGAATCATTGCTCCCCTGCTTTTACTCCCCTTGGTGGAAAACTGTTTCAAACATGGCGCCAGTAAAATGATCAACAAACCCTGGATCAATATAAAAGCAGAACTGGACCACGACACTTTCTCCATAAAACTTATGAATGGCAGGAAAACGAATTTGGCTCGCGAAGAACGAAACGGAACAGGCATTGAAAATGTGCGACGTAGACTGGAGCTGTTATATCCTGACCAACATCGCCTCGAAATAAAAGAAGAGCCTGATGTTTTTA
>JAWWBH010000027.1:0-19083 GCA_033721075.1 Christiangramia sp.
ACCACTTCTATTGGATATTCAGAAGCCCGGGCTAAAGGACTATCAGAACTACAGGTGATACAGCCTGTGGTAATTCCATTTTTTCGGGCATCCTTTATTCCGCCAATTACATAAGGAGTTGTTCCGGAAGCTGCGATTCCCACCAGTACATCATTCTTTTCTATATCATACTCCTGGAGGTCTTTCCAGGCCTGTTCAGTATCGTCTTCGGCATTTTCCACTGCTTTCCGAAGGGCATAATCACCCCCGGCGATAAGCCCTATAACCATATTATCACTAACCCCGTAAGTTGGCGGACATTCAGAAGCATCCAAAACTCCCAGGCGGCCACTTGTGCCTGCTCCAATATAAAATAGTCTGCCTCCCTGCTTCATTTTTGCTACGATCACCTCAATAAGGCTTTCAATATTCGGCAGCACCTCCTCTATTTTTTGAGGTACGGTTTTATCTTCATTATTGATATTCAAAAGCAGTTCTGAAATACTCATCTTTTCAAGATGGTCATATTTCGATGGCTTTTCAGTATCTGGTTTTTTATCTTTCATTTTTAATTCTAATTATTCAGTACCTGGCATAAATCCCGAAAACACACCTTCTCCCCTATCTGTATTCCAATTGATATCCGGACTCTGGAAAAAGTTGACATCCATATAATCCAATCGGGCTCCATGCAGCCCCAGCCTTTGCTTAAAATTAGCGAAATCCTTGCTTTGTTGAACAGTCCATCCAACTTCTGCTGTGGCAATGGTCCTTGGCCATAATCTATTATCAGCTTTATCATCTGAGGTGACCAATTCCGTCCATACGGGGGCTTCCACTCCTATAACATTAGCATTCTTACTGTCAAAGTTATATGCGTCTTCAAGAGATACTCCTCTTTCCTGACACCAGTTATTGGTGTTTTCCTGTCCTGGTACATTGGCATGGTCAAAGTAAAAATTGGTACAAATCGATTCGATGATTCGAACATCCACCACATTCTCTGTTTTACCGTTCCATCGCTGACTTATAAAATCAAGATTCACCGGTGCCTGGGTAACTTCCTCCCAGCCTATTGTGGTCTTTCCGTTCGCACGCACAATAGAATCGGCTTTCACCACAAACTCCTTATATCGCTCATCATCGATCTCATCCCCTCCAATATGAATATATTCACCCGTTGTGATCTCTGAAAGTTCCCCGATAATTTCAGAGACAAAATCGTAAATCTCCGGCTTCTCCAGGCATAACTTACTCCAGCCTACTTTATATTCATGAAAAAGTTGAGGCGGTGTAGCCATTCTAGGTTCCAGGTTAGAGAATTCTTCACAGTTCAATTCCGGATAAGCCATGAGGGCAGCATAAATGTGCCCCGGCATATCGATTTCCGGTATTATTGTAATGTTTCGGGCCCTGGCATACGCCTGCAGCTCTTTATATTCTTCCTGGGTAAGGTAGCCGGAACGCCCATTCTTTACTGCACTTTTTGCACCTAATTCGGTAAGCTTAGGTTTGCTTTTCATTTCAATCCTCCAACCCTGGTCATCTGTAAGATGCAGATGCAATTTATTGAGCTTGTAAAAAGCCATCCTGTCTATATGCTTCTTCAAATAATCCGGACCAAAAAAGCTGCGGGCAATGTCTATCATTGAACCCCTCCACCCAAATCTTGGAGAATCTCTTATTTCTACCTGTGGAAGCCTGATTGGATCGGAAATCTTTCTCTTTTCAATCTCAGAAGGCAGCATTTGCCTGAAGCTTTGTATGGCATAGAATAGACCGGCGTTGGTTGCTGCTTTTAAGGAGACAGTATTTTTAGTGATCTTCAGTTCATAGCCTTCCTCACCCAGACTTTCATGAAGTTCTTCTTTCAATTCAATTGAAAAACCCAAACAGTTTGAACCTGTCATCATATAACTTTCAACATAGGTATTGGAAAGCAATTTCTGAAGCCAGGAAGCCGATTGTTTGGCTCCTGAATTATAACAAACAACTGCTTTTTTGGGTAGCAAAAAGGAACCTCCCTTCCAGTTAACCTCAGCAGGTTGCGGTATTATTGCTGGTTTGGAGATTTCAGAATTCTGAGCCCTTAGCAGTCCCTGAAAAATCAGGAATAACGCAAATAGATAAATTTTTTGAATTTTCATCCTTAAAATCATTTTCGAACTTTATAACCTTTCGCCGCAAAATACCAAAGATATAGATAAGCGGGAATCACTATGATATAGGCCATTTTTGGATCCAATTTATCGGCCAGGAGCCCATACCCAAGCGGTAATATCGCGCCCCCGGCGATGGCCATGATAAGGAAAGATGAACCAATTTTGGTAAACCTTCCCAGGCCTTCAATAGCCAGTGGCCAGATAGCCGGCCAAACCAGGGCATTTGCAAGTCCTAATAGGGAAATGCACAAAACCGAAACGATGCCGTTGGTCAAAATAGCCGCAACCCCCAGGATCACCCCTAAGATTGCTGATATCTTTAATACTTTTTGCTGACTTATGTATTTAGGAATCGTTACAATTCCAATTAAATATCCTACGATCATAGCGCCTAAGGTAAGACTGGTAAAGAATTTTGCCGTTTCAAATTCGATCCCCTGTGCCGCGCCATAACTAATTACTGTATCGCCAGCAATAACTTCTACTCCAACATACAGGAAAAGCGCAAGTGTTCCTAAAAGTAAATGCGGGAACTGGAAAATACTGGTTTTGTTTTTATTAATCTCTTCAAGATCTTCATCTTCTGAATCGGTTTCAACTTCCGGTAATGCAGAGAAATAGATCAGGACAGCAAGACCGATCAATACAACGGTCATAATAATATAGGGAGTTATAACCCTTCCTGAAAGTTCGTCGAGTTGCTCTGCCTTTTCCGCAAGGCTAAGGGAATCCAGCCTTGCTACCAGTTCATCTGCATCTTTTAAAGCGATAGCACCCAGAACTATCGGAGCGATCACTCCGGCCACCTTATTACAAATCCCCATGATGCTAATACGTTTAGCAGCGCTTTCAATTGGCCCAAGAATAGTGATATAAGGATTCGCAGCAGTTTGTAAAATCGCCAGTCCGGTACCCTGGACAAAAAGTCCAAGCAGGAATAAGAAATATGTCCTGGACATCGCAGCAGGGATGAAAATGATCGTTCCCACAGCCATCACCAGTAATCCAACCGACATTCCGTTCTTGAACCCTGTGAGCTTCAAAACCCTTGAACTTGGAATTGCCATAACCAGGTAAGAAATATAAAACGCGAATGCCACCAGATAAGACTCAAAATTATTGAGTTCACAGGCGATTTTTAGATAAGGGATGAGTACCGAATTCAGCCAGGTTACAAAGCCGAAAATGAAGAACAGGATCCCGATAATTACGATCGACCTGCTGGTGTTGTTAGATGTGGCAGCCATAATAGATTTTTCGTTTTACTTGGAGTCTCATGCTATTGCAAAAAGACGTAAATTTAGGTTTGGTAAACTTCCAATAATTAATACTATTTACAAAAAAAAGAAACTTTTTCATAACAACTCTTCACTTAATTCACTTTTTTATATAAATATAAGTTTTTATTAAAATTTTTATCAAAAGTTGATTTAAGTA
This sequence comes from Christiangramia sp., assembly GCA_033721075.1. GTDB lineage: Bacteria > Bacteroidota > Bacteroidia > Flavobacteriales > Flavobacteriaceae > Christiangramia. Next base: position 3,579 of record JAWWBH010000027.1, read on the forward strand.
CAACTTGTCTAATCTTTCTTTTTTAGAGTATTAAATAAACTATATTTGTACTCTTAAACTCGCCTGAATCGAGCAGGGAAATTGATTCAAATTTTGGAGATGAAGAATATTCGAAACTTTTGCATTATAGCTCATATAGACCACGGAAAAAGTACGCTGGCAGATAGGCTCTTGGATTATACCGGTTCTGTTACTGAAAGAGAAAAACAGGAGCAGTTGCTGGACAGTATGGATTTGGAAAGAGAACGTGGGATCACTATTAAAAGTCACGCCATTCAAATGGATTACATCCACGAAGGCGAAGAATATATTCTGAATCTTATCGACACTCCCGGGCACGTTGATTTTTCATATGAAGTTTCACGTTCAATTGCTGCCTGTGAAGGTGCGCTACTAGTAGTTGATGCCGCCCAAAGCATTCAGGCACAAACCATTTCGAATCTTTACCTTGCCCTTGAGAATGACCTTGAGATCATTCCGGTTTTGAACAAGGTGGATCTGCCAAGTGCCAATCCTGAAGAAGTTACAGATGATATCGTGGATCTTTTGGGTTGTGATCCGTCTGAAATTATTCCTGCAAGTGCCAAAACAGGTCTTGGGATCAAGGAAATACTTGATGCAATAATCAACAGAATTCCGGCACCAAGCGGAAAAGTGGATGCTCCTTTAAGAGCCCTTATTTTTGATTCAGTTTACAATCCTTTCCGTGGTGTAGAGACATTTTTCCGTGTAATCAACGGTTCCATAAAGAAAGGACAGCATATCAAATTCGTGAATACCAATAAGAATTATTATGCTGACGAAGTAGGAACGCTTAAACTCAAACAGCTTCCGAAAAAAGAAATAAAGACCGGAGATGTAGGCTATCTTATCACTGGTATAAAAGATGCCCGTGAGGTTAAAGTTGGTGATACCATCACCGGAGCAGATAATCCTACCACAGAAGCTGTGGCAGGTTTCGAAGATGTAAAACCCATGGTATTCGCGGGAATCTACCCGGTAGATACCGAAGATTATGAAGAGCTTAGAGCATCGATGGAAAAGCTTCAGCTTAATGATGCTTCTCTAGTATTTACCCCTGAAAGTTCTGCAGCCCTGGGCTTTGGTTTCAGATGTGGATTCCTTGGTATGCTTCACCTGGAGATCATCCAGGAAAGGCTGGAGCGTGAATTCGATATGACCGTTATCACTACGGTTCCTAACGTATCTTATCATGCGTACACCAATAAGAATCCTGATGAGGTTATTCTGGTAAATAACCCTTCCGATCTTCCGGAACCTTCAACTTTGAACAGGGTGGAAGAACCCTATATTAAGGCGACGATCATTACAAAAGCTGATTATGTGGGGAATGTAATGTCATTATGTATCGAAAAAAGGGGTGAGATCACCAACCAGACCTATCTTACAACAGAAAGGGTGGAATTATCCTTTGATATGCCACTGGCAGAGATTGTTTTCGACTTCTACGACAGGCTAAAAACCGTGTCTCGTGGTTATGCTTCTTTTGATTATTCGCCAATAGGAATGCGTGTTTCCAAACTCGTAAAAGTAGATGTGCTTCTTAACGCTAATAAGGTAGATGCCCTGTCGGCATTACTTCATGTTGACAATGCATACGACATAGGTAAGAAAATGTGTGAAAAACTGAAAGAACTTATCCCCAGGCAGCAATTCGATATTCCTATCCAGGCAGCCATTGGAGCCAAGATCATTGCCAGGGAGACCGTTAAAGCGCTTAGAAAAGATGTTACCGCCAAATGTTACGGAGGTGATATCTCTCGTAAACGGAAACTACTTGAAAAACAGAAAAAAGGTAAAAAGCGTATGCGACAGGTGGGAAATGTAGAAATCCCTCAGGAAGCCTTTATGGCGGTTCTTAAGCTAAACGATTAGATTGGAGTTTAGAGTTCGGAGTTCGTAGATGTTATTGTCTTAAATACCTACGTAAACCGGATATCATTTTGGATATTTCAGTTAGAAAGTTTCTTGATTTTTTCTCCATATCGGAATCAATAGATTCTTGTCTCTTTGCAATAGTTATACAAACCAGACATTCCTTTAAGGAATTTGAGGCTATAATTAAATATCTTCCGAATTCCTTTTTACTACCTCCAGAGCCTTCCGCGATGTTCAATGCTATCGAAATTGAAGCCCTGCGTAATTGGGAAGTTAACCCATAAACGTCTTCCCGGGGAAAGGATTTGGTGACCTCATAGATTAAATCAACAAATTTCAGATTCTTTTGATAAACCTCTAATTTTTCAAAATTAAACTGTTCCATTTTTCCTTAAAAGGATAAAATTCTGAATTTTATTCATCTGTTCAACTTTTTTAACTTTGTAAATCAATAAATTTTCTCCGAACTACGAACTATTAAACTAGATTCTAAAAAATGGCCGGACATAGTAAATGGGCGAATATCAAGCATAGAAAAGGAGCTCAGGACAAAAAAAGAGCAAAGCAGTTTACGAGAGCTATTAAAGAGATTACCGTTGCAGTAAAAGAAGGCGGTGGTCCGGATCCTGAATCCAATCCTTCTCTTAGGAACGCCATTTCGAATGCCAAAGGGGTGAATATGCCCAAAGATACCATTGAACGTGCCATAAAAAAGGCCAGTGGTACAGATGCAGACAATTATGAAACCGTCACTTTTGAGGGATACGGACCTAATGGTATTGCTATTTTTGTTGAATGTACTACAGATAATACAAACCGTACTGTAGCTTCAGTAAGATCCATATTTTCTAAAAATGGAGGAAGCCTGGGTACGAACGGCTCCCTTGAATTCCTTTTCGATAAAAAAGGAGTCTTTGTTATAGAAAAAGAAAAGATCGAAATGGATCTTGAGGAATTTGAACTGGAGCTTATTGAAGGTGGAGCCACCAAGATCGAAAAGGACGAGGAATTTATTACCGTTTATACAGAATTCACCGATTTTGGCCTTATGTCTTCCAAGCTCGAAGAACTTGACATAGAACCTAAGAACTCAGAGGTTCAGAGGATTCCGATGAATACATTGGAATTGCCTGTGGAGGACGCTAAAAAGATACTGGACCTTGTTGAGAAGTTCGAAGACGATGATGACGTTCAGAACGTATATCACAACCTGGAGATCACAGACGAACTGATCGCCAGAATGGAAGCCGAATAAAATTAATCGGCGTTGATATTTTCCTCGATATTCTCTTTTTCCTCACTATCGCCGGGTTCCATTTGTTTACCCAGGTAGACCATCATATAACCTTCCTCGATCTCTACATCCATGCTGTTAGAAGGAATAATGCTTAATTCTCCTTCATTATTCTTTACAAATAGAGGAATTATATCAGGATCTGTCTTGCTTATCTCTATAAGACCTTCGTAATGCTCTTTAGAATTCAGTTGAATTTCATGAATGGAAGGATATTTTCTGGCAAGGTTGGTAAGTTTGATATAATCATCGGTTTGCGAGAACAGGCCTTCCTTGGGATTATTTTCAGGATCATACATCTCGTCTGGTGAAACAACCCTGAAAGATCCATTTTCGCCAAAATGTTTACGGAATTTTTCTATGGCATTCAGGTTTACTTCAGTGTTACCCGTCATTGCCATGAGATATCCTACATCGCTTAATTCAATATTATTGATAAGGTCATCTGAATATACATTTTCCTGAATAGCGTCCAGTCCCAGTTCTTTTGCCTTTCTGATATTGGCACCGTTGCTATCAACAAGAACCACGTGCCTGTTATTCTTTTTAAGGTAAGATGCAATTAGTCTTGAAATGGTAGATGCCCCAATAATGAGGATTCCCTGAGAATTTTTCAAAAATACTCCTACAAGCTGTGCCACGAATCTTGCGGTAGTGGCATTAAGCAAAACGGTACCAAGCACTATCATAAACACCAGAGGAGTAATATATTCAGCTCCTTCAACACCCTGACTGGCCAGTTCCAGCCCGAACAGGGAGGCGATACCCGCTGCAACAATACCCCGTGGACCTACCCAGCTTATAAACAATTTTTCGTTTATTCTTAGCGACGAACCAATACTACTTATAAATACACCCAAAGGTCGGATAACGAATACCACAGCAGCAAAAAGTATAATGGCGTTCACATTATAAACAAGTAAAAGGTCTTCAATATTTATATTTGCGGCCAGTAAAATGAAAAGAATCGAGATTAAAAGTACACTCAGTGATTCCTTAAAATACAGTAGTTCCTTCAGGTTGGGAAGGTTAATATTTCCCATTACCATTCCCATTACCACAACAGCAAGTAAACCACTTTCATGGGCAAACAGATCGGAAAGCACAAACACCCCAAGCACCGTAGCTAGTGTAAGTACGTTTAAGAGGTAATGCGGAATAACATTCTTTTTTATTGCAAAAGCCAGTGCATGGGCGAAAGTGAAACCGAAAGTAAAGCCAAAAAGCACGATCTTTCCAAATTCCATCAATGCAGTAGTGGTAAATTGGGTCCCGGTACCCGCGCTGATGAACTCGAACATCAATACGGCAACCAGCGCTCCAATAGGGTCTATAAGTATTCCTTCCCACTTTAGAATTGCCGAAATATCCTTTTTTAATGGGATATTTCGAAGTATGGGTGTAATAACCGTTGGTCCCGTAACTATAACCAGTGCAGCAAAAAGAAAAGATATCTGCCAGCTCAGGTCAAAGATGAAGTGAGCGGCTATACCTGCTCCAATGAAGGTAACTATAACCGCTATAGTAATAAGTTTGACTATAACGGGGCCAACATTAAGAATTTCACCTTTTCTTAAGGTTAATCCTCCTTCAAAAAGGATTATTCCAATCGCCAGGGAAACAAAATAAAAGAGACTATCCCCGGGAAAAAGCCCGGAACTTCCATTCCAAATAGGCTCAATTAGTTTAGATCCATCTACTGTAAAGAGTGTTGAAATAGGGCCTACGGCCAGGCCTACAAGGATCAAAGGCAGGATAGCAGGAATCTTTAATCTCCATGCAAGCCATTGAGCAAGTATCCCTAAAATTATTATTCCTGCTAATTCAATCATATATCTATACTTTACTTATAAAAGCTAAAAATATTAAAAATGTTTTATTCTGAAGGCTTATTATGCCAAGGCTTTCAATTTAAAATATCTTGTTAAATGAATGGAAAATAATTAGAAATGGTTTTAAGATTTTCTATTTTGCAGGGGAATTTTTAAAAATTTCGTAATGACACTGTATCCCGTTGAAGCCGGAAACTTCAAACTGGATGGAGGTGCAATGTTTGGCGTTGTACCTAAGAGCCTGTGGAACAGGACCAATCCGGCCGATTCCAATAACATGATAGATATTGCAGCAAGATGTTTGCTTATTGAAGATGGAGATAAACTGATATTGATCGACACGGGAATGGGGGATAAGCAAAGTGAGAAATTCTTCAGTTACTACTATCCCTGGGGCGATCATAGTATTGATAAATCCCTAAAAAAATATGGTTTTCATAGAGATGAGATCACGGATGTATTTATGACCCATCTTCATTTTGACCATTGTGGAGGAAGTATTCAGTGGAACAAAGACAGAACCGGTTATGAACCTGCCTTTAAAAATGCCCGATTCTGGAGTAATGATGAGCACTGGCTATGGGCCACCCAACCTAATGACAGGGAAAAAGCTTCCTTTTTAAAGGAAAATATCATTCCCATGGAACAAAGTGGTAAACTTCATTTCCTGGAAAGGAAAAAGAACGAATACTATGCTGAAAATGAACAACTGGGCTTTGGCGTATTATTTGTTGATGGTCATACCGATAAACAGATGATCCCTCATATCAATTACAAAGGTAAAAAACTGGTGTTTATGGCAGATCTGCTTCCTACGGCAGGACATATTCCCCTACCTTATGTAATGGGATATGATACCAGGCCACTGCTCACACTTCCTGAAAAAAAACAATTTCTGGATAAGGCAGCCGATGAGAATTATTATCTGTTCATGGAGCACGATGCCCATAATGAAATAATTACCCTTAAACACACTGAAAAAGGAGTGAGACTAAATAAAACACATACGTTTAACGAAGTATTTAATTAATTGAAATATGAAAATTCCGTTTTTTAGACCAATTCTATCTATACTGGCAGCTGGAATACTAACAGCCTGTAGCAGTACTTCACCAAAGATAGTATCTACCCCTATAGAGAATATAGATTCCATTCCTTTAAAGGTTACGGAACTTTCTGAGGCAGAACTCAAAGGCTGGGGTGGAGCAGACCTCACAAAGGATACGATCCCGGGAATGAGTGTTGAAAAGGCCTATTCTGAAATTATTAAAAATAACAAGCCTTCTCCTGTGATAGTTGGGGTGGTGGATAGCGGTGTGGATATTGCACATGAAGACCTTAAAAATGTTATCTGGACGAATGCAGATGAGATTCCCGGTAATGGAAAGGATGATGATAATAATGGTTATGTGGATGATATTCATGGCTGGAATTTCCTTGGTGATGCTATTGAAGAAAACATGGAATATACCCGTATCTACAAACGGCTGAAACCAAAATATGAAGGTAAACCGGAAAGCAGCATCAGCACAGCCAACCGGGAAGAGTATAACCTTTACCTGGACGCAAAGGCTGAATATGAAAAGGAATTAAACGAATCTGTTCAAACAAGGGATCAGTATCTTCAAATAAAAGAACAGTTAACCGCTGCACATAATGCGGTTTCTGCAGAGTTGGGAACCGAGGATTATACCAAGGAACAGCTTTCAGATTTCAAACCTGAAACCCAGCAAATGCAGCAGTATAAATCCATACTTACACAAATCCAGTATAATGTGAATGAAAATATTCCCGAAGCACTAAAAGAGCTTGATGAAGCTATAGAATATTATGCCGGGCGTATTGATACTCACTTTAATATGGACCTAAATGGAAGAGCTAAAACCGGTGATGATCCTTATGATATCACAGATACAGATTACGGAAACAATGAAGTTTCAGGTCCCGATCCAAAAAAGGAGGATATTAAGCACGGTACACATGTTGCAGGTATCATAGCCGCAGATCGTTCTAATAACATTGGAATTAAAGGAGTAGCAAATAATGCAAAAATACTGGTAGTAAGAGCAGTTCCTGATGGAGATGAGTATGATAAGGATATCGCTTTAGGCATTAGATATGCGGTAGATAATGGTGCAAAGGTCATCAATACCAGTTTCGGTAAGTATTTTTCCACCAATCCGGAATGGGTGATAGATGCTATTAAATATGCGGCAGAAAAAGATGTTCTTATCGTGAATGCGGCAGGAAATGAAGGTCTGAATCTAGATGAGAAAAGAGTATATCCAAACGATCAGGATCCTCATAACTCCACAGAAGTATCCAGTAATTTCCTAACCGTTGGTGCTCTTAATTATGAGTACGGATCTGGCCTGGTAGCTGATTTTTCAAATTTTGGAAAACTGAATGTAGATGTTTTTGCTCCCGGAACCAAGATCTGGTCTACTACACCAAATAACGAATATGAGTATCTACAGGGTACATCCATGGCTGCCCCGGCGGTAACCGGAATAGCTGCAATAATCAGGGGATACTATCCTCAGCTTTCTGCTGCCCAGGTAAAGCAGATCATCATGGATAGCGGACTTACTACAAATGCTTCTGTAATTGTTGGAGGGGATAGAAATAATACCCAGAAATTCAGGGATCTGTCCACCTCCGGAAAGATGGCAAATCTTTACAACGCATTAATTCTTGCCGACCAAATCGCAAAAAACAAATAAAATGAAGAAAATACTTTTTAGCTTATTAATTATTTCAACCGGGCTTTTTGCCCAGAATAATACCTCATACTGGCAGCAACATGTAGACTACAAAATGGATGTAGATATGAATGTTGAGAACTTCCGGTATACAGGTACTCAGGAACTCACTTATACCAATAATTCACCTGATACCCTTTACCGCGTATTCTATCACCTTTATTTTAATGCATTCCAGCCGGAAAGTGAAATGAATGCGAGACTAACAAGTGTCCCTGATCCGGACAGCAGAATGACGATGAATAAAGGGACCTCTGAAAATCCGGAGATCGTTAGCCGTATTTCTGAACTTAGCCCAGATCAAATTGGTTATTTAAGGGTGAATTCGCTAACACAGGACGGTAAAGACCTTCAATATGAAGAAGTAGGCACCGTGCTGGAAGTGGAACTTGCCAAACCAATCTTACCGGGTGAGAAGACTACTTTCAATATGCAGTTTGAAGGTCAGGTGCCTGAACAGATAAGAAGATCTGGCAGAAACAGTTCTGAAGGAATTGCGCTTTCCATGAGCCAGTGGTATCCTAAATTAGCCGAATATGATTTTGAAGGCTGGCATGCAGATTCATACATAGCCCGTGAATTTCACGGTGTATGGGGAGATTTTGATGTAAAGATCACAATTGATAAAGACTATATTCTTGGAAGTACCGGATATCTTCAGAATCCGGAGGAAATTGGATATGGATATGAAAAAGAGGGGGACAAAGTGAAAAGAAAGGGAGATAAGCTTACCTGGCATTTTGTGGCTCCAAAAGTACATGATTTTACCTGGGCAGCAGACCCGGAATATATCCATGATAAACTGGTTGCTGAAGATGGAACTGTGCTCCATTTCCTTTATAAGGATAATGATGAAATTAAAGAGAACTGGAAGAACCTTCAGCCAAAAACTGCTGAATTACTTGCATTCTTTAATGAACATATAGGTCCCTATCCATGGGATCAGTACTCAGTAGTTCAGGGTGGTGATGGAGGAATGGAATATGCCATGCTTACACTTATCACCGGTGAGCGTTCCTTTGGAAGCCTTGTGGGTGTTACAGCCCATGAAATGGCTCATGCCTGGTTCCAGCATCTTATGGCTACCAACGAAAGCAAACACGAGTGGATGGATGAAGGATTTACTTCTTATATCTCGTCTAAAGCAATGAATGAAGTGATGAATCAGGAATCTGAAAATCCACACAGTAATTCTTACAGGGGATATTATTACCTGGCTAATTCTGGTAGGGAACAACCACAAACCACTCATGCCGATCGTTATGAGCTGAACGGATTGTACGGTGCCTCAGCCTATTCTAAAGGAGCCGTATTCCTTGCTCAGTTAGGATATGTGATAGGAGAGGATAACCTGGCGAAAACCCTTAATAGATATTATGATGATTGGAAGTTCAAACACCCTACTCCAAATGATTTTATAAGAGTTGCTGAAAAAGTTTCTGGAGCAGAACTTGACTGGTACCTGATGGACTGGACTCAAACTACCAACACTATTGATTATGCAATCGGTTCGGTTGATGGTAAAGAAAAAAATACTGTAGTATTACTGCAAAGATCCGGTTTAATGCCAATGCCGCTGGATATTGATGTAACCTATACCGATGGATCTGAAGAAAGCTTTTACATCCCTTTACAAATGATGAGATGGGAAAAACCTGCTGAAGAAGGAACTAAATGGACCGTTAAGGATGACTGGGCCTGGGGATTCCCAACTTATGAACTGGAAATTCCCGTTTCAAAAGATAAGATATCCAGTATAGTTATTGACAAATCTCAGCTAATGGCAGATATCAACAGGGAAAACAATACCTGGGATAATACCGGGAACGATGATCAGGATTCCAGTAACTAAGTTCTGGTATTATATGATTTTAAAACCCTTTCCTAACTGAAAGGGTTTTTTTATTTAAAAGGATGTTTACTTTTGAGGTATGGACGAAAGTTTCGGAAGATCCCAAAAACTTAAAAGCAGGAAGCTGATTGATCAGCTTTTCATGGAAGGAAAAAGCATTAAGTCCTTTCCGATTAAACTCGTATATATCCCGATTAAAAATTCTGAAAAAACGCAACTAAAAACCGGGGTTTCCGTACCTAAAAAACTGGTAAGGACGGCGGTTAAGAGGAATAGAATAAAGCGTCTCATGCGAGAAGTTTTCAGAAAAAATAAGTACCTTGTTACCAAAGATTTATCTTCTTCACATGCATTCATGTTCATCTACATTTCCCGCGAAGAAATGGACTACGAAAAACTGGAATCGAGCATGATAAGGATTATGGAGAAATTCAGGGAAAAATAATAAGCCATGAAAAAAGGAATTAACAGAATGATCATTCTTCCGGTTGTTCTAATCGGAATATTTATTGGAACAGTCAGTTTCAAATCAGATTTCTTCGAGATCGCGAAACAGATTGAGATCTTCACAACCCTATTTAAGGAGATCAACATGAACTATGTGGATGAGACCAATCCTGCGGCTTTAATGGATACCGCGATAAAATCCATGCTAACCGACCTGGATCCATATACCAATTACTGGAACGAACAGGATGTTGAAGCAGCAAGGATCAATAGTGCAGGAGAGTATACTGGAATTGGTGCCTTGGTAAAGACAGGACAAGAAGCTATCACCGTGGTGGAAGCATACAAGGATTATCCCGCTGATAAAGCCGGTTTAAAGGCTGGAGACGAAATTATTAAGATAGGAGATATAAGTGTTGCCGATTTTAAGGAAGATGCAGGAGAACTGCTTAATGGGGCTCCAGACAGCAATATAAGTATTACATACCGCCGTCAGGGAGAAATAAAGACCACATCCCTAAAAAGAAGTTCGGTAGAGCTTAATGCGGTGCCTTTTTATAAATTACTGGAGGATAATTCGGGTTATATAGTTCTTTCCCGTTTCAATGCAAAAGCTTCTACCGAAGTTGCCAGGGCCCTGAAGGATCTCAAAAATCAGGGGGCTAATAAAATAATCCTGGACTTAAGAGGAAATCCGGGTGGTCTTTTAAATGAGGCTATCAACGTGAGTAATATTTTTATTCCTGAAGGCGAGTTGATCGTTACCACAAAGTCTTCTATAGAAAAATATAACCGTGATTATTTCACTAAAAAAGAACCTATAGATACCAAAATCCCTCTGGTAGTTTTAGTGAATGGCCGTAGTGCTTCTGCAAGTGAGATCGTAGCCGGAGCTATCCAGGATCTTGACAGGGGAGTGATAGTAGGAGCAAGGAGTTTTGGAAAAGGCCTTGTTCAAAGACCAAGGGAACTGGCTTATGGTACCCAGTTGAAGATCACCATCTCGCGTTATTATACACCTAGCGGAAGATGTATACAGGCTTTGGACTACCGAAGAAGGGATGAAGACGGTAAGGCAATTAGGACCAAAGTTGAAGATTATAACGAGTTCACTACCCGTAATGGAAGGAAAGTTTATGACGGTGGAGGAATTCTTCCCGATATCAAACTGGAGACTTCAGAATTCAGCGATATTACCCAGGCTTTACTGTTACAGGACGCCATATTTGATTATGCCACCAAATATTACTATTCCCATGAGCTTTCAGATCCTGGTAATTTTAATTTTACAGATTCAGATTTCAACGAATTCAAGAAATATATTGAGAATTCCGGTTTTGAATATGAAACAGCCACTGAAAGGGAATTGAAAGAAATGCTCGAAATGGCAGAAGATGAAAAATTAAGAACAAGGATTTCTGAAGAAATCAATAAAATTAAGACCGAAATAAACAACTTTAAAAAACAGGAACTTGAAACCAAAAAGCCTGAAATAGTGAGTTTAATAACCGATGAGATCATAAAACGTTATTTTTATAAGGAAGGATTGTACGAATATTATACTGAGCATAATCCTGAAATCGAAAAGGCAAAATCAATTCTCAATAATCCATCGGAATATTCTAAAATTCTTAATTAGATAAGTTTGAAATGGAAGCTTTTCTTTCATTTTTTGAACAGATGCCTGTATGGCAAAAAGCGGTATGGATTTGCCTCCTTCTTGGCGGATTCTGGATCCTGGAAGGATATTATGCCCTTGTTAAAATGGAATATAACAAGTGGATACATGCCAGGACTAATTTTGTATTGCTGGGCTTCGTAATATTAGTGAATCTGTTATTCGGAATATTTACTGCTGGGATTTTTACCTGGCTGGATAATTCACAATGGGGTTTACTAAAACTTTTCGAATTACCAGTTTGGATAGAACTTATCCTGGCAATCATGTTTTTAGACCTGATAGCACAGTATTTTGTGCATTACCTGTTACACAAGATAAATTGGATGTGGAGACTGCATTTGGTACATCATAGTGATACGCATGTAGATGCCACCACCGGTACCAGGCATCATCCTTTTGATTTTATCATCAGGGAAAGCTTCGCGTTAATTGCCGTGATCTTTATGGGAATGCCTCTCGCATTTTATCTGTTCTACCGGATACTAAGCATATTTTTTACTTATTTCACCCATGCCAATATCAGGCTTCCCGGAAAAATTGATAAAATTTTAAGCTATATGATCGTGACCCCTAATATGCATAAATTCCATCATCATTATCAGTTGCCATGGACTGATAGTAATTATGGAAATATATTGAGCATCTGGGACAGGTTATTTGGAACTTTTGTCTATGATAAGACTGAAAGGATACGATATGGAATTGATATTGTAAATGATGAAACTTCCAACAAGCTTGGTTATCAGCTTGGGATACCCTTCAACAGGTCTATTAAGACCAAAAATTAATATTTTATCATAGCAATATGAGGGATGCCATCCTCAAGATAACCTTCCCCATCCGTTTTATATCCATGGGATTCATAAAACTTAATAAGATATTGCTGGGCTGAAAGCTTAATATGAGAAGTATTATAATGATCTGAAATTGCTTTATCCGAGGCTTTCATGATCTCATGACCATAGCCGAATTTCCTTTCAGAAGCTTTTACAACCACTCGCCCTATAGCGGCCTCTTCAAAGTAATATCCTGGTTTAAAACATCGGGTATAAGCAACTATTTCATCATGCTTCTTTCCAAGAACATGCAGGGCATCGAAATCCTTTCCATCAATATCCTGGTATACACAATCCTGTTCCACCACAAAAACCTCAGATCTTAATTGTAAAATATAATACAGTTCAGTGAGATCCAATTCACTGAACTTTTTTACTTCGATCCTTAAATCGCTCATAAGCTTATTAACAATACTTTTTTGATGGGATTTTGTCTATTCTTCTTTGATGACGACCTCCTTCAAATTCAGTATTAACAAAAGCCTCCAGCATTTCAACAGCAAGATCCTTGGCGACAAACCTTGCCGGAATACTTAAAATATTAGCGTTATTATGTTCCCTGGCCAGTTTTGCGATCTCTACATTCCAGCAAAGAGCTGAACGAACCCCCTGGTGTTTATTAGCCGTCATATTAGCTCCATTTCCGCTTCCACATATAATTACACCAAGATCGGCCGTGCCTTTTTCAACATCATCAGCAACCGGGTGTACAAAATCCGGATAATCCACACTGTCTTGAGAGTTGGTACCGTGATTAATTACACTATGGCCCATAGATTCCAGCTTTTCCTGGATCATTTCCTTATAACCGGTACCCGCGTGATCGTTTCCAATTGAGATTTTCATGATTATATTGTTTGTGACAAAGGTAAAAAAAGCCGCTATTAACCAACTTATTTTTCATTGTTAATTACTTTATAGAATATCTTAGTTTTCAAGCCTTTAATATTGACATCTAATTGTGAAAAACATCTGATGATTTAATTAAAAAGAAATTTTGTTTTTAAGAAAATAATAACAATACACTCGATAGGTTGAATAATCCAAATTATAAGTATGCGATTTTTTAGATAGTTATGAGCAGTTAAAAACAGGTTGTTGACAACTGTTTACTTTAAAGTTTTCAATAAAAAGTATTAAAACAATATTATGAACTTTTGTTAAGTAAATCTTAAAAGCTTAAGTATATCAATAAGTTAAGAATTAACAGTCGTGTTGATAAACTGTTATCAAAAACTCACAACTAAAAAACCAAATTTTCTTCCTTAAAAATGTTCCACAAATTAACACGCCATCATATCACATCATTTAAATTTTTTAAAAAAGAAGAAATAATAAATATGATATATATTGTTTATAACTAAACGATCCTTAGATGGGAGGATTTGTCGTTTAAAGAATCTATTATTTGCTTTGCTTTAGTGATGTCTGCTGGATGAACCATAAGGCGTATGCCTCCAAAGGCAAAAGAGGATAGCGGAAGTAACCCAACCAGGGTTTCGTTCTGGAAATAGTGGCGTACGCCGGCATCTTCGAACTTTAATTTAAGAACGAAATATTCGTGATGATAAGTAAAGGTCGCGAGACATTTATAATCTTTCATAACCTGGAATAAGTCTTTTAAAGATAGGTCTTATTCTTTTAATGTTAAAGCAATTTTTACGGTAGACTTTGAAGTTTCCAATGGAAGGATTTCGGTTTTTTTATTGAGGGATTTATTGATATAAGCTACAAAGAAGATGACCCCGAAAATAAATATCAGGAAAAACATGGCCGAGTATTTTGTGGCTTTGTCAACTTTCATGATGCGAAACAAATATAGGGGGGAAGTAGCTGGGGAATGTTGATTCTAAATTAAGAAATAATTAAGAAATAATTTTAAATTTTTCAAAAAAAGTAAAAAAAATATGTTTTGAGTTAAATTGACCTAAGACTGATCCGTTTTTCAGTAGCCTTAACAAAACTTTAAAATGAAAAAGTTCATGTCTGGTTATAATGGCGTAATTTTATGGTATACTAAGTGATAATGAAGAAAAAGAATAAGAATAAAACTCAAATACAAGGTAATCTTTCCCGAAGTATCATCGATATACTTCGTAAAAATCCAGGGAAAACATATAACTACAAACAAATAGCCTCTGTACTAGGGGTAAATGATGCCAGTAGCAGGAATCAGATCATTAAAAAACTGGCTCAACTGGCTGCAAAAAAGCAGATAGAGGAAGTAGATCGGGGAAAATTCAAAATTGAATCAAGCCGGAATTATTATACTGGTGTTCTTGATCTTACTACCAAAGGCTATGGATATGTAATGGTTGAGGAACTGGCTGATGATATTTTCATTGCCAATAAAGACCTGAATGCAGCCTTTGATGGAGATACCGTTGAGATTTATGTTTATAACCGAAGAAGGCGGAAACGTTCCGAAGGTGAGATCACCAAAATCCTAAAGAGGAAAAGAACGGAATTCGTGGGTACACTCCAGCAAAAGAAAGATTTTGGTTTTGTGGTGATTGATGATAAATCCATGTATACCGATTTCTTTGTTTCGGGAAATAAACTTAACGCAGCTAAGGACGGAGACAAAGTTGTCGTAGAATTTGAAGAGTGGCCAGAGAAAGCCGATTCCCCTTTTGGTAAAATAACGAGAGTACTTGGTACTCCTGGTGAACATCACACCGAAATACATTCAATTCTGGCACAATATGGCCTTCCTCATGAGTTTCCCGAAGAGGTTGAAGATTTCGCGAATAAGATAGGCACCTCAATTAATGAAGAGGAGATAAATAATCGCCGGGACATGCGGGATGTACTTACTTTTACAATAGATCCCAGGGATGCCAAGGATTTTGACGATGCATTGAGCTTTCGAGTCCTTAAGAATGGAAATTACGAAATTGGA
>JAWWBH010000028.1:0-18544 GCA_033721075.1 Christiangramia sp.
TGAAGGCCATGACCTTAAGATGACTGTAGCCAAAGGAAGCGATTCCTTAAGACATAATCCATGGACTTCAGACTTTAACAGGATGACGAAGGAGCAACGAGATGCCTGGAATAAAGCTTATCGCCCAAAAAATGATGCTTTCCACGATGCAAATCTTTCAGGAAGAGAACTTGCCGAATGGAAGGGACAGCGCTATTTGCATGATTATATGGGAACCGTTACTGCTGTAGATGAAGGTGTAGGTAAGATCCTTGATTACCTGGAAGATGAAGGGCTGGCAGAAAATACTATTATTGTTTATACAACCGATCAGGGTTTCTATCTTGGTGAAAAAGGATTTTTTGACAAACGCTTTATGTATGAGGAATCTCTTGCTATGCCCCTCCTCATGCAATACCCGCAAGCAATAGAGCCTGGAACTGTAATTGATGCTTTAACCCAGAATCTGGACTTCGCCCCAACTTTCCTGGATTTTGCGGGTATGGAAATACCTTCAGAAATGCAGGGTAAATCCCTAAAACCATTATTGACTGGAAAAGCTAATGAGGATGAATTCAGAGATGCAGTTTACTATCATTATTATGATTTTCCTGCTTTCCATATGGTTAAACGTCAATATGGAGTAAGAACTCAGCGGTACAAGTTAATCCACTTCTATGACGATATTGACACCTGGGAACTCTATGACCTGGAAAAAGATCCTCAGGAAGAAAACAACCTTTATGGTGATCCGGAATATGCTGATATACAGGAGAAGTTACATCAAAAATTAAAATCACTTCAGGAAAAATATGATGTTACCGAAGAGGAATTTCAAACTACCCCAGAAAAACAGGTTGAACAGGCATATAGGAATTTTGCCCGACTTGCTGGTGAAGATCCTGAAACATACCCCGAGAAGAAAAAAACAGAAGTTGAATAATACAGACAACTTCTGAATTTTGTCAAATTATGCTTAAATCGAGTTTTTCCATTAAATATGAATTTCGACCGAATTACAATGGTAAAGTTAAATAGACGAAAGTTTTCAGGGGTTTCTTAGCTGTATTCTTAAGTATATATGAAGAAAAACCCGGAAAGTATAAAAGGTCAGGAACCAGGTTGTCCTGGAAGGGGAAACGAGTTAAAATGATAGCATAGAATATATGGGGTATCAATATTTCTCTTCTTCAAGGTGAAATGAGGGTATTGATTAATCCTTTCCCATAGGACCGAAACGCGTTCACATTTCCAAGCTGGCTGGCCAGGAAAAGAACCACATGGAGCATTTATGAGATTTAGATTCACAAACGAGTATATTTACTTCATAATTAAAGAACCAGACGATAATGCACTACCAATTATTTTCCGGAATTTCCAAAATGGATAGGCTGATGAGAAATGGTATATGTATGATATTAGGAGATAATTCGGGATTCTTTATAACCTAGAACAAACAGAGAATGTATCCATGCAATTACTTGAGGATACTGGATTCCCTGGCACAATTAGACCTTTTTTTGAAAAATCTAAAATTTATTTTCAGAAGCCTTGGCCCTAATATTCTCAATGTACAAATATTGTAAATCGAGCATACATGGGGTTTCAACTTAAACAATTCCCGAAAAGGCATTGTAAACATTTAAGTGAAAAGAGTCCTTTTGCATAATTAAAAATTGTTTAACTTTGCCTCTTCAACTAATTAAACATTTTAACAATGAAAAAATTATTCTTACTATTTGCCGTAGCAACAATGTCACTTTCAATCTATTCTTGTAGAGAAACCACAGAAGAAAAAACCGAGGATGCCGTAGAAGAAATGGGCAACGATATCGAGGAGTCTGCTGAGGAAGCTGGACAAGAAGTAGAAGAAGCTGCTGAAAATGCAGGAAACGAAATGGAAGAAGAAGTAGAAGGAACTGACGATATGAATGCAAACGATGATATGTAATCATCTTCTTGCTTAATAAATCAAAGCCATTCTCTGAATGGCTTTTTTTAATTAACCTTAAAATCAAATAAAATGAAAAAATCAGTAATCTTAATTCTGGCTATGATTTTTAGCCTTTCTATCTATTCCTGTCGCGAAACTACACAGGAAAAAACTGAGGAAGCTGCAGAAGCAATAGGCGAAGATATTGAAGCCGGGGCAAAAGAAGCCGGAGAAAAAATCAAGAAAGGTGCGGAAAAAGTGGAAGAGGAAATCGATGAGGAAATCCACGAAACCGATGATGTGAACAATGAAGAAGCAACCGATGATGCTGCATAATTGCTGTAATCCTATTAAATAAAAAAAGCGAAGTTTTAAACTTCGCTTTTTTTATTTTTCTCTTTCTATCACGTAATTCACCATTAATTCAAGACTTTCCCTATAGGGAGAATAAGGGTAATCCTCCAGGATGAGCAAAGCTTCCCTTTGAAACTCCTTCATCCTCTTTTCGGCATATTCAAGGCCTCCATTATTCCTCACAAATTCTATTACTTCCTTAACTCTAGACCTGTCTTTATTATGATTTTTTACAGAATTTATCAGCCAGTCGCTTTCTTTTTTGGAAACTTTATTCAACGTATATATCAGTGGCAGCGTCATCTTCTGTTCCTTGATATCAATACCTGTAGGCTTTCCAATCTTCTCGGCCCCGTAATCAAATAGATCATCCTTTATTTGGAATGCCATGCCGATTAGTTCTCCAAATCTTCTCATTTTGGCTATCTCATTGCTTTCAGGTTTTACCGAAGCCGCACCAAGGCTACAACAGGCAGCAATAAGAGTTGCAGTTTTCTGTCGGATAATGTCGTAATACACTGTTTCGGTAATATCCAGCCTTCTGGCTTTCTCTATCTGAAGCAATTCCCCCTCACTCATTTCCTTAACGGCTACAGAGATTATCTTGAGCAGATCAAAATCATTGTTATCTATTGAGAGTAACAATCCTTTAGAAAGCAGGTAATCACCAACCAAAACCGCGATCTTATTCTTCCATAAAGCATTTATACTGAAAAAACCCCGTCTTCTATTGGAATCATCCACCACATCGTCATGAACCAGGGTTGCTGTATGGATAAGCTCAATAACCGAAGCGCCACGGTATGTCCTTTCATTCACGCTGCCATCTGAAACCATTTTGGCTACAAGAAAAACGAACATGGGCCGCATTTGCTTGCCCTTTCGGTTTACAATGTAATGAGTGATTCGGTTAAGGAGCGCAACTTTAGAAGACATGGATTCGAAGAACTTCTTCTCGAAAAGTTCCATCTCTTTCTCTACCGGAAGCTTTATTTGGGAGATTACCTTCATAAAGGCCGTAAATATACATATTTATACCGAAGGATAAGCCTCAAAAAAAGTAATGAATTATGCTGATTTATTTGCAAGTTGACCACAGGCTGCGTCTATATCCTTTCCTCTGGAACGCCTTACTGTAACTGTAATTCCATTTTGCTCAAGGATATTCTGATACATGCTGGTAGCTTCTGAAGTAGCCTGCTGAAAATCGCCGTCGTCTATTGGGTTATATTCTATGAGATTGACCTTACAGGGAACATATTTACAGAACCTCAGCAAAGCCCGGGCATCTTCAACTGTATCATTGATATCTTTCCAGACTATGTACTCATAAGTGATCCGGCTTTTGGTCTTTGAGTACCAGTATTCCAAAGCCTCGCTAAGATCTTCCAGAGGGAAGGTTTCATTAAATGGCATAATTTGGGAACGTACCTCATTCCTTGCAGAATGTAAAGAAACTGCCAGTTTAATCTTCGCTTCATCATCGGCCAGTTTCTTGATCATTTTAGGAACGCCAGACGTGGATACGGTAATTCGTTTTGGTGACATTCCTAATCCCTCAGGCGATGTGATCTTTTCAATTGCCTTCATGACATTGTTATAGTTCATCAAAGGCTCTCCCATTCCCATAAAAACTATATTGGAAAGGGGACGATCAAAATACAACCGGCTCTCATTATCTATAGCAACAACCTGATCATAGATCTCGTCAGGATTCAGGTTTCGCATTCTTTTGAGCTTGGCGGTAGCACAGAACTGACAATCCAGGCTGCAACCTACCTGAGAAGAGACACAAGCCGTAGTTCTTGATTTAGTAGGAATCAAAACAGACTCAACGGTTAAGGAGTCGTGAAGTTTTACAGCATTCTTAATGGTACCATCACTACTTCGCTGCATCCTGTCAACCCGAATATGATTGATAACAAAGTTATCCTTCAGCATCTGCCGGGTATCCTTGGAGATATTTGTCATATCTTCAAAAGAATGGGCAGCCTTATTCCACAGCCATTCGTATACCTGGGTACCTCTAAAGGATTTATCTCCCCGTGATACGAAAAATTCCTGCAGTTGCTCTTTGGTAAGTGCCCGTATATCTTTTTTATTTTCCTTCACGCTGCTAAATTACGAAGTTAATGTGGAACCCTTCAGTCTTATTATTTTCATATGCTTACAAAAAAGGCCATAAACCGGAAAAATCAGCTTATGGCCTTTAGTATATTAAAACGCCTATTATAATATCAACATGGCATCTCCATAAGTATAGAACCTGTATTTTTCCTTTACAGCTTCCTCATAAGCCTTTTTCATAAAATCATGCCCAGCGAAAGCTGACACCATCATAAGTAAAGTAGACTTTGGTGTATGGAAATTGGTGATCATGCAATTTGCGATATTGAAATCATAAGGTGGGAAAATGAATTTATTAGTCCATCCGCTGAATTCGTTAAGTGTCTGGTTAGACGAAACCGCACTTTCCAGAACTCTCATCACAGTAGTTCCTACTGCACAAACCTTACGTTTTTCCAGCTTTGCCTTATTGATTACTTCGGTAGCGTCTTTAGTGATAAAGGCTTCCTCGCTATCCATTTTATGTTTAGACAGATCTTCCACCTCAACAGGGCTAAAAGTACCCAGTCCAACGTGAAGGGTCACCTCAGCGAAATCAACTCCTTTTATCTCAAGCCTTTTCAAGAGATGTTTAGAAAAGTGGAGTCCGGCAGTTGGTGCGGCCACAGCCCCTTCATTTTTAGCATAGATGGTTTGGTATCGCTCTTCATCCTCAGGCTCTACATCCCTTTTTATATACTTAGGAAGAGGGGTTTGCCCCAGTTCCTTCAGTTTCTTTCTAAAATCACTATAAGATCCGTCATAGAGGAATCTCAGTGTCCTACCTCTTGAAGTGGTATTATCTATAACTTCAGCCACAAGACTCTCGTCCTCTCCAAAATACAGCTTATTACCTATCCTGATCTTTCGGGCAGGATCCACGAGCACGTCCCATAATTTGGTTTCAGGATTCAGCTCCCTTAAAAGGAAAACCTCGATCCTGGCTCCGGTCTTTTCTTTATTACCGTATAACCTGGCAGGAAACACTTTAGTATTATTCAGAACCATCACATCTTCAGGTTCAAAATAATCGATTAGATCTTTAAATTTTTTATGCTCAATCGTCTGCTCTTTTCGATTAAGAACCATAAGCCTGGCCTCATCCCTGTTTTCAGATGGATATTCAGCCAAAAGTTCTTTAGGCAGATCAAAATTGAAGTGTGATAGTTTCATTCCCATAGTTCCAGTTTTAAAAGCTGCAAATATACAATCTCAAAACAGGGGTTGTCAAGTAAATGACTATTTATTTGGGAATTATACAGATTCTGCAGTCTTAAAGCCTAATTTTCTCAGGTCTTTCCAAAAATCGGGATAAGATTTGGAGACTACATCTGCATCTTCAACGAACAAAGGTACTTTTAAAGCCAGGGGAGCAAATGCCATAGCCATTCGATGGTCATTATAGGTTTCTACATGAACGCCTTCATTTAAGTTCCTGGTCGGAAAAAGTTGTAAACAGTCCTGGGTTATATTAACCTTTGCACCAAATTTTTCCATTTCATTCTTAAGGGCCTGTAAACGGTCGGTCTCTTTGATCTTTAAGGTATGTAAACCATGTAGTTCACATTCCACTCCAAGAGCCAGGCAGGTTACAGCGATGGTTTGAGCTATATCGGGAGAATTTCTCAGATCTTCCTTTATCCTTATCGCTCGCGGTGTCCCATTCTTTCGTAAGATGATGCTATCCCCTATATATTCTGTTCTTACACCAAAGTGCTTATAGATATCTGCCAGGCAACAATCTCCCTGTCTACTGGTCTTCCGGTAATTGGAAAGTTTTATTTCGGCCGAATTGGAGATGGCTGCAATACTGTAAAAATAAGAAGCCGAACTCCAGTCTGATTCAACCGCAATAGTAGATGGCTCCAGTTTATCAACAGGCGCTATATAGACCCGGTCTTGATCAAATTTACCTTTGATCCCGGCATGCTGAAGGATCTCCAGGGTCATTAAAATATATGGCGTGGAAGTTATTCTTCCATCAAGTATTATCTCAAGTCCATTGGGTAACGAAGCACCTATGAGCATTAGCGCCGAAACATACTGACTGCTAACATTGGCCTGAAGTTTAATGGAATCAACATGGAGCTTTTTCCCCCTGATCTTAAGTGGAGGATAACCCGCTTCATTTAAATACTGAATATCAGCACCCATTCTCTGAAGAGCATCTACAAGCAAACGAATAGGTCGCTCTTTCATCCTATTACTTCCGGTGATCTCGACCTCACAACCTTCTTTTGAGGCAAAATAAGCAGTAAGAAAGCGCATTGCTGTCCCCGCATGATGTATATCAATAGTCCCATCGCCTTTCTCCAGGGCCTTTTTGAGAACTACCGTATCATCACTATTGGAAAGGTTTTCGATTTGAATATCAGGGTATAGGGCCTTAAGAATCAACAATCGGTTAGATTCACTCTTGGAACCGGTGATCTTTAACTCTGCTTTTAAGTCTAGTTCGTTATGGGATACTGATAGGGTCATTAGGAATAATAAAATAAATTTAGCGCTAATTTACTTTTTCTTTTCCTTACTCTGAAACTGTCCGAAGGCTAAAATGAATCCATATAGAAAAGCAGCGAGAAATTGTCCAATAATAAATCTGAATAATTTGCCATCTGCCGTCCTTTCTTCAAGGAATTCAGCAAAGGCAAATCCGCCATATTCAAATAACATGGTGATCACATTATAGAGCACCAGGAAAGATAAGCCAAGCCAGAAAACAGATTTCCAGAATTTCTTCTGAGAAATTACAGATTTAAACCTCATTATTTGAGTTTTTCATTATTCTTATGCCTGTCTTTATCTCTTTTGGTCTTCAAATCCAGCTTTTTGTCAAAAGCCTTCTGCAGATCGACACCTGTCTGGTTTGCAAGGCAGAGGACCACAAAAACCACATCGGCCAGTTCCTCGCCCAGATCTTTATCCTTATCGCTCTCCTTTTCACTTTGCTCGCCATATCTGCGGGCAATAATTCTGGCTACTTCGCCAACCTCTTCGGTTAACTGCGCCATATTGGTGAGCTCATTAAAATAACGAACCCCATGTTCCTGTATCCATTTATCTACCGCTTTCTGTGCGTTCGCTAGATCCATCGTTAGAAGTTTTCTCCAAAACTATAGTTTCATTTTGTTTTTCTACTATCTTATTATAAAAGTTTTTCAAAATTTCATATTCCTCATGGGTGAAAATAGCCCGACTCATTTCAACCTGAGAATCTATTCTTAAATACCTGCCGTTCAATAATACGGTGTATTTAAATTCACCGCCATCTTCTCCCAGTTTTACAATTATACTTTCGGGAACTGAAACAACATCATAACCCTCAGGAACCATAATATTGATAAGGTGCTTTTTTCTGAACGGAAAATCGAAGTATACCGGGTAAATCCTTTCATCAGCTTTAAATGGATTCTCATTTAGAGTTTCATAAAACAAAGGCTTCACATATATCTTATCCCCAATCACTTCCATTCCGTTTGATATCTTAAATTTATAATTCTGATTAATATCTGATCCAACACTCTCAAAATTCTTTAATTTAAAATCGGCTATCTCCACATTTGGATACCTGCCTGAAAGACCTTCATGGATATCTTGCGGCGTCTTAGATGAGTTATCTTCTCTGTACTTCTTGGCATAGAGGCCATTGAATTCTTCATATGCCAGCCCGCTTATCACTTCAGGAGTAAGTTCAACGTTCATCCGGTTGCTGGTTTCAGAAATATTTAAGGGAAAAACATTTACCCAGGCTGAACTCCCTTCATTTCTTATAACCCTTCCCTGCCAGTTACGAGCTCTTTTGGGTAACTGGTTCATACCGGCTGTAGGATCGGTTGCATCCAATAGAATGATACCTTCCGGAAGTTCTACAGCAGTAATTAAATAATTGAATCCATTCCTGGTAGGAAACAATGGAATTCCATTATCTGGAGTACTTAATAGTACAGGATTGGCATTCACTTTGGCATATCTTAACATGGCCGCAAGCAATAGATTTATATCAGCGGTATTCCCCATGCCTTCTTTATATGCATTCCGGATGCCTTCATCTGGCACAAATCCCAAATAACCATTCCACTTCACTTTTTCTTTTACAAACTGAAATATCTTAGCAGTTTTCTGTATGGGATCTGAAACCCCACCAAGAAGAGCATCCACCTCCTCGTCAAAGAAACCTGTCCTATCTAATTCAGTTTTAATACCTACATCATTATAGATGGATTTGGCCACATCCTCCCAGGTTTGGGAATAGTTCTCTATTGAACTGTTCGGGAATTTGGTGAACTGCAATTCCCAGTTGAGATAAGCAGCATAATTCTGTAAATGGTCCACATGAGGTTCGGTTTTTAATGACGGGATATTCTCTTGGTTCACCAAATATACATTCTGATTAAAATCTATTGTTCCCGTTCTTCGAGTGTGTTTAACTACCTTCACACCACTTCTTACTGTTTCACTAACAGAACGATTAAAGCCTTCCATGGACCGTTCCACATTCACATAGAAAGGAGCCTTTATGTTATTGTAAACACTAAAGACGAAAAATTCCGGGATTGTCACTTTCAAATCCAGTTTATCCATAGGAATAGTATACTGTAAGGGTGTAGGATCGATTTGAGTTAGATATGGGGAAACAATCCTGTATTCAATCTCGATAACACTTCCTTCAGCTATTGAAGGCATGGTGAATTTTGTAACCTTCCTGAATTTGTTCTTTTGTTCTACGTGAATATCATCTTTGTCCAGCTTAACTTCCTCAATTTTCCCATCTATAAGATTATAGGTGACGGCTTTTATTTTTTGTATATTTTCATCAGATTTGCCGGTGAAAATACTTATCTCTTTGGTAGCCCAGTCAAAACCTTCTTTATTATAAATTTTAATTCTTTCATGCACTTCGGTAATAAGTTCGAATCCGGTATGCTGATTAAAATCGTAAAAAATACGCTGGTTTTTATACAGAATGGCCGCACCGGCGTCCTTTTCAATAGAATGTTGCTTTGATTTTAATTCTTCCTTGGATATTTTTCCAAACTTAAAATTCTGTGAATAGCCCGATGTTCCCAAAAAAATCAGGAACAAATAGATGTAAAATTTGGTCATGGTTTAGGTTTTACTGGTATTAAGAATAACTGCTTTACTATTATTGAATTGGTTGACCAGCCTGATGAATTTCTGGAAATCCAAATAAGATTCTGGGAGCCATTCTCCCTTGTTAAAAATCAATTTTCTTGTAACTTTTATTTCCTCTTCTCCCAGTTCTCCCAAAGCTTCGATTTTGAAAATAACAGAGCCAAATTCACCTACAAATACTTTATTTTCAGGCAAGGTCTCAATCCTGAAGCCATGAGGTAATTTAAAGATAAAGGTATCTTCAAAGGTTTTACCTCTTTCTATTTCGAAAGGCCTGAGTCTTTTCTCATCTTGAAAAAGAGAAATGCTTCCCTGCGGAATAAAGCTTAAAGGAATCAAAAGTCGGTCTCCTGCTTTGGTCGAAAGTCGGTCGCCGGAAAAGATCAGTTTTTCATTGATTTCTATCTTTTTTCTGTCATCCCTAAACTGAATATCACTAAACTGAAGGTTTTGTAACCTACCCCATTCATTTCTGTAATATCTCTTCTGTTCCTTTTCCTGTTTTCTTTGTAGTTGATTGATTTCATTGTAATGAACCCCTTTGCTTACCCGGCTGAATTCGGCCTGGAACCCCCCATTTTCGTTTAACTGAATATCACAACTAATCTTTTGAAGGTTAACAGCTTCAGAATACTCCGGGGTTTTTATAATTTCTCCACCTTCAGGTTTAAGTCGCAAAACATACCTGTCATCAGTAAACTCTCCCAGGTAGTTAAATGGATCTTCCTGACTGGTGCACTCTAACCATAATTGTGTACCATCCTCTTTCGGAATATTTAAAATAACATGATTCCCCTGCATTTTTGTAAAATCGGGATCAATATTCCTCTTTTCCCCGCCATAGACTACCGAATAGTATGCTTCTATCCCCTGAGATTTCATCAAAGCCTTCGTATAATTGGTTAGTCCCTTGCAGTCACCATAGCCTAATCTATCCACTTCACTGGCCATGGCAGGTTCCCAGCCACCTATCCCATACATTACGGCAACATACCGGGTATTATCCTGAACATATTTATATATAATTCTTGCTTTATCTTCAAGCGTCCCGGCATCTTTAGTAAGACTTGTAATTTTACTAATTGTTTGAGGCGAAATCTCATCATGTCCCGCTACCAGATTATCATACATCCATTTTCCGAATTGTTTCCAATCGGTTGCATGACCGCCAACTCCTTCCAGATTAAAATCATCTAAGGCAATTAAGACATGGGGAGCAAAAGATCTGAAAGAAGGACTCAGGTACTCGTATTCATATGCAGGAAAATTGGTAAGACTATAATTAAGCTCGAACTCCGAATTTTGTTTTTCCACGCCAGTATTATCAAAATTCCTTTCGTCGTACCTTAAGGCAATTTTTTCCGGATTTAAAAACTGGAAGGAAGAATTCTCCACACTTATATCATAGCCCTCCACGGGGAGCCAGTCTCCTATGAATACAGAATTAGAATTTTCAACTTCGCTTCGGTATTCCACCGTATAAGGATACTCCCTTGGGGTATAATCGAGAAAACTTATTCTATTGTCTGAAAAAAGTATAAAGGAATCAAAATTACTCTGATCCTTAAAATCCCTTTTCCGGAACTTGCGGATCTCCCTGCCGTTCTTATCATATATGATCGCCTCCTGTTCTTTGATCTTTGTACTCTTATCATACAACTCTAACGCTCTCACATACGAATTACCAGATTCATTAAGTATGGTAATTACTCTGTGAGTTCGTTCAACGACCTTATCTATATCCTTCAACTCAACTATACGGCTGTTATTCCTAACGATGGCGTCAGCATTAGCAATAAGTAAGGGATCGATTTTATTTACTGGATAGTTTTCCTGGCTGTAAATGGTAGGGCAGAATACAGTCAGTAAAAAAAAGAATATTTTACTGCGCATTAAATTGAGTTGCGAAAAATGTTTAGCGCAATATATAAAAAATTAACTATATTTTAACTTTTTTGCTTAGAATCTATAATAATAGTAACAGGGCCGTCATTTAATAAAGAAACTTTCATATCTGCTCCAAATCTTCCTGCTCCCACATCCTTGCCTAGTGCCTTTTTAAACCTGGCAATAAATTTAAGATATAAAGGTTCAGCCAATTCAGGTTTGGCTGCTTTGATATAACTGGGACGATTTCCCTTTTTTGTACTGGCATGAAGAGTAAACTGACTAACAATGATAGCATCTCCATCAATAGCTTTAAGAGATTCATTCATCACACCATTCTCATCATTGAAGATTCTCATATTAATGATCTTGCGGCATAGCCAGTCAATATCATCCTCATTATCTTCCTCTTCTATTCCCAGCAATATTAAAAGGCCTTCATGTATTACCGCACAAACTTTATGATCTATTGTTACCGATGCCTTTGAAACTCTTTGTATTACTGCTCTCATTATTTGGTTTGATATTGATCGATTCTGTAATTATCATCTTCTCCTTCCATTATCTGAAGATAACTTTTATACCTGGACCAGGCTATTTCTCCATTTTCCAGAGCTTCTTTTACAGCACATTTTGGCTCTTCCAGGTGGAGACAATTATGAAATCTACAATCCCGTTTGCGCTCAAAGAACTCAGGGAAATAATCACCAATCTCCTCGCGGTCCATATCAACAACCCCAAATCCTTTTATACCCGGAGTGTCTATAATCCTTCCATCAAAACTCAGATCAAACATTTCGGCAAAGGTCGTGGTATGCTGCCCCTGACTATGCTGTCTAGAGATCTCAGCGGTTTTAAGGTCCAATGAAGGTTCAATAGCGTTTATAAGCGTAGATTTTCCGGTACCACTATGGCCGGAGATCATACTCGTCTTACCGGTCATTTTCTCCTTAACCTTATCCACGTTCTTCCCCTTTTTTGCCGATATCCCGATGCATTCATACCCCGCCTTCCTGTACATCTCTGCCAGATATTTAACTTCTGCCAGCTCTTCAATAGAATAAGTATCTACTTTATTGAAGAGCAGCACAGCAGTAATGTCATAAGCTTCCGCTGTAACCAGAAACCTATCTATAAAGGTGGTTAGGGTGGGAGGATTGTTTAACGTGATAAGCAGAAAAACCTGGTCAATATTGGAAGCGATGATATGTGTTTGCTTGGAAAGATTGACCGATTTCCTGATAATATAATTATCCCGTTCAAGGATCTTTTTTATGACTCCTGTCTTATCTTCAGCTCCATCTTCAGGATCAAAAACCACTTTGTCCCCAACAGCTACGGGATTCGTACTCTTAATCCCCTGAATACGGAACTTACCCTTGATTCGGCACTCATAAAAATCGCCATCTTCCGCCTTAACCTGATACCAGCTACCTGTAGACTTATAAACCGTTCCCTGCATTTATGATAAATTATCCATATGTGGAGCAATATACTTTTTCCAATGCAAATTTAACTGAATAATTTAACAAGCTCCAGCCGGAACCGGGTTTCATTTACCCGATCCCGTCCAGTATCTTTTGCTGGTGGTTAATAGATTCCTGGTGGATAGCCTTGAACAATCTTAAAACAAACTCTTCACTAAGTCCCTTCTCTTCTCCTTCCAGCACCATTTTACCAAGGATCTCATTCCATCTTTTTGTTTGCAAAATGGCAACGTTCTGATCCTTCTTAACCTGACCGATCTCTTCTGAAATTTTCATTCTTTTAGCAAGCACATCCAGTATCTGGCTATCTGCAATATCGATCTTGGATCTTAGGGTGTTCAACTTTTTTTGAAATTCTTCACTAGCGGAAACTTCTTTTCTCACCTGCAGATCTTTCATGATTTGGATAAGTGTTTCAGGAGTTATTTGTTGTGCGGCGTCACTCCAGGCTTTATCCGGAGTATGATGTGTCTCTACCATGATTCCGTCATAATTAAGATCAAGTCCCGTCTGGCAAAGATCAAAAATGATATCTCTTCTTCCTGCTATATGCGATGGATCCAGAATTAAAGGCAGGTCTGGAAACTTGTTCTGAAGCTCGATAGGGATCTGCCATTCAGGATTATTTCGGTATTTGGTCTTTTCATAGGCCGAAAAACCACGGTGTATCACTCCAAGATTTTTAATGTCGGCCGTATATAATCTTTCAACTGCTCCAAGCCATAAGGAAAGATCAGGGTTCACCGGGTTTTTAACAAGTACAACCTTATCAGTTCCCTTAAGTGCGTCGGCAATTTCCTGAACAATAAATGGTGAAACCGTGGTTCTGGCTCCTATCCAAAGAATATCCACATCATGTTTTAAAGCAAGTTCCACATGGTTTGGGTTAGCTACTTCAGTAGTAGTTAGCATTCCTGTTTCTTCCTTTGCCTTTTGCAACCATTTTAAACCAAGAGCCCCAACTCCTTCAAAGTTCCCCGGTCTTGTTCTTGGTTTCCAGATACCCGCTCTAAGCACGGTGGCATCACTGTCTTTTAACTGATGAGCGATCGTTAAGACCTGTTCTTCTGTTTCGGCGCTACATGGGCCGGCAATTACGAGCGGATGAGATAAATTGAAATCATCCAGCCATTTTCTGAGTTCTCTGCTATTTTCCATTTTCCAGTATTTTTAAATTTTCATTCTGCGTTATTCCGTTTAATACATCTTTTATATGATTCGTCTTTTCCATCTCCTGAAAGACCTCTTCAAAATTATCGGCCTCCATTAACTGTCTGAAATGTTTCAGATTGGAAATATATTCATCCAGGGTTTCCATTACATTTTTCTTATTCTGCCTGAAGATAGGTGTCCACATCGCTGGTGAACTTTTAGCCAACCGAACGGTTGAAGCAAACCCACTCCCTGCCAGGTCGAAAATATCCCTTTCGTTCTTCTCTTTTTCCAGCACCGTCTTACCAAGCATAAAAGAACTTATATGCGATAAATGAGACACATACGCGATATGACGGTCATGAGAAACAGGATCCATATATCTTATCCTCATCCCAATGGCCTTAAAGATCTCAAGTGCTTTTTCCTGAAGTTTGAATGCGGTCTTCTCTATTTCACAGATTATATTGGTCTTGTATTTGAATAATCCGTGCAATGCCGCTGAAGGCCCGGAAAACTCGGTCCCCGCGATGGGATGGCAGGCCAGGTAATTGCGGCGTTTAGGATGTGAAGCCACCTTCCTGCAAAGCTGTTCTTTGGTTGATCCGGCATCGGTCACCACGCAGTTATCGTTCACAATATCAAGCACTTTTGGCAGGATCTCGAGGGAAGCATCTACCGGGATCGCCAGGTAAACAAGATCGGCATTTACAAGATCCTTAAAATCTGCCTTATGATCTATAAGGCCCGACTTTAAGGCTTCCTCAAGATGCTGCTCATTTTCATCAATCCCAAAGATCTCAACCTTCTTTACCTCTTCCTTGAGATCCAGAGCGAATGACCCTCCTATAAGCCCGGTTCCAATTATAAAAACTTTCATTTTTTTATTCTGTTTAATGCCTTTTCTATCACCTCTTCTGATGCACAAAGCGAAAACCTAACATATCCTTCTCCCTGTGATCCGAAAATAAAGCCAGGGGTAATGAACACATCCTTATTATAGAGAAGTTCATCTACAATATCTTCCGAAGTTTTTCCTTCAGGAACTTTCGCCCATACAAACAGGCCCACCTGATCTTTAGCTGCTTTACAGCCCAGTTCACTTATCAGCTGAAGGATCATTGCCTTTCTTTTAGCATATATCTTATTCTGTTCATCAAACCAGGATTGCGAAAGCTTTAAAGCTTCAACAGCTCCTTTTTGAACAGGATAGAACATTCCGCTATCCATATTCGATTTCACTTTAATCACAGAATTGATATTCTTCTCACTGCCTGTGAGCATACCAACACGCCAGCCCGCCATATTGAAACTCTTACTAAGTGAGTTAAGCTCCATCACATA
Organism: Christiangramia sp.; assembly: GCA_033721075.1. Lineage (GTDB taxonomy): Bacteria > Bacteroidota > Bacteroidia > Flavobacteriales > Flavobacteriaceae > Christiangramia. The sequence continues at coordinate 15,376 of JAWWBH010000028.1, forward strand.
ATCGCTTAGTTTGTTTTTATTCAGAATGCTTCTGGGCTCGTCATTCTGTATAAAACTGTAAGGATTATCATTCACCACCAGTATCTTATGTTCCTCAGCGAAGGCAGTAATTTCATCAAAGAATGATTCGGGAGCAACCGATCCGGTTGGCATATGAGGATAATTCACCCACATTAACTTCACCTTGCTAAGATCCTCTTTCGATAATTTCTCCAGATTTGGCAGCCAGTTATTTTCCGCATTCAGATCATAATTCCTTTCTGTTGCATCGAGTAGTTTAGAAACCGAACTATAGGTGGGATAACCAGGGTTTGGTAACAACACCTCATCACCAGGATCCAGAAAAGCCATGGAAATATGCATGATCCCCTCCTTGCTTCCCATAAGGGGTAATATTTCGGTTTCAGGATCGAGGCTGCGGTCATAGAACTCCTTATAAAAATCAGCAATCGCATCTCTTAAATCCCTGATGCCTTTATATGGCTGGTATTGATGAGCAGCATTTGAACCAAGCGCTTTATTCAGTGCTTCGATCACCTGTTTTGGCGGAGCAAGATCTGGGCTCCCAATTCCCAGGTTGATTATATCCTTTCCTTTAGACCGCAGATCTGCCACCTCCCGAAGTTTTTTCGAGAAATAGTATTCCTGTACATTATCAAGTCTTTTTGCCGTTATCATGACAAATTGTTTTTATAGATCCCAAAAATTCTTAATCCTTCGGTCATCAGTTTCAATACATCCATTGCTCTTTCAAAGTCTTCCGGCCTTTCAAAGGTCACATCCACAAAAAATGAATATTTCCATGGCTCGTCAATTATGGGTAAAGACTGAATCTTGGTCATATCAAGGTAACAATCCCTTATAATATTAAGTACTGAAACCAGGCTACCTCTTTCACTTTTCAGATCAAATTTGATGGAAGCCTTATCCAGCTTTTCTCCATTAGGTTTCTTCTGTTCGGTTCCCAGTACCAGGAATCGGGTCGCATTACTTTTTATGGTGTGTATCTCCTTTGCAAGGATATCCAGATCATACATTTCAGCAGCCGCCGGGCTTGCAACGGCAGCCACCTTCTTCAAACCCTCATCGTGAATTCTTTTGGCTGCTTCAGCCGTATCAACATCCTCGATCAGTTTAATATGTGGATACTGCTTAAAGAACTGCTTACACTGCAAAAGGGCCATTGGATGTGAAAACACCTTTTTAATATCACTTATCTCCTGACCTTTAAGCGCCATTAAATTCATGTTCACCGGAGTGTAATGTTCACCAACCACGCTCAAATTATACTCATCTATAAGGGCATAATTGGGCAAAATTGAGCCGGCTATGCTATTTTCTATGGCCATCACGGCTTCGTCAGATTCTTTCGCGGCCAGTTTTTGTGCAAGCTCATGAAATGATAAATGTTCCATCACTTCCACATCCTTGTGATAATAATCCATGGCCACCAGATGATGAAATGAACCTTTAATACCCTGAATCCCTATTTTTTTGTTCATATAGCTATCAAAAAAAAGTCTCGATTTTAGATCGAGACTTTTATATAATTTTATTTCAGTTAATCATATAGCATTCCCGATCCTATCTCTAGTATAGAAATAAAAATAATAGAATGCGTTCCAGCTAATTAACCTTGTCATTATCAATAATTATGAGGGACTAAAGTAGTGCTTAAATTTTAGTTTCAAAATATTTTATTCTGAAATTTTACAGTTTTCTGATATTCGGAAAATCCATAGCTTTTTTCTGAGGATTACAATTTAGAGCCTTAAATATTCGTTGGAAGATTGAAAAGTTTTCAGCGGTCACCCTGATAATTATTCATAATTTTGATCTATGTCTATCACCGTTTCTAACATCTCGAAGTATTTTGGAAGCCAAAAAGCGCTGGATAAAGTCAATTTTAGTATTTCGAAAGGTGAAATTGTAGGTTTTCTTGGTCCCAATGGAGCCGGAAAATCGACCCTGATGAAGATACTTACCGGATTTCTTTCTTCCGATGAAGGAGATGCTAAAATAAGTGACATGGATCTAAAGGAGCAGATCTCCGTGATTCAGCAACGCATTGGATACCTTCCTGAGCACAACCCTTTATACACCGAAATGTTCGTTAGGGAATATCTCAGGTTTTGTGCGTCTGTTTATAATATTGAGAAGAAACGCGTTGAAGAAGTCATAGAGCTCACAGGACTTACTCCCGAAGCCAATAAGAAGATCGAACAGCTATCAAAAGGTTACCGGCAGCGTGTTGGCCTTGCCGCCGCCCTTTTACATGATCCGGAAGTTCTGATACTGGATGAACCAACCACAGGCCTGGATCCCAATCAGCTTGTAGAAATAAGGACGCTCATAAAGAATATTGGGAAGGACCAGCCAGATGGTAAACCGGGGAAGACAGTTTTCCTTTCTACTCATATCATGCAGGAAGTGGAAGCGATTTGTGACCGCGTTATCATAATAAATAAAGGCAGGATCGTAGCCGATAAAAAAATGAAGGAGCTAAGAGACGAAAATGAACAGATCATTTTTGTTGAATTCGATTACCGTATTGAAGAAATCGCGTTGAAGAAAATCCCTCATCTGCTTAAAGCGAAGAACACCGGAGGTTTCACTTACGAACTAACGTTCGATACCAGCAAGGATATGAGACCAGAGGTTTTTGATTTCGCTCATGATAACGGATTGAAAACCCTTCAGCTAAATCAGAAAACAAAGAACCTGGAAAGCCTGTTTGCCGAATTAACTTCTTCCTGACTTATAAGAGCAAATTCCCCTGCATTGGGATTTAAGGGTTCTCAAAGATGAGCTTACCTTTAAAGTGTTCGGTGACATCCACAACCGGCGGGCGGTTAACTGAAATAATATCTCCATAACTGTAAATATCACCTCTCAGGCTCTGCTGCGGATTCACAATAAGCTTATTGGTCCCACGATGAAAAATATCATAATGCTGTACTATAAGATCCCTGGCCTCCAGCCTTCCGTCCCCTGCAGCAAAGAACGCGTTGAAGTTCCCGACCTTTCCGGTAAGAAAATAATTGGAAATATGATCGGTTGTGATCCTCAGGTTTTGAACATCTAGATCTAAAATGAAATCTCCATCAGTATGTATATCCGGATCCTTTTCCTGATTGAGCGACCTCAACCATAATTCCGGATAGCTCAA
>JAWWBH010000029.1:0-18532 GCA_033721075.1 Christiangramia sp.
GATCATTCAGCAGAAATTCGAGCAAAAAGAAATTCCTGACGGAATGGAAATCTGTAAAACTCAGCTTTTTCACTTAGCTAATGATATTAGTAAGACAGAGATCAATCACGATATCGATCCGTATTTGCCTGCAATTAATGAAGTTCTGGAAGATTTTTCTAAAGAAGAGCTTATCAAGAAATTCTTCTCTGTTGAATTTACCCGTTTCTATAATTATTATCAAAAAGCACCCGATCTTAGTTCAGAATCTGCAGGTGGAAGACCCGAAGTTTCTGAAGGTAATACTAGATATTTCATAAACGTAGGTTCAAAGGACGGTTTTGACTGGCAGAGCCTGAAAGACTTCCTTAAAGAAGTACTTAATCTTGGAAGGGATGATGTTTTCAAGGTAGATGTAAAGGGAAGTTTTTCCTTCTTTAATACCGACGAAACACATTCAGATCTTGTTCTTAGTACTTTTACTGAGTTCAATCACCAGGGAAGATTCATAAATGTTGAGATCACCAAAGACCAGAAGTCGGAAAAGAAAGGAAGACGAAGGGAACGCAGTGGAGGAAGAAATAACTCCAGGAGCTTTGATGACAACAAGAATGGAAGTTTTGGGAAAAGAAAAAGATCAGACAGAAGCGATAAAAAAGGCGGAAGAAAAGGAAGCCGGAATAAAAATATCGAAACCTCATTAAAGAGAAGACGGTCAAAAGCTTAATTAAATAAATAAATGCCAGACTTAATTCCATAAGTTTGGCATTGTTTTTTATAAGGATTTTATATTTTTAGGCCCGATTGTTATGAAAAACACCTTTTTAATATTTTTTCTACTGTTCACAGGCTACCTTTCTGCACAGGACGTAGTTTCCGGGACCGTGATGAATGCTGCGAACGACCAGCCTATTGAGAACGTTCATATTGTAAACCTCAACCAGGTGAAGGGCGCAGTAACCAATGAAAATGGGGAATTTCAACTTCAGGCTACGGTTAACGATACCCTGTATTTTTCTTACCTGGGATTCAGATCCATTAGAGTAAGAGTGACCAATGACTGGTTGAAATACGGTAACGTAAAAGTAAAGATGACCGAACTTGGTTTTGCATTGGAAGAGGTAACGGTAAACTCTGTGAATCTTACTGGTTATCTTGAGATCGATGCCAAGAATATTCCAATTTATGATAACAGGCGTTATAGTATTTCGGGACTTAGTACCGGGTATGAAGGTGGAGATTCCTCTCCGAGTGCTGTTACCAAGGCCTTAAGTTCATTATCAAATCCCGCAGATCTCGTCTATAATATTTTCGGAAACAGGCCGCGGCAAATGAAGAAACTGCGGCAGATGAAGCAGGATGAGAATATAAGGGAACTTTTAAGAAATAAATTTGACAGGGAAACCCTTATGGCCCTTCTTCAGGTAAACAGGGCTGAGATAGATGAAATACTCAATAATTGTAATTACTCTCAGGATTTTATGAGGACAGCGAACGATCTGCAGATCCTGGATGCAATTAGCAGCTGTTATGAGGAATACAAGGTGCTGCAGAAGAAGTAATCAGTTATTCTTCAAGAATTCGTTTTAAATTTTTCAGTCCTTTATCAAAATTTTCTCCAAGTGCTTTTTCCGGAGAGTAAAAAAGGCTTATGATAGTGAGCGGAAATGCCAGATGTCCCCTTACGCCCCATACCATTTTGGTTTTTTCAACCTCAAGTTCTTTAACCCCGATATAGGTTAACGCATTTACCTTTACAGGTTTGATAAAAAGAATCTTTGTTTCAAATATTCTCCCCTGCCTCGCCTTTACGATTCTCTGAATCCCCTCACCTACTTTATTATTTCCTTTCCAGTAGAAACTGGCTCCGGGTTTACCATCTTCCCCTTTGTATTTCATAAGAGCTTCAGGATCTCTGGAGAACCAGGGGTTCCATAAGGGTTGCTTTTTAAGCTGCCTTACGAAATTATAAACCTCTTCCCGCGATTTATTGATCACCACAGTTCGGCTTACATCATAATCTTTCCTGGCCCATGCATGCAGGAAGGCAAAGAAGGTTATTATCGCTATGATAAGATAAAAAAACAGTGTCATTGGTTGGCTTTCTGGGCGGTAAAAAGTTACAAATAATTACTGATTAAGGAAGCGTTCAATTATCTGATCTGAATTTTTTATTGTTTTTTTTGTCCAGTCCATCCTGATCAGATTTTTTTCTTCCTCGGATAAACGCCATTCCACTTTTGAATTTTTAAGTTTTTGAGTTAATGTATGTAAGATTATAGCCGCTGATACCGAAATATTCAGGCTTTCGGTAAAACCAACCATAGGGATCTTAATGGTTGCATCAGCCTCTTCCATCACTTCCTCTGAAAGACCTTCCTTTTCGGTTCCGAAGAAAATGGCCGCAGGCGTAGAAATATCAAAATCATCCAGCATTAGCGATTCATCATGCGGGCTTGTTGCTACAATTCTATAGCCTTTATTTCTCAGGCTCCCAATACACTCCCTTGCAGAGTTATAACGATTGATATCCACCCATTTCTGAGCTCCCATCGCGATCTCTTTATCTATCCTTCGGGGAAATTTCTCTTCTATGACATGTAAATTCTGTATGCCAAATACATCACAACTTCTCACTACCGCACTTGTGTTATGCAATTGGTATACATCCTGACAAACCAGGCATAGATGATTGGTGCGTTCCTGAAGAACTTTTTCGAAGAGTGCCTTTCTTCGCGGAGTAAGATAGTCCTGAAGATATTCTAGAATTTTCTCATTGATCATATCGAGCGTAAAAATATAAAAACCCGGCTTAGTGCCGGGTTTTTTATAAGAAATTAAAGAGGTTCTTAGCTGCCTGCATTTGATCCAATATTTCCCTGAGCCACTAGAGTAGCCAAATCTTCAGCGCTTAAATGCACATTAATATAACCATCATACTCAATAAGTTCAGAATAGCTTATCATCTCACCAGCATCAGTTTCTGATACGGCAGTCATGCTCATTCCACTTCCGCCATCAACAGGAGTTAAGCTAATAGCAATATCTCCAGGAGCATCGGCTACCGATCCCATGTGAATATGGGCAGGATGTGATCCACCTTCAGTAGTACCTTCCAGATTCAGGGTAATTAAAGTTTCACCGCTCACTCTTTCCTCAAAAGTTGCCGTACCACTAATACCTTCTACATCTTTGGTCTCAAGGTCATAAGTAACCGATTCTCCGGTAAGTACATTTTCTCCAATATCACCCTGGGCCACAAGGGTTCCAAGATCGTCAGCACTTTGGTGCACGTTGATATATCCATCAAAATTCACCACCTCATCATAAGTGATCGCTGTGCCATCGTCCAACATACTAAAAGTGGTGATACTTGTTCCGGTAGCTCCATCTACAGGTTCCAGGCTAATGGCAATACCTCCACCTTCTGCTGCTGAATTAAAATGAATATGTGCCGGGTGCATATTTCCTTCTGAAGTACCATCAACATCAAGTTCTACGGTTACTGACCCATCTTCATTTTCTATGATAGTAGCATCCCCCGATACGCCTGAACCAGCCACTGCATTGAGATCAAAGACCTCAGATTCTCCTTCAAATGGCGGATTGATTCCATCGTCATCATCACTACATGCAAACAGAGTTGCAATACTAAACATCATTAAAAATAGTTTTTTCATTTTCATAATTTTTAATTTTACTACAAGTTTATTTCTAAGATGCGGATTCCCTGTTATTGTTGGGTGAAAGTTTTGCTAAAATTGCCCCGCCTGCCCTAATTTTAACTTCAAATTATCATTTACAGATTTATATGAGGGTTTATCTAATTTTACTTAACTTTTGTTGCTTATGTTTTAAGAAAATATGAAAAGAATTTGTGTGTTGACTGGTGCAGGGATAAGTGCCGAAAGCGGGATTAAAACCTTTAGAGATGCCAACGGGCTCTGGGAAGGCCATGATGTTATGGAAGTTGCCTCCCCATTGGGATGGGAGAACAACAAGGAACTTGTCCTTGATTTTTATAATAAACGAAGAAGGCAATTGCTAAAAGTCCAACCCAATGAGGCACACAGGGCACTAGTGAGACTGGAAGAAAAATATCATGTGGAGATCATTACTCAGAATATAGATGATCTCCATGAAAGAGCAGGCAGCAAAAATGTGACTCATTTGCATGGGGAACTTCTCAAGGCCCGCAGTACATTCGATGAAGATCTCGTGATGGACTGGAAAAAAGATATTTGTATAGGAGATTTTTGTGAATATAATTCCCAGCTACGCCCCCACGTAGTCTGGTTTGGAGAGGCTGTTCCTATGTTTCAGAAAGCAGCTGAAATTTCAGAAACTGCAGATATATTAATGGTTATAGGAACTTCCATGCAGGTTTATCCCGCGGCCGGACTTGTTGATTTTGTTCCTTCAGGTACTCCTATTTATTTTATAGACCCCAGACCCAACATCAGGGAAGCTGGGAACCTTGAGATCATTGAAAAAAAAGCCGTGGAAGGAGTTCCTGAATTAGTGGAAAGACTTTTATCTGATAAGTAAATGTTTTAAAAAAATTAAACGGGTAGGCCACCGTACTGCTATAGAACCTGCCTTGAAGATTCTAACAAATTTAAAGAGTAGTTTTATAGTAAATTTTGAAGCGGTATCTTTACGCTTTTAATTTCTAAAAGTAAAAGATGACATCCCTATCTGCAGTATCACCAATAGACGGACGTTACAGGTCCAAAACCAGGAAACTTTCGGCCTATTTCAGTGAAGAAGCATTAATCAAATACAGAATAAAAGTAGAGGTAGAATATTTTATTGCCTTGTATGAACAGGGGCTGCCTCAACTAAAGGATGTGGATCCTGAAAACTTTAAACGACTTAGGGAGTTATATGAAAACTTCACTGCACTGGACGCACAGGCCGTAAAAGAAATTGAGAAGATCACCAATCATGATGTTAAGGCAGTGGAATATTATCTCAAGGAAGAATTTGGAAAACTTGGAATGGAGAATTCAAAAGAATTCATCCATTTTGGGCTTACTTCTCAGGATATCAATAATACGGCTATTCCATTAAGTCTTAAAGATGCAATCATCGATGTTTATCTTCCTGAATTAAATGAAATTCTGGCAAAACTTGAAGAACTTGCTTCAGAATGGAAAGACATCCCCCTTTTAGCCAGAACCCACGGTCAGCCGGCTTCTCCCACCAGGCTCGGTAAAGAGATAGATGTATTTGTTGTAAGGATAAAGGAACAGATCAAATTACTGGAAGAAATTCCACATGCGGCAAAATTCGGCGGAGCTACGGGAAATTACAATGCTCATAATGTCGCCTATCCTCAAATAGACTGGAGGAAGTTTGGGCAAAATTTCGTTGAAGATAAGCTGGGTTTACATCACTCCTTCCCAACTACTCAAATTGAGCATTACGATCATATGGCAGCGCTTTTTGATGCTCTTAAACGTATCAACAACATCTTCATAGACCTGGACAGGGATATATGGACCTATATCTCTATGGATTATTTTAAGCAGAAGATCAAAAAAGGAGAAATAGGCTCTTCGGCTATGCCTCATAAAGTGAATCCTATAGATTTTGAAAACAGTGAAGGGAATCTTGGAATAGCCAATGCGATATTTGAACACCTTTCTGCCAAACTTCCGGTTAGCAGGCTTCAGCGAGATCTTACAGACAGTACGGTGCTGCGTAATATTGGTGTACCGGTGGGACATACCATCATCGCTTTCAAATCCACCCTCAAAGGTCTTAATAAATTATTACTGAATGAGGAAAAGCTGAATGCCGATCTTGAAAATAACTGGGCTGTGGCAGCAGAAGCAATTCAGACCATCTTAAGAAGAGAGGGCTACAAAAACCCTTATGAAGCTCTGAAAGGTCTAACAAGAACCAATGAACGAATTACAGAGAAAAGTATATCTGAATTTATAGACCAGCTGGAAGTTACTAATGAGGTCAAAAAGGAACTTCACAAAATCACCCCACAAAATTATACCGGTATTTAAATAAAAAGCCCCGAAAAGGGGCTTTTTACTTTCAACTAACTAAATAAATCTACTATTCAACAGCAGAATCATTTTCTCTGGAAATAGTATCAGATTCTGTTCCAATATTAACTTCCAAACTCACAGAATCTTTCTTTTTATCCTGGTCCCCGCCAAAGATGCCTGAAAGTCCTTTAATACCTTCCACGTTTATATCCTCTTCATTAAGGGATTTCATTAATTTCATGATCTTCTCAGGATTCATATCTTCCCCAAGTACCCTGGCAATGCCTAAGCCCTTCTCATCTTTATAACCATATATAATCAACTCATCAATCGCATCTTCTTCTCCGGTAAAATACATCTCGGCCTTACCATCACTACCTCCAACCTTCATTAATAATTGATATCTTTCGTCCTGGAAAATCTCATTCAGCTTGACTTTCTCCTCTTCAAATTTCTCCGGATGCTGGTCTGCCCTTAGTGCAAGTACATTAATTTTTTTAATGCTTTGCATGGTAGTTCTTTGCTCCTCATCTAGAGATTCCAGGTTGGCAAACATGCCTGGAGGAACATCCAGGGCAAGAAAATCTGTATCTTCCTGGTTATCCACATAATATTTCTGAAGGGATTTGCCATCATCGCAGGATGATAATATGGCGATGAAAATAAATGCGAATAAAACTTTAAATGTTTTCATGATTTATGATTTTTTGTTGGCTTTTTTTAATTCTTCAGCTCCGGGAACCTTAAGATCGGCTGTAAGTTTTGAAAGCTGTGAAAGGTCTATTTCCCCCGTTATACTTAAAATAACTGAAATTGGTTCACCATCGGTTTCTCCTTCAAGGAACATAAACAGTTCTTTTACATAATTGTCATTCTTCCCGGGAACCGAGTAAAATTTGATGTTTTTTCCATCCTCATTCACCCTCATCAACTCATCAAGAGAGCCTTTTTGAAGGTAGGCTTTAACGTCAGTCGCCATTTGAGACCTCACCTTTGCATCTGAGGACTTATAGATCTGGATACGATCAAGGTTCTCTATAAGCTTCATATATTCCCTTGCTTCGGGATCACTATCACTTAAGTCTACTTTGGCCAGCATTTTAAACATCTTGCTGGTCATTACCATAGCATCCACTTCTTTCATATTCTCATATTTCTCAAAGGCTTGAGAATTAGTAAGCATGGGCGCCAGTGCTAAAAGGAGGGTAATTACTAATCTATTCATGATTTCTGGTTTTAATCTATTTGTATGATTTTTTTTGTAGTCTTATTAAATTCTTTAAGGTACTCAAGGTCTGCAGTTCCTTCGTTCATCAACTGGGAAACCATATTTAAGGTCTCTTTTGTCTTTTCCAGCGCCAGTTCTTCATCACTAATTGTTCCTAAATCATTTTCATTAAGCATTCTGGACGAATCATTGAAGAAAAAGACTCCTAAGGCCAGGATGAGAATTGCCGCAATAGACGACCAGGCATAGCTCTTCCTTTTTGAAGCGATTTGAGGAGTGTTCTCAAGGCTCTCTTTTCTTTGATTTGCAGAGAACCTGAACATGAGCTGATATGACCTTAAATGATCTGGTACTTCTTCTTTTAAAAAGTACTCCCTGAGTATATTTTCCTCGGCCAGTGAAGTCTTACCTTCGTCATAGCGCTCCAGCAGTTTTTCTATTTTACCTGATTCCATAATTGTGTTTCTTAATTAAATTTTCACGTATTGCCTTTCTCGCTCTGGATAGAGAAACCCGTATCGCTGTCTGGTTCATTTCCATGATCTCGGCAATTTCTTCATAATCATATTGTTCTATGTCTCTAAGCTGAAAAACCATTTTTTGCTGCTCTGGCAGTGTTTCAACGATCTTCTGCAGCCAATCCATCTCATCACTTAGCTCTACTTCAGACTGAAGTGAAGGTCCGTGATTCTGATAATTCTGATGTACTATTCGCAGGTGACTGTTCTGTTTGGATTTTAATTGATCCAGACAGTAGTTCTTGGTCACCGTCATCGCAAAAGCTTCTACATTGGCATAATGCTTGATTCTTTCCTTACGACTCCATAGTTTCAGAATTACCTCCTGAGTAGCATCTTCGGCTGCTTCTTTAGAAGTAAGCAGTCTTAATGCCAGGCGATACATTTTATCCTTAACAGGATCTATAATATTCAGGAAGGTGTGTTCTTTCATCTAATTTTGGTTGGTTTAAATTACCTTCTCAACTTTACGACGAGTCATAAAGAGTTTTGTTACAATTAATTTTGAAATTGTAAGAATGTACCTATTTTTAGAAAAAAATTGTTATTAACCCATTCTTAATTTATGAAAGTATATAAATATTTAATGTTATTCCTTCTTACTGGGGGAATGCTTATCTCCTGTTCAAAGGAAGATAATGATGATATCCCTAATCCTCCAGATAATGGCGGAAAAACTGATGTAAGCCTGGAGCTTGAAATCAAGGATTTTATCTGGAAAGGAATGAATGAGATTTACCTTTACAAATCTGACGTCCCTGAGCTTGCCAATAACTATTTTGATGATCAGGAAGCTTTATACAACTGGCTTGAAACATGGGATACTCCCGAGAATTTATTCTACGACGGACTGGTCGCTTCTCAGGACCGTTTCAGCTTTATAACAGATGACTATATAGAACTGGAGAACAGTTTTAGCGGTATTTCGGAAACAACCGGTGTAGATTATCGTCTTTACAGATTATCTCCCGGGTCCAATGATATTATTGGTGTTGTAAGATATATTATCCCCGGAAGTAACGCCGAAGGAAAAGATATCGAGAGAGGAGACCTTTTCACAAAGATCAATGGAGAAACGCTTACAATAGGCAACTACAGGGATTTACTTGCAAATTCAACAATTACCTTTACCCTGGCAAAAATTGAAAATAATTCGGTTAATGAAACCGGAGAAACGGTGACCATAGATGCCCAAACCCTCACTGAGAATCCAATCCTTATAAATAAGGTTCTGGATGTAAATGGTATTAAGGTTGGATATTTAATGTATAATAGTTTTGTTGCAGATTTTGATGATGAACTTAATGCGGTATTTGCAGATTTCAAAGCCGCCAATATACAAAAGCTTATTCTTGACCTTAGATATAACGGAGGCGGTAGGGTGAGCTCTGCTACCCGACTGGCAAGTATGATTACCGGACAGTTCACCGGGGAGGTATTTGCAAAACAGCAATGGAATGAGAAATATCAGAACTACTTTCTTCAGGAAAACCCTGATAGATTATTTAATTATTTTACCGATAAGATAGACAACAACGAAGCTATCAACAGTCTTAATCTATCTGATATCTATGTGATTGGAACTTCTTCCACCGCATCGGCCAGTGAGCTTGTAATGAATGGTCTTAGCCCATATATCGATGTAATCAAGGTGGGAGATACTACAGTAGGAAAATCACAGGCTTCGGTTACTCTTTATGATTCTCCCAATTTTGGAAGGGAAAATGCGAATCCAGACCATAAATATGCTATTCAGCCTTTGGTTTATGAATCGGTGAATGCAGAAGACATGGTGGTTCCTTATAACGGAATAATCCCTGATGTTGCCATTGAAGAAAGGATATCTAACATGGGAACCCTTGGAGATCCTTCTGAGAGATTACTTTCAGCAGCTATCGATGCTATAGCTGGAAGCAGAAGATTCTACCCTGAAAGGGAATTCTGGTATAATGAGTTTAAAGAAGCTGGTTTTGATAATATGCTTTACCAAAGAATGTATATAGATAAACTTCCAGATACCGGAGGAAGGAAATTAGGAGCTAATTTCAATAAAGAATAAAGAATAAAAATCCCCCGCAGCGTGCGGGGGATTTTTTTTGGCTAATCATTAAAATAAATACCGTTGGGATTGATTCCAACTGAAAATTGATTGGTCAAACTACCATTTAAGAGGTCGTAGACGTAAAGCATACCGTCCCCGGTAAAATCGGCATTCGGTGAGGCTACATATATTTTACCATCATGGATCTCAAAACCATATAATAAAGCTGGTTCCTCAAGTTTAAATTCAGAAGCCGGCTGCATGGTATTCATGTTATAACTATATACTGTTTTGCCTATGGTAAGATATACTTCACTACCTTCCAGGCTCAAATTATTTGGATGCAGAGAGCTATCCGGGAAATCAAATTCTTCCTCAACCTGGTTATTGCTAATATTGATATTTGATAATTTACCAGCGGTCTCTGTCTCTGCATAGGAAGGTTTTCCTCCTGAAAGCACCCAAAGACTATTACCATCAAAAACCATTGAATTTGGCAGGTCCCCTACTTCTATTTCCGCATCTACTCCATTGGTCCCAGTATTGATGACGGAGACGATATTATTAAATGAAAATCCGCCCTTATGGGCAACGAAAAGTTTTTCATTTGCTGCCAGTACCTTCTCAGGCCCTTCAGCAACCGAAATCGATTTTATAAAGGAAAAGTCAGCCAGATCGAAAACAGCCACAAAATCATCATCAGGGTTCATTCCGTCCCCCCAGTTGCTAACGTAGATCTTATCGTTTACCACTTCTGCATAACGCGGATTCATAAGTTCAACATCTATCGTGGCAAGGCTTTCAAATGTATACCTGTTCACGACCTCGATCTTATTGGAAACATTCACAACGATAATTGCAACTTCCTCATATAATTTGATGCTTTGAGCAGTATCGCCAAGCCCTGTTTCATTAGTATTCATGAAAATACTGCTTTGCATTTGCTGCATATCCTTATCTATAAAGCTCACCGAGGCATTCCCCGAGCCGAAATTCCCTTCGTTCAGCACAAAGATTCCCGATTCGAATTCGGCTTCTTCCTCAGGCATTGGACAACAATCGGTATCGTCTTCGCAGGAATTAAAAAGGATGACGGTAAAAAATAACAGAAATAAATGTTTGTAGTTCATAGCTAAAATTTGATTATTAGTGAGGTGTTAAATGACCTTCCAGGCATGATGCGGGAAGGCAGACTTTGATATTCTTCGTTAAAAATGTTATGTATTTGAAATCGCAGGCTTGTTTCCGGACTTTTAGCAAAGGCATATTCAGCTCCCAGATTTACTAATTTGTATGAGTTTAGTTCATAATTATTATCTGAAGAGGTATAAATACTACCGTTAAAAAGTGACTGAAAAGATAAAACCAGCCTATTTATCTCGTAGGCTCCCGAAAAAGTAATCTTATGTTGCGGCGTATAGATAAGTTGCTTACTGGTTTCCTGGTCTATAGACTTCGTAAAGGCATAATTCCCACTCAGTCTTACCGGATTTTCGCCAATATTCCTGGACCAGTGGGCTATCACTTCCAAACCATAATTATGAACATTGGAGGTGTTCACCGGTCGCCACATTCCATCTTCTCCCGGGATCCAGCGGATCAGGTCATCAATATCCATAAAATAGGCAGTAAGATTGATCTGGAAATTCTGAAAACTGATCTCATTTCCTATCTCTCCCTGCAACGAGGTTTCGGGAACCAGTTCTTTATTTCCTCCTGAATGCCAGAATAGATCATTGAATGTGGGGATCCTGAAATTCCTGGAGGTATTGATTCGAAGGAGATGATTTTCGGAAAAGCGATAGTTCCCTCCTGCCGAAAACAAAAGAGGAGAATTATAATTTTCAGTGATTTCCTGTCTTAAACTCAATTCGTAATTAAGCTTTTCCAGGTCATGATTCCACAATGCTGAAAATCCTCCGATTTTTCTTTCCGCATTATCGATTCCTGAACCTACTCCACTGATATTGTTGTAATCTGCAATGAAATTCAGTTTCATCCCAGCTGAGAATTCATAAGCCAGATCATACTTGATGATTCCGGTTTCGGCCTCTCCAAAACTGAAATTTTCGGAATCCCTGTTCTCAAAATATTTGAATTCTTCTTTTAAAAAGGCTAGTTTCAGACTGCTTGTAAAATCTCCGAAAAATGACTTCCATTCAAGCAGGTTTCTCGAATTTCGATCCTCATATTTACTATTGGAAGGCAGATTCAAGGTTCCAGAAAATCCGCGATCTCCCTTGTAGAAGTTGGAATAAAACTTTATGATATTGGCATCATTAAGCCATCTGGCCAGGGAGGCATTCAGCGAAACATTGTAAAAATCACCATTTTCATTCTGCTT
Source organism: Christiangramia sp. (assembly GCA_033721075.1). Lineage (GTDB taxonomy): Bacteria > Bacteroidota > Bacteroidia > Flavobacteriales > Flavobacteriaceae > Christiangramia. Next base: position 12,119 of record JAWWBH010000029.1, read on the forward strand.
ATCAGTTCCCTGATACTTATAATCATTTTCTGAACTGATCCCGGAAACACCAATCTTCAGACTGGTCTTTTCACCGGAAAAATTTCCATTATAAGCCGCCTGATAGGTTTCAAAGCTTCCATAACCAATCCGCATTTCATTATTCGAAGCATCTTCAAAACTGAAATCATTGTTCAGGTGAATGGTCCCTCCAATGGCGCCGCTGCCATAGACCACACTCCCTCCTCCCGGTCTAAGACTGATGTTGTCAAAAACCTGGGTGTTGATGGTATTAAAATCTGTTTGCCCGGTAAATTGTGAATTGATATTAATACCGTTCCAAACCACAGCTGTCTGGGCAGCTCCGGTACCCCGAACCGAGGCCGAAGAGACCATTCCATAGCCATTTTCACGGAAAAAGAAAGGAGAATTGAATTTAAGCAAAGAGGTAAGCAACGGCTCATTTTGCTGAATTAAAGAATCGCCCAGTTCCTTTACAAATTGGCCTTCAGAATTCTGTTTCAGCTTCACGTCGCTCAAACGAACCTCCTGCAGCCAGTTTATGGAATCATTCTGTGCCTCCACACCCAGGCAGCCACAAAAAAAGATTAGAATAAGATGATATAAGTTTCTGTTCATAATCTGCCGACCTTTATCCCGAAAGTCACTCGATATTAGTTTGAAACTCAGGCAGGTCTCCTGGCTCGCGTACTGCAATTCACCTTCCCATCTACCAAGGCAGACAGTGGTTTGAAGAATTATTGCAGCCACCCCGATAATTATCGGGACAAAGCTTACAGTTGCGGGAACAGCTCAGGCTTATGAAGTAAGAAATAAGAAGGTAGAATGACGAATTCCAACTTTCTTATAAGGCGATTCAGATATTTGAAAAAATTGTACTTCCAAATTCGTAAATCGTACTTCCCTGATTCCCTTTTAATCCACGCAGAAATGAATCGGCGCTGAACCAAAATTTCAATGCGAAAATAAACAAATATGTTTAGCAATAAGATCAAAAAGTTAAATAATCTTACTTTTGAACTCCAAACAACCGGTTTTGAAAAGAATAGTTTTCATTTTTTTAGTCCTGGGCTTCCTGTCCTGCAAAAATTCAAAGAATACTGATTCGTCTGAAGTTCAGAAGGGTGAAGAAGTTGAAATTGAAGATGCAAAAGGTTTCAGTATCATCAAATTTGAGAATTACAGTATTCTGAAGGTCAATACACCCTGGCCCGAAGCTGAAGACCCTTTTATATATCTCCTTGCAGAAAAGGACGCCGAGATCCCGGAAGACCTGGAATACGATCAGAAAGTTGAAGTCCCTGTAGAAACTATTGTTGTGACTTCTACTACTCACATTCCTGCTCTCGAAGCTTTGAACGAAGAGGAAAAGCTGGTAGGATTTCCAGGTCTTAATTATATATCTTCAGAAAAGACCCGTAAACTGATAGATGAGGGAGAAATTTCAGAATTAGGCCAGAACGAGAATATCAATACCGAAATCCTGATAGATCTTTCACCCGATGTGGTGATTGGTTTCGCCATAAATGCTTCTAATAAGAGTTTTGAGACCATTCAGAAAACCGGAATTCCGGTGATCTATAATGGAGACTGGACAGAAGCCACCCCATTGGGGAAAGCCGAATGGATAAAGTTCTTCGGGGTATTATTCGGAAAAGAAGAAAAGGCAGAAGAGATATTCAATGAGATCAGGAACGAATACCTGAAAGCTAAGAAGCTTGCAAAAACCAGTGAAAAAAGGCCTACTGTGATCGCGGGATCCATGTACAACGACAAATGGTATATGCCTTACGGTAATTCCTGGCAGGCACAGTTCATAAAAGACGCTAACGCCGATTATCTTTATTCAGACACTGAGGGAGACGGAAGTTTATCCCTTGCATTTGAAAGTGTTCTGGAAAAAGCTGAGGCGGCTGAATACTGGGTAAGCTCAGGTCAATTCACCTCTTACGAACAACTTTTCAATGAAACTGAACATTATAAAAGGTTTAAAGCTGTTAGAGAAAAGAAGGTTTATAGCGTAAGCCTTTCCACGGGAGAAAAGGGCGGAATCACATTTTACGAGCTTGGTCCCCAAAGACCTGATCTTATTCTAAAGGATCTTATTTCAATATTTCACCCAACACTTATAGAAGATTACGAACCGGTATTCTATAAACCGTTAAGATAATGCTGAGTCAGAAGAAATATACTTTTTCCATTATTCTGCTTTTTCTGGCTGTGATACTTGCAGCTTTGTTTAATATTAGTTTAGGGTCGGTGAATATCCCGGTTTCAGATGTTACCTCTGCCCTGCTTGGGTTTGAAGTAGATAAGGATACATGGAGGTATATCATTCTCAATTATCGCCTTCCAAAGGCCATTACGGCCATTATCACGGGTTCCGGGCTTGCGGTAAGCGGCTTATTGATGCAAACACTTTTCAGAAATCCTCTGGCCGGGCCTTATGTACTGGGTTTAAGCAGTGGTGCCAGCCTGGGTGTGGCAATCGTTTTTATGGGAGCATCCATATTTGGGGCCTCCTTTGCTGTTATCCTATTATCAAAATGGAGCCTGGTAATTGCATCCAGCCTGGGAAGTTTACTGGTACTGTTTGCTGTAATGCTGGCTTCTATCCGCCTTAGAGACACCATGGCCATACTTATCATTGGATTGATGTTTGCTAGCCTCACAGCGGCTATTGTAAGCGTTCTGGCGTATTTCAGCCCTGCTTCCCAACTGCAGCAGTACGTTTTCTGGTCCTACGGAAGTCTTGGAAACCTTAGCTGGAGTGAAGTTTTTATACTTGGGCTATTCTGGTTAATTGGCATCTTAATAAGCATTGGCAGTATAAAGAACCTCAATTCTCTATTATTAGGAGAGCAATATGCACGTAGCCTGGGCACTAATATCAAAAGGAACCGGTTCATGATAATTATCGCAACCAGTTTACTTGCCGGGAGTATCACTGCATTTGCCGGCCCAATAGCATTCGTAGGACTAGCGGTCCCTCACCTGGTAAGACAGGTAATACCCTCGGCTAACCATGTAAGCCTGGTCCCGGCGGTGATTTTTGGTGGAGCAATCTTAATGCTGATCTGCGATATCATAGCACAACTTCCAGGAAGCGAATTCAGTTTGCCCATAAATGCCATAACTTCGCTAATCGGAGCTCCGGTAGTGATCTGGTTACTGGTGAGAAAAAGAAAATTCAACTTTTAAGTGAACGCTGAAAATTCAAATACTGTCCTGAAAACCGATAACCTAAGTATAGGTTACCGGAAAAGAAAGCATACCCAGATTGTCTCTTCAGGAATTGATATTGAAATAAAAGAAGGTGAGCTCGTTGCTATAATCGGGGTGAATGGTGCCGGAAAGTCTACTTTACTTAGAACTTTAAGTGGCATTCAGCAAATAATTAAAGGAGAGGTTTTTATATCCGGAAGAAAACTATCAAAAACAGATGCTTCCGAGCTTTCAAAGAACATCAGCCTTGTATTGACCGAACAGTTGATCTCAAAAAATTTAAGCGTCCTGGAACTGGTAGCTTTGGGTCGCCAACCATATACTAACTGGATAGGAAGATTAACCAAAAATGACCTGAAAAAGGTCATGAACGCTATTAAGCTTGTAGATATCGAAGAAATAAAGAATAAGAAGTGTCATGAACTAAGTGATGGGCAGTTTCAGAAGGTGCTAATTGCACGGGCACTTGCCCAGGACACCTCTCTCATAATATTAGATGAACCCACAACACATCTGGATCTTTATCATAAGGCATATGTTCTTAAACTCCTTCAACAACTAAGTCGCGAAACCAATAAGGCAATCCTGTTTGCCTCCCATGAGATCAATCTTGCGCTGCAGCTATGCGACAAACTTCTTATCCTGAAAAACAAAAAGGCTTTATTTGGAAAACCCCTGGAACTGATTAATTCTGAAGCTTTTAATGATCTTTTCCCTAGCCACCTGATTCATTTCGACAAGGAATCTTCCAGTTTTAAAATAAAATAAAGCGGTTGCATCAAGCGCGCTCCTTTTGTGAATTTTACTTTTTATAAATATTTTAAGTCTGCCTTCTCTAAAATTCTTAAATAAGTATCTTTGGGAAAACCTCTAATTTCATGAACGAATATCTTCTCATTAGTTTAATTTTTATTGTTGCATTAGGGATCGGGATTTATATAGGTAAGCTAATTTCCAGCTTAAAATCGAAAAATGAGACCGGAAGACTGGAAGAAAGAAACTCGCAACTTTCACTTCAGGTAGAAGAACTTAAAAATCAGATAAACAACGATTTAAACAATCATAAGGAAGAGATACAGCAATTTAAAAATGAAGCTGCTGGCGATATTGAAAAGATCGAAAAGGAAAGAGAGGAAATAAGAAGGGAAAAAGAAAACATCAGCCTGGAGTTAACAAGAAAAATTTCAGAATTCAAGAATCTTCAGGAAAAAAATGAAGAACAGAAAGCTGAGGTGGAAAAGCTTCAGGAGAAATTTGCGAAGGAATTTGAAAATCTTGCCAACAAGATACTCGATCAGAAATCTGAAAAATTTACCAGTCTTAATAAACAGAACATCGAAAGCATCCTGGATCCACTTCAGAAAAAGATCAAGGAATTCGAGGAAAAAGTAAATAAAAGTGATTCAGAATCGGTTAAGAGGCATGCCGAACTGGGAGAAAAACTGAAATTCCTGAATGAGCAGAGCCTTAAAATAAGTGAGGACGCCACTAACCTCACCAAAGCCCTGAAAGGTGATACCAAAATGCAGGGGAACTGGGGAGAAATGGTACTTGAGAGGGTCCTGGAACGCAGCGGACTGCAGAAAGACAGCGAATATTTTGTTCAGCAGAGCTTCAATACAGAGGAAGGCAAAAGGGTAATGCCCGATGTTATTATCCATCTTCCGGGAGACAAGAAGATGGTAGTAGATTCAAAAGTATCTCTGAACGCCTATGAACGTTATATTAATGAAATAGATGAGGATGATAAGAAATCCCATCTCAAAAATCACCTGATCTCAGTTAAAAACCGGGTGAATGAATTAAGTAATAAGAATTATCATTCCCTGTATCAAATGGAAAGCCCTGATTTTGTGTTGCTTTTCATCCCCATAGAAGCTGCCTTCGCCATCGCTTCCAATGAATATCCGGCCCTGTACGGCGATGCCTTTGAAAAGAATATTATCATTGTAACCCCTACTACCCTGCTTGCGGTCTTAAAGACCATCGACAGCATGTGGCAGAATGAGAAGCAAAAGCAGAACGCAATACAGATCGCTACCCAGGCAGGCGCGCTTTACGATTCGTTTACCAACCTCACTGATGAACTTCTTAAGATTGGTCGCCAGTTAGGCACCGTACAGAATACTTATGAAGGCGCAATGAAAAAGCTTACCGGGAAAGGAAACCTTATAAGAAGGGTTGAGAAACTGAAAAAACTGGGAGCAAAAGCCAGTAAACAGATCGACCAGAAACTCTTAAACCGTGCGGAGGTCGAAGATGAAGAGGAAGAGGAATCTGAAAACGAAACTTTAAACCTTAGATGAAAAAAACTACATTTTTAACCACAGTATTATTATTTCTGTTCCTTTACCAGCTAAACGCCCAGGAGATCTATTTTCCACCGGCTGGGGAATGGCAGGATAAAACGGCTTCAGAATTTGATCTTAATTTCACTGAAGCTGTAGAATTTGCAAAAGCCAATGAATATTCCGGATCTCGCGACCTAAGACAGGCGATCCTCAAAGGTTTTGAGCATGAACCATATCATAAGTTGCTGGGACCTACTAAAAGAAGAGGTGGTCCCTCAGGAATTATACTAAAGAATGGTTATGTGATTGCCAAATGGGGCGACACAAAACGAGTGGATATGACCTTTAGTGTTACAAAAAGTTTCCTTTCAACGACGGCCCTGATCGCGAGAGATAAAAATCTAATTACAGATTTTGAGGAGCCTGTGGTAAATTATGTTTGGGATGACACCTTTGAAGGTGAACATAATTCCAGGATCACCTGGGAGCATTTGCTTCAGCAAAATTCAGACTGGAGCGGCCAGCTTTGGGGCGGATTCGACTGGGCAGACAGGCCACCACAAGATCAAAGTATAGATGAATGGCGATCCAGAGAACTACACGAACCTGGAACTTATTTTAAATACAATGATGTTCGGGTGAATGTACTTGCCTATTCGCTATTAAATGTTTTCAGAATACCCTTGCCAAAAGTGCTGAAACAGAATATCATGGACCCTATCAATGCTTCGCAAAGCTGGAGGTGGTTCGGGTATGAAAATTCATGGACTACCATAGACGGCCTTAAAATGCAATCTGTAAGCGGCGGAGGTCATTCCGGCGGAGGAATGTTCATCAATACCGAAGATATGGCGCGATTTGGCCTGTTATTTATGAATGATGGAAAATGGGACGGAAA
>JAWWBH010000030.1:0-18514 GCA_033721075.1 Christiangramia sp.
CGAAACCTGATGTGTCCCACTACCGGGATAAGTTATCCAAATCCCGAACCTAACAGTTTCTCCTTCAACTCACCTAAAGGAGCCTGTCCTACCTGTAATGGAATTGGTACTCTTTACCAGGTGAATATAGACAAGATCATTCCTAACCGGTCCAAATCCATAAAAAGTGGAGGTCTTGCGCCTCATGGTCCACAGAAGAAAAACTGGGTGTTCTCTCAGCTGGAACTTATCGCTGAAAAATTTGAATTCAGCCTTGGAGACCCAATAGAGAAAGTTCCGGAGGAAGCAATCAATATGATCTTGCATGGTGGCAAGGAAAGGTTCTCCCGGGAATCAAAATCTTTAGGTATTACCAGGGAGTATAAAATAGATTTTGAAGGAGTCGCAAATTTTATAGAAACTACCTACAGAAATAACGATTCTACCTCTCTAAGGCGCTGGGCAAAAGAATATATGGATAAAGTGGTATGTCCGGACTGTGAAGGTTCAAGACTGAAAAAGGAGGCCTTATATTTTAAGATTTATGATAAAAATATCTCAGAGCTATCAGAACTGGATATAAGCGATCTCAGCAGTTGGTTCAACAATATCGAAAAGCATCTTAGCGAAAAACAATTACAAATAGCTGAAGAAGTAATCAAGGAAATAAGAACACGTCTCCAGTTTCTGTTGGATGTGGGATTGACTTATTTAAGCCTTAACCGTAGTTCGAAATCCCTTTCCGGCGGGGAAGCCCAAAGAATAAGACTGGCTACACAGATAGGTTCTCAACTGGTAGGAGTATTATATATTCTTGATGAACCAAGTATTGGTTTACATCAACGCGATAATGAAAAGCTGATCAATTCCCTGGAATCTCTGAGGGATATAGGCAATACTGTTATCGTTGTGGAACACGATAAGGATATGATTGAAAGAGCTGACCATGTGATCGATATTGGTCCGCGGGCCGGTAAACATGGAGGGGAAATTATAAGTGAAGGCACCCCCGAAGAATTGAAGGAGCATGATACTCTTACTGCACATTACCTGAATGGAAAGAAAGCGATCCCGGTCCCTAAGGAAAGGAGAAAGGGTAATGGCAAAAAAATTGAACTTAAAGGAGCAACGGGTAATAACCTGAAAAATGTAAATATCACTATTCCTTTAGGAAAAATGATAGCGGTAACCGGAGTTTCCGGAAGTGGGAAATCAACTCTTATCAATGAGACCCTTTACCCTATAATGAATGCACATTACTTCAATGGAGTAAAAAAACCCAAACCTTATAAAAGCATAAAGGGGCTTGAACATATAGATAAGGTGATCGACATCAATCAATCTCCCATAGGCAGAACGCCTCGATCGAATCCTGCCACCTACACGGGTGTTTTCTCTGAAATAAGGAGCCTTTTCGCAAAGACTCCCGAAGCCCAGATACGAGGATATAAGCCAGGGCGTTTCAGTTTTAATGTAAAAGGCGGAAGATGTGAATCCTGTAAGGGAGGAGGTTTAAGAGTAATTGAAATGAATTTTCTGCCCGATGTGTATGTAGAATGTGAAACCTGCCAGGGAAAAAGATTTAACAGGGAGACCCTTGAAATAAGGTACAAAGGAAAATCTATCGCTGATATCCTGGAAATGACCATTAATGAAGCAACCGGTTTTTTCGAAAATATTCCAAAAATCTACAGGAAACTGAAGACCATTCAGGATGTAGGATTAGGCTATATTAGTCTGGGCCAACAGTCTACAACCCTTTCTGGCGGGGAAGCACAAAGGATTAAACTGGCTACTGAGCTATCAAAAAGGGATACCGGCAATACTTTCTATATATTAGATGAACCTACTACCGGACTTCATTTTGAAGATATCCGTGTTTTGATGGAGGTTTTGAATACCTTGACGAACAAAGGAAATACAGTACTTATAATCGAACATAATATGGATGTGATTAAAATGGCCGACCATATAATTGATATAGGCTACGAAGGAGGAAAAGGAGGGGGAAAAGTAGTTGCCAGTGGAACACCGGAAGAAATTATCAAAGACAAAAAAAGCTATACTTCGAGATTCCTGAAAAAGGAGTTAAACTAACCGATAAAATGATAAGAAAACACAATAGAAACAAGGCCTGGAATGAGATCAAAACCAATGACTCGTGGGCCATATTTAAGATAATGGGGGAATTCGTAAATGGATACGAGAAATTAAGCCAGATTGGCCCCTGTGTATCCATCTTTGGTTCAGCGAGAACCAAACCGGATATGAAATATTATAAACTGGCAGAAAAAGTTGCCAAAAAGATAGTAGATCATGGTTACGGCGTAATCACCGGAGGTGGCCCTGGAATTATGGAAGCTGGGAACAAGGGAGCTCACCTTGCCGGGGGAACTTCGGTAGGCTTGAATATAGATCTTCCTTTCGAACAACATGATAACCCTTATATCGACAATGATAAAAGCCTGGATTTCGACTACTTCTTTGTTAGAAAGGTAATGTTCGTTAAATATTCCCAGGGTTTTGTGGTAATGCCCGGCGGCTTTGGAACCCTCGATGAGCTTTTTGAAGCGATCACCCTTATCCAGACCCACAAGATCGATAAATTCCCAATAATTCTGGTTGGCAGTGAATTCTGGGGAGGCCTCGTAGACTGGATAAAAACTACCTTGCTGGATAATTTCAAGAATATTAGTGAGGGAGACATAGACCTGGTGCAGGTAGTGGACTCAGAGGATGAAGTAATTGAAATTCTTGACAAATTCTACGAAGAATATAACTTAAGTCCTAATTTCTAGTTAACAGCCTTATTGAAGGTATCAAAGTTTGATTATATTTAGCCCTGATAGCTTATCAGCATTAAATTCTTATACTAGTTGAGATACCTTCAGTTTTTCCTGATACTTTTTCTTTATTCGGGATGGCTTTCCGCACAGAATGTCATTAATGTAAATGCCCGTTTGATCGACAGCCTGCATACGCTGGAAATAGATCAGGATATTACCTTTATCAATACCGAAAACAGGGAGCTCGTTAGCATTTATCTCAACGACTGGAATAACGCTTTCAGCAATAAATCATCTGCCCTTGCCAGACGATTTGCCGAAGATTATGCCAGGCGTTTTCATTTTGCAAAAGAAGAGGAACGAGGCCATACCCTTATAGATTATATAAAAGACAGCCTTGATACAGATCTGGAATGGGACCGCCCTGGCCAGATACCCGATCTGGTAAGAGTCAGCTTAAAAGAACCTCTCCAACCCGGTGACTCAGTAAAAATTAAATTAAAATATAATTTAAAAATTCCTGATGATAAGTTCACGCGGTACGGGATAGATCAGGAGGGAAATTATAAATTAAGGTACTGGTACATGGTGCCGGCCCCACTCGATAATGGCTGGAAATTATATAGCCATAAAGATCTGGGTCTGCAATATGTAAAACCTTACGACGTCTTCGTTTCCCTTGATATTCCTACCGAATTCTATGCCGCATCGGGACTGGACTTGTTAAGAACACAAACCCGGCAGGGCTATAAGAATATTACTTTCAAAGGGGAAGATCGGGTAGACAGTAAGATATACATTACCAGATCCTACATTTTTGAATCCATCAGTGCCAATTCCAACCAGGTAATAACCAATATTGAAGATGAAGGTATACAATTCGATATTAAGAATACCATTCTTGACCGAGTTGTAGGTTTTCTCCATAAAAGACTAGGGGAATATCCTCATTATAACATTTTTGTAACCCAGGAGGATTATCAGAAGAATCCAATTTATGGCCTTAACCAGCTTCCAGGATTCATCAGGCCATTTCCTGATGGTTTTCAGTACGACTTAAAGTTGTTCAAGACCATTACCAATAATTATCTTCAGAATACTATCCTTATCAACCCCCGTACAGAAAAATGGGTGACAGATGCCATTATGATCTCACTTATGATGGATTATGTGGATATCTACTACCCAAAAATGAAGCTGGTAGGCAGCTTAAGCAAGGTCATTGGTCTTAGATGGTTTCACGCCGCCGATCTGGAATTTAATGACCAGTACCAGTTTCTATATATGAATATGGCCAGGCTTAATTTGGATCAGCCACTTATCACCAGCCAGGATTCACTAGTCAAATTCAATAAAAATATTGCAAACGCCTATAAGGCAGGAGTTGGACTTAAGTATCTTGAAGACTTCCTGGGAGACCAATCCGTAAAAGAATCGATCTCGGAATTCTATTCAACCTACAAGTTAAAGCCCGTATCCGAAGAAGATTTTACAGAAATTCTTAAAAAGAATGCAAACAAGGATATCCAATGGTTCTTTGATGAGTATGTGGGTACAAATAAAAAGATCGATTTTAAAATAAGTGAGGTTGAAAAGACCTCAGATTCTTTAGAGGTAACCATAAAAAACCTTAGAGACAATGATATGCCTGTTAGCCTGTACGGGCTTAAGGATGGGGAAGTGATATATAAAACCTGGGTTGAAAAGGTGCGCGATACAAAACGAGTTGTCATCCCTAAGGAAGGAATCCAAAGACTGGCTCTCAATTATGAACAGGAGATCCCTGAATTTAACCAACGAAACAATTACGAAGGGGTTACGAAACTGCTGGATAAACCTATACAGTTCAGGTTATTACAGGATGTCGAGGATCCAAGGTACCATCAGGTCTTTTTTATGCCCGAGTTCGAATATAACCTGTATGATGGTATCGCTGTTGGCCCTAAATTATATAACAAGACCATACTTAGTAAAACATTTAACTTTGCCATCTCGCCAAAATATGGATTCAACAGTAAGACGTTTGTTGGGTCAGCTTCTTTCTATAATACCAATCAATTTGAGAACAAGAAGTTATATGCTATTTCCTATGGAATAAGCGGCACACGGTTTTCATATGGATATAACCTGTTCTATGAGAAATTCACGCCTTATCTGGTTTTCGGTTTTAGAAACTCTTATCTGAGAAGTAATGAAAGACAAAGGTTACTTATAAGGAATGTGCATGTACAGAGAGATCAGGATCCTGATGTTCCATTACCCCAGCCAGATTATAATGTATTTGATGTAAATTATGCCTACAGTAACCCTAATTTCCTCAAACACTTAACCGCTTCTATCGATTATCAGTTATCCGATAAATTCAGTAAAATGTCTGTAACTGCTGAATATCGAAAACTATTTAAAAACAACCGCCAGATAAATCTGAGGTTTTTTGGCGGAACCTTTCTCTATAATGATGTAAGGTCCAACGATTATTTCAGTTTTGCCCTGGACCGCCCCTCAGATTATCTCTTCGACTATAAATATTACGGACGGAGTGAAGGCAGCGGACTGTTCAGTCAACAAATCATCATGGCTGAAGGTGGTTTCAAATCACAGTTACAACCTGAATTTGCCAACCAGTGGCTAATGTCTTTAAATGGAAGTACGAACATCTGGAACTGGATCTATGCCTACGGGGATATTGGAATAGTAAAGAACAGGGGGGTTAATGGTAAATTACTTTATGATTCTGGAATAAGAGTTAGCCTGGTGCAGGATTATTTTGAGCTTTTCTTTCCTGTCTATTCTAATCTGGGCTGGGAACTGGATGATCCCGATTATGACCAGAAAATAAGGTTTATAGTTGCCTTAGATCTTAACACCTTAATAAGGTTGTTTACCAGGCGTTGGTATTGATCCTATAAATCTTTATTTTAACACCAAAATTGCAATTCCATTATCATCAACAAAACGGTGATTTAAAAGTATTTATTTCAAAAATAAATAATAAATAAAGGTTAAAGTTATATTATTATCATTTTTCTTACGAAAATTTGAATTGTATTTAAGTATACTTTTCGTTACATTTGTTACCATCCAAAAACATGTTCATGCATAGCGAAACACAAACTGAAAATTCAATTTCATTTGATGAGTTCAAATCTCAGATCCTTGAAGATTACAGAACTGCCGTTACGAGTAGGGAGTGTAGTGTTTTAGGCCGAAGAGAAGTGCTTACCGGGAAGGCGAAGTTCGGAATATTTGGTGATGGAAAGGAAGTACCACAGTTGGCCATGGCAAAAGCCTATAAGAATGGTGACTTCCGGTCTGGTTACTATCGTGATCAGACCTTTATGATGGCCATTAACGAGCTTAGTCCCGAACAGTTTTTTGCAGGACTTTATGCGGATACCGACATGGAAAATGAACCTATGTCTGCCGGAAGGCAAATGGGAGGACATTTCATGACCCATAGTATTGATGAGGATGGGGAGTGGGTAAATTTAATGGAGCAGAAAAATTCCAGTGCCGACATCTCTCCTACTGCAGGACAAATGCCCAGATTGCTTGGGCTTGCTCAGGCATCAAAGATCTACAGAAATGTAAAAGGTATCGATGCAGGGAAATTCAGTGACAACGGGAATGAAGTAGCCTGGGGAACCATTGGAAATGCCAGCACAAGTGAAGGTCATTTTTGGGAGACCATTAATGCCGCCGGGGTATTGCAGGTGCCAATGATATTGAGTGTTTGGGATGATGAATATGGGATTTCTGTGCACGCCAAACACCAGACCACCAAAGAGAATATATCTGAGATCCTTAAGGGTTTTCAAAGAGATGAGAATAATAAGGGATACGAGATCATAGTGGTGAAAGGCTGGGATTATCCCAGACTTATAGATACCTATGAAAAAGCGAGTGAAATTGCCAGAACAGAGCACTGCCCCGTATTGATCCATGTAATTGAATTAACACAGCCTCAGGGACATTCAACATCAGGGTCACACGAGAGATATAAGTCTGAAGATAGGCTGAAATGGGAAAAGGAGCACGATTGTAATCTGAAATTCAGAAACTGGATAATAGAGAACGATTTTGCCACTTCTGATCAGTTAGATGAGCTTGAGAAGCAGATAAAGAAGGAGGTGCGCGGTGCTAAACAAAAAGCCTGGAGCGCTTATTTACAGCCAACCATTAAAAAACAGAAAGAACTTGTTCAGCTACTTGAAAACGCAGCTGCATCCAGTTCCAATTCAAACTTCATTAACTCAATTAAAAAAGAGGTTTCCGGCAACAGGGAGCCACTGAAGAAAGACCTGGTCTCAGCGGCCAGGAGAAGCCTGCGGTATTTGATTGGGGAAGACACTTCAGAAAGGAGCAGTCTTATCAACTGGATTGAAACTTATACCAAACAAACTGACGAAGAATACAGTTCACTTCTTTATATAGAAGAAGATACCAATATTGAAGTTCTTCCCACGTACGATGATGAATCTCAGGAGGTTGACGCCCGAATTATATTAAGGGATAATTTTGATACCATCTTCACCAATCGTCCCGAAACACTGATCTTTGGAGAGGACTCCGGCGAAATAGGTGATGTTAACCAGGGGCTGGAAGGACTTCAGAAAAAACACGGAAAATTCAGAATTTCCGATACAGGTATACGAGAAGCCACCATAGCAGGCCAGGGAATCGGAATGGCAATGAGAGGTCTTAGACCTATCGCTGAAATACAGTACCTGGATTATATAATGTATTGCCTGCAAACACTGAGCGATGATCTTGCAACACTGCACTACCGTACAAAAGGAAAACAGAAAGCTCCGTTGATCGTGAGAACCAGAGGTCACAGGCTTGAAGGAATCTGGCATAGTGGTTCTCAAATGGGCGGGTTACTTAATCTGCTTCGCGGGATGTATATTCTGGTTCCTAGAAATATGACAAAAGCAGCCGGTTTCTACAATACTCTTCTTGATCTTGACACTCCTGCTCTTATTGTTGAATGTCTTAATGGTTACCGTTTAAAGGAAAAGCTACCGAACAACCTGGGAGAATTTAAAACGCCTATAGGGTATACTGAAACTGTTCGTGAAGGAAAAGACATTACTTTGGTTTCATATGGTTCCACATTAAGAATCGTAGAAGATGTGGCCAGGGAATTGATGGAAGTTGATATAGATGCGGAAGTTATAGACGTTCAGTCCCTGCTACCTTTTGACCTCAATCATGATATAGTAAAAAGTGTTGAAAAGACTAACAGGCTATTGGTTATAGACGAGGATGTTCCAGGCGGAGCTTCAGCATTCATTATGCAGAAGATACTAGAGGAGCAGAACGCTTACAGATATCTTGATAGCAAACCTCAAACCCTTACTGCCAAAGAACACAGACCGGCCTATGGTACCGATGGAGATTATTTTTCAAAACCTTCTCCTGAAGATATTTTTGAAAAAGTATATTCGATAATGAACGAGGCTGATCCTGAAAAATATCCGAAACTTAGATAAAAAGGAGATCCTTAAACTTAAATGAAGAAAAGAGACTGTCTAAAAAGGTAGTTCAGGTTGTCATTATGAACGAAGTGAAGTAATCTGCATTTGATTACCAGTAAATTAAAGATTGCTTCGTGCCTCGCAATGACAGATAAAAAGCTTTTTAGACAGCCTCTTTTTTGATTTGCAGATTTTCCAAAGTTTGACATTACAAATTACTGCCTACTGTTAACTGAACACTGCCTAACTAATTAAGGTATCCATTTCTTCTCAAAATTTGGCTTTCTCTTTTCAAGAAAGGCATTTCGGCCTTCTTTTGCTTCATCGGTCATATATGCAAGTCGGGTTGCTTCTCCGGCAAAGACCTGCTGTCCCACCATACCATCATCAGTAAGGTTCATTGCAAATTTAAGCATCTTGATAGAGGTTGGAGATTTTGCTAAAATTTCCTGTGCCCATTCATAGGCTGTATCTTCAAGTTCATCATGAGGTATTACGGCATTTACCATCCCCATTTCATAGGCTTCCTGAGCGGAATAATTCCTTCCCAGGAAAAATATCTCTCTCGCCTTCTTTTGTCCAACCATTTTTGCAAGATATGCTGAACCATATCCCGCATCAAAACTTGTAACATCAGCATCAGTCTGTTTAAAAATGGCATGTTCTTTACTTGCGAGAGTCAGGTCACATACTACATGAAGGCTATGCCCTCCTCCTACTGCCCATCCGGGAACTACAGCTATCACCGCTTTTGGCATAAACCTTATCAGCCTTTGAACTTCAAGAATATTCAGCCTGTGATATCCATCTTCACCAACATAACCCTGGTGCCCCCTGGCCTTTTGATCTCCTCCGCTGCAGAATGCCCATTTTCCGTCTTTAGGTGACGGACCTTCTGCCGATAATAACACTGCACCAATTGAGGTATCTTCATGTGCATCTTGAAAAGCATCCAGCAGTTCAGAAGTGGTCTTTGGCCTGAAAGCGTTTCTTACTTCTGGCCTGTTAAACGCTATCCTCGCCACACCATTTGATTTTTTATAGGTAATATCTTCGTATTCCTTAGCTATTTTCCAGTCTATATTTGCCATTGAATTTGTTTTTAGTAAAATTAAGACATTCAGGTAAGTTGAGAAAGTAAAAAGCCCGCTTAAGAAAGCGGGCTGGAATATCAAACAGGTCTTCCTATTTTGAGTATTTCGCAATTAATGGTTGAAGTTCCATTCCCCATGCCTGGCCTAACTCCATTCCCTTCCTGGTAAGTGAAGGTGTTTCAGCCACCAGTTTCTTTCCAACAGGCGTAGCATAAAAGTCAAGGATTTTGTCCAGCTCTTCTTCTGTAAAACTTTCCATGTAAATTTTAGCCATCCTGGAATAAAGATCCTGGGTGCTTTCAGTAAGTTCTTTTTTAAAGGCTCCCTGATTTTCCGCAGGCACCATTTGAACTAAAGGGTCTGTCATGACCTCGAATTGCTGTCCCGCGGTCATTTTAATTAGTTTAATAGATTTTTGTTCAAAAGAATTACTTTCCTGAGCAATAAGGTTAAGACCAATAAAGGCTATCACAAAAAGGCATACTAGTTTTTTCATTTAAGTATTTTTAATTTTGTAGCAAATTAAGCTTTTAAGACAAAAACATTAATTTTATAAGATGCAAATTCAGGAAAAGGTTTGATTTTTGCATAATTTTTGATTTCAACTTAAGAAAATTCAGAATGAAATTTTATTCTCTCATTGCATTTCTTCTTTTAGGCTTTACCGTTAACGCCCAGGAATACTGGGACCGGGAAGATTTTGAAATAGGAAATCGGGGTATTGAGAATACCTGGAGAGAATATGGCTTTGTATGGCAGAACCAAACAAAATTTAACCTGCCAGATGGTAGCTTCCTGCATTTAAAAAATGAAGTACAAAAAAAGCAGGTTGATATGCTTGCCATTATTGATAAAAGCAACCGGACCAATATTCAAAGGGAAATTAACCTTGGCTCACCTCTTCCAAAGTCTAACAAAGAAAAAAAGTTGTTTGAAGTTACTGGTGAAGTAAGGGCCTATGACAGGAACGATGTATTCAACAACCCGTATTTCGCCAATCCCTTTCTGAACAATTATTATAATCGCGGTTTTGGAGTTAGAAGGTATACTCCATATCGATACGTCTATTGATCCTTTAAGTGAAGACCATCTTCCCTGATATCAATTAGCCGTTGTTTATAAAGGTTTCCTGCCGCCTTCTTAAAGCTCTTTTTACTCATTTGAAGCCGTTCCTTTATTTCTTTAGGATCAGATTTATCAGAAATATTCATATAACCTCCGGCCGACTTAAGCCTGTCAAGGATCCTCTGGGCATTCGGTTCAATGCTCCTGTAGCCGGGCCTCTGTAAAATGACATCTATTTTATTATCCTCTCTTATCTTTTTGATAAAGCCACTTAAAGAATCTCCTATCTTAAGTGGTTTAAAAACGTCATCATGATAGATGAGTCCCAGGTGTAACTGATTGATAATTACATTATATCCCAGTTCGGTCATATTACTAACAAGCAGATCTACTTCTTCAAAAGCTTCTACAGTAAGTTCAGAATTGTCAACAAAGGCATGTACTTTAGATGAAGCGGCAAGCCGCTCTGTTTCGAGATCAAGGTAACAGAATACCAGATAATCCTCCCCTGGCTGCATTGGAATCACCTGCTCCTTAAATGGGACGAACAGGTGTTTTTCCAGCCCCCAGTCAAGAAAAGCTCCAAACTTATTAACCTCCACACAACTTAGTCTGGCAAACTGATCAAGTTTTATTTTAGGCTTTAAGGTAGTAGCAACAGGACGCTCTTCATGATCAAGATAAACGAAAACATTTATAACTTCACCCTCCTTCCAGTTTTCCGGTACATACTTATTGGGAAGTAGCACTTCCTCTCCTTCATTGTTTTCGAGATACACCCCGTGATCGGTTTCCCTTACCATTATTAGATCATGAAATTCGCCTAACTGAATCATACTTTATTTTTAGCTTACAAAGATACTTTTATTCAGATACAAAAAAATCCGTTTCAGATATTAAACCTGATACGGATTTAAGAGTTATACAATAAAAGCTTATTTAAAAACAGACTCTTTTTTAAAATGCTTTGTTAAAAGATAATAGATCACAACCCTGTATTTATTCCGGTTTGATTTTCCATATTTCTCAAGTACCTGGTTCAAGGCTTCATTAGCTTTTGATTGATCAGAAATACCCAGTTTCTTATCAATGAAATTCCTTTTTACGGTATCCAGTTCAGATTCGCTGGTAGAAGCAACAGTTTCAGCATCGGCATTATAAATACTTGGCCCCATGGATTCTGCGATCTTTCTCAACAGGTCCACATCGGGATTTCTTTCTCCTACTTTCGATTTAAGGTCATCAAGATACTTACCTACTTTTTCATCAAGTTTACTCATAATCATTTTTTTAATTCGACATTTTCGAATATAAAGATTATGAGTCTTAAGAAATGTTAGGCTATGCTTAAGATTTCATAAAATTAAAATATTCAAGAAGCACTTCATCATTGATCGTACGCGGAGTAAAAATTTCAAGAAGTTTAGGCTGGCCCGATTCACTGAAAAAATCTTCTAGCTGCTCCTGAATCTCTTTCTGAGAGCCAGCTTTATAATATTCAAAATTATAAAGATCGCAGACAGGTTTTGCATTCATTTCATGAACGGTCTCAAAATACTTATCAAAGTTCTCGGTATTTTTATTCCCCGGCAGTATCCTGAAAATACCTCCTCCCTGATTGTTTAGCACTATGATCCTGAAATTTGAAGGAATATAGTTGTTCCATAAGGCATTGCTGTCATAGAAAAAGCTAAGGTCGCCTGTAATCATTAATACCGGAGACTCTGAGGTGACCGAAGCCCCTACCGAAGTTGAAATGCTTCCGTCAATCCCACTGGTTCCACGATTACAATATATCTTCAAACTTGGATCCCACTGGAATAATTGTGCATAGCGTATCGCTGAACTATTTCCAAAATGAACTATTGTATCCTTTGGGACTTTTGGCACAATCTCCTGCATCGCCTTTAGATCAGAATAAGGGATCTGGCTCATATACTCCTCATGCCTTTTTTGGCGCTTTTTCCTTACAGATTTCCAGTAATCGCCATAATCACTATCTGTTCGCTCAGTTAGTGGCAGAAACTCTCCAAAGAAGGAATTTACATCTGTTTCGAAATGTTTGTTCAGGCAAAAGAATGTGTTATAGGCCTTTTTCGAATCTACATGCCAGTGATGCTTCGGATTATAATTCCTCAGGAACGCCTTGATCTTTTTGGATACAATCATCCCGCCAAAGGTTAGCAGAATATCGGGTTGCAACCTTCTGAAAAGCTCCTCCCTGTTACCGGCTTTTTCAATGGGCCCAATAATAGTATCTATCCTCGTAAAGAAATCTTCCTGGTGGATATTTGATGTGGTTTCGGTAAAAACGATCACACTGGGATCCTTTACCAGAGTTTCAAGATACTTCTGCTCCACAGCATCAGGTTGTGCTAACCCAACGATCACCATCTTACGCTTTGCCCGGTTCCATTCATCAGCATAATACTGAAGTTGTTTTTCAGAATAATGCCTTTCTTTAAGTTCTGGATAAATTTGAAGTGGCTGAACTTCGATATTCTCTACCGTATCGTAAAGAGGCTCATAAAAGGGAACGTTAATATGCACCGGGCCTTTCTCCTCTACCGCCTTATTGAGAGCGAGATTCACCTCCCGCTCATTATGTTTCTGAGCCTCGAATTGTTTCTGCTGCAATTTGGGATCATTAGATTCCTTTTCCAGTACCAGCTCTGAGTACAGATTGGCAGAATAAAGTATATGGTTCTGAAAAACATTCTTCTGTCTTATAGTTTGACCATCCCCAATATCGATCCTTTCCACAGGACGGTCTGCTGAAATTACCACCAGCGGAATATCACTATAAAATGCTTCTGCAATTGCCGGGTAATAATTTAATAAGGCCGAACCTGAAGTACATACCAGAGCAACGGGTTCTCCAAGCTGCTGAGCCATTCCCAATGCGAAAAAAGCCGCACAGCGCTCATCAACAATACTATAAGGCTTAATTCCGGGATGATGCGTGAACCCGATGGTTAACGGAGCATTGCGGGAACCGGGAGAAATAACAACATGTTTTATATCTTTTGCCACGCATAGAGCTACCACCGAACGGGCAACGGGGATCTTAGAGTACTTCATAGAAGCCCAAAATTACAATTTACAGGAAAATTCACACTTAGTTTTTATCCTTATTTAACAAGAACGGCTTTCATGGTTTGAGATTTATTCACGGTTTCCATCCATTCATCAGCAGCATTAGAATCTTTGGTAATGCCGCCACCAATAAAGATCCTGGCATTTCCTTCCTTTAATTTCATACAGCGTAAATTAACATAAAGCTCAGTTTTGCTGGAAATAGCAGCAAATTGCTGATTTTCCTGATTTCTGGTATTAGAACTCCTTTTAGTTTCAGATCTCATATTCAATTCTCCCAGATAACCTGAGTAAAATTCCCTTGAGCCGATTTCATTTTCAAGAATGAACTTAAGGGCTTTCTCCTTTGGTAAACCGCAAACAGCAGGCGTTGGATGTAGTATCTTTATTAGTTCTCCCAGCTTTTCGGGCTTGGCAAAGCTGCCGCTTATATCGGTTCTAATATGGATTAAATTACCTGCTTTTGCCGAATAGGGTTCTGAGACCTCTGCCGTCCTAATACCTTTAACTCTATCAAGGGATTCGAGGATATAATCGGTGACAAATTGCTGCTCCTCTACCTCTTTCTTATCCCATTCCACATCTTCTTCTCCTTTAAAAAGTTGGGTGCCGGCAAGAGCCATGGTCTTAAACCTGTTTCTTTCTGCCTTTAAAAGCGTTTCTGGTGTTGCACCCAGCCAGCATCCGGTCTCCGGATGGAACCATATATATACGAATGCCTGTGAATATTTATTCAATAGTTTTTTGAAAATCCTGATAGGATCGGGGTCATATACCTGCACCCTCTCAGACCTTGCCAAAACCACCTTCTTAAAATCGCCCGATTTAATATGATCTATCCCCTTCTGAACCAGGCTTTCATGGATTTTCTGATCCTCTTCCATATATTCAAAATCGGTACCTGATGATAAGTACTCATAAAGTTCGCTATCGATCCCTTCTGCTGAAACATCATCGAACTCGTAAATTTCAGAATGCTCAAATGGAATAATATAAGAAAAATCGTTAGGATTGAATGGCGCAAAAACGAATCCACTCTCCTTTAAATCCTGTACTGTAAAACCTTCAGAATTATTTTGAAGTATGGCTTTCACCGTATTTTCATTTTCAACTGGTTTACGATAAGCCACAAAAGCTTTGCCCTCCTTCAATTGGGTTTTCAATTTCTGGTAAAAATCGGTTTCATCAATCATTACTTTTCTTTTGGAAGCGCTATAGTAGTAAGTTTTACTACAGAAATAAGTCTCTCATTATCGTCGGTGATCCTTATTTCAAAAAGTTGTGTGGTCCTGCCTTTATGAATAAAGGATGCCCTGGCATATACATAACCATCCTTAACGCTTTTCAGATGATTGGCTGAGATCTCAATTCCGCGAACAAAAAAGTCCTTTGTATTAAGGAAAACATAGCTAGCCATGCTTCCCACACTCTCTGCCAGGGCAACTGTAGCTCCGCCATGGAGTACCCCGTCGGGCTGATGGACTTTAGGAGATACTGGCATTTTCGCGATCATATAATCATCTCCAGCCTCCACAAATTCAATGTCCAGAGTTTCCATAAGGGTGTTTTTGCAGGCCCGGCGTGAAAGCTCAATAATTTCTTCTTTCGTCATCCTATAAAGATTGGTTACTTTGTAAAAGTACAAAACAGTAAAGAGATGAGCACCGAGAAAAGTGTTTCCTATCAGATAAAAAACAGCTATTCGATTCTGAATGAGCATACTTCACAAACAAAAAATATCTGGCTCGTATTTCACGGGATAGGATACTTAAGCCGCTATTTTATTCAATATTTCAAACACCTTAATCCTCGGGAAAATTACATCATAGCTCCCCAGGCTCAGTCAAAATATTACCTGAATGGTGAATACAAACACGTGGGAGCTTCCTGGCTTACCAGAGAAAACCTTGAAGAAGAAATTGAAAATGTCATGAATTATCTGGATGCTGTTTATGAGGCAGAAAACCTGTCAGAAGTCGATAATCTAAATATTCTGGGTTATTCACAGGGAGTTTCGATAGCCACGAGGTTTGTGGCTCGCAGGCAGATTAATTGCAGAAATCTGATCATGCATTCCGGCAAAGTCCCGCAGGAATTAAATTCAGATGATTTCAAATTTTTTGTTAATACTAATTTCAGCTTTATCTATGGAACTGAAGATGAGTATCTGAAATCTGGAATAGTTGAAGTCGAAGAAGAAAGGCTGAAGAAAATCTTTCCTCGAAATCTGGAAATCCTGAAATTTAAAGGTGGACATGAAGTAAATACTGAAATGATCTCAAAATTTGTTTAATTTCATGTCTTGGCTAATATCAATGCGATCCGTCAGAGACGGAGAAGCAATCTCCAGTTTGAGATTACTTCGCTTCGCTCGTAATGACAGTTAAAAAATTCAAATGAAACCAAACTACCCTTCCAAAACTTCATTCTTAAAGACCCTAGGCCCCGGATTTCTTCTGGCTGGAGCTGCAATTGGGGTGTCGCATTTGGTACAGGCAACACGTGCCGGGGCCGATTATGGTTTCCTTCTTTTGTGGGTTCTTGTGCTCGCCTGTATAACTAAATATCCTTTCCTTGAATTTGGACCCAGGTTCGCTGCCGCAACAGGAGATCATTTAATTAGTGGTTATAAAAAAATGGGGAAATTCCCCTACTGGACCTTTATAGTTATAACTGTGGGGAGTATGTTCATTATTCAGGCAGCTGTGACCATAGTTACTGCCGGACTCGCTGAAAGGCTATTTGGAATGGGCTGGTCTACTTTTATATGGAGTTTTGCGATCATTGGAGTTTGCATAGCCCTTCTTTTAATAGGGAAATATCCGGCTTTGGATAAGACCATGAAACTCATCGTTTCAGTATTGGGACTTGCCACCTTAACGGCTGTGATTCTTGCCTTTGGGGAAGGCAGAATGGAAAATGCGCTTTCTCTTACCCCGCCGGAGGTTTGGAATAAGGCCGGCATCGCTTTTATTATCTCATTTATGGGGTGGATGCCTATTCCCCTTGACGCTTCCGTGTGGCATTCTATTTGGACCAAGGAAAAAGCCACTGGAAATAAAAGAAGGACGACCCTTAAGGAAGCTTTTACCGATTTCAATATCGGCTATCTTGCCGCCGCATTCATAGGACTTCTTTTCTTCTTTATGGGAGCCCTTATCATGTTTGGTAGTGGCATAAGTTTCTCCGGGAATGGAGTTGAGTTTTCGGGGCAGCTTATCGATCTCTACGGGAAAACGCTGGGTGACTGGAGTAAACCTATTATTGCAGTAGCAGCATTTATTGCCATGTTCTCCACTACTCTTGCGGTAACTGACGCATTTCCCCGCGTGATATCGGAGATCTTTAATGAAAGTTCAAAAAAGAATAATTCAGAATCTACATGGAAGAATTACCGGGTTAGTGTGTTTTTAATTCCTTTGTTATCACTACTTATATTATATTTTTTTACCGCCTCTTTTACTGTACTGATAGACTTTGCAACTGCGCTCTCCTTTTTATCAGCCCCTTTCCTGGGCTGGTTTAATTACCGACTGGTGACAGGCAGGCATATGCCACTGGAGGCCAGGCCTGGTAATTTGTACAGGATATTTTCCATTATCTGTTTTATAATTTTAATAATATTCAATTTTATTTATATCTCTACGCTCATTTGATACCAATAATAATTAGGAACCCTAAATCATTAATTAACCTCTTTCCTAATTTGGATACAATTAGTTAACATTTAAATAAATTTAAACTCACCTACTTATCAACGGAATTTTAAATCTTTGACTTGCTTTCTTAACCGGAAGTGATTTCATAAAATCCTTAGTTTTTTGTCAACTTAGATTTATGAACGAACCGCTCTCCGGAGCGGTTCTTTTTTAAAAGCAATACTTTGATTTAATAATAACCTGTACTTAACATTGAGGTAACATTAGAATCGGTTATTTGCATCGACAAAAAACTTACAGGTAATGAAATTATTAAAATGGCAACTTTTAGTTGCTCTCCTAGCATTTGGGATGTTCAATGCTAACGCACAGGAAATTACAGAAAGTAAATTCGGAAAAGGATTGGTAAATGTAGTAGCTAAGGATAGCTCTTTCAGTCTGAAATTTGCTGCCAGATTCCAGTCTCTTTTCACAGGTAACTGGGATTTTCCAGGTAATGAGAACTTACAAAACGGGGAATCTAATTTTCTAATCAGAAGAGCCCGTTTAAAGTTTGAAGGTTTCGCTTATTCTCCTAAATTAAGATATAAGATGGAGTTGGGTCTTTCAAACAGGGATATGTCAGGTGCTTCTTATTACACTCATAACGCTCCGAGATATATTCTGGACGCGGTGATCAAATGGAACTTCTATGAGAATTTTGACCTATGGGTGGGACAAACAAAATTGCCCGGTAACCGTGAAAGACTTGTTTCTTCAGGGAATATGCAAACTGTAGATCGTTCACTGGTAAACAGTATGTTCAATGTAGACCGTGAAATGGGAATACAGTTGCACCATGGATTCGATCTTGGGAATAATTTCCTCGTAAAAGAATCTGTTGCTTTTACCCAGGGTGAAGGTAGAAATGTCACCCGAGGTAATATTGGAGGTCATCATTTTACCGGAAGAGCAGAGATCTATCCTTTTGGAGATTTTGATGCCTACTCTGGAGCAGACCTTGACAGAGAGCAAACACCTAAACTTGCTATTGGTGCAGCATACAGCCATAATGGTGATGCTGTAAAAACAGAATCTGTTTCAGGTTCTTATATGGAAAATGATAACGGATTCTATGAAACCGATATCAATACCTTCTTTCTGGACGCTATGTTCAAGTATAAAGGATTCAACATACTGACTGAATATGCTGACAGGAATGCAGATGCACCAATTGCGGTGAATGCCGATGGGATCCCAACCGGAGATGTTGTACAGGTTGGGGACGGTTTCAATTTTCAGGCAGGTTACTTATTTAAGAACAACTTTGAGGTAGTAGGAAGATATACTACCATAGATCTTGATGAGAACATCAC
>JAWWBH010000031.1:0-18128 GCA_033721075.1 Christiangramia sp.
CGGATGCTGGTTGGAAAACACCCTGATAAGGATAGCTACGATACCCTTAGTGATAATTGCATCACTGTCTGCGGTAAAAGCAAGTTTATCCCCCTCAAGTTCTGCATGAACCCAAACCTTACTTTGACAACCTTTAATAAGATTCTCGTCAATTTTATATTTTTCGTCTATAAGAGGCAATGATTTTCCAAGTTCAATCATATACTCATAACGTTGCATCCAGTCATCAAACATGGAAAACTCTTCGATTACCTCCTGTTGTTTCTCCTGTATCGTCATATATCAATTTTAAGCAAAAGTACAATAAGAAGTACTGCTATTCAACATTTTCTGCCAATCTTAAGATAGCTTCAATTAATGGTTTGATACTAGCGGGTGCATTCCCATGGTCGAACGAATTAGTCTTATAAATGGTATCATTCTTACGAATACTCAATATGGCGTGTGGAGCGGCATCAGAAGCCCTGGCTTCAGAAGGAGCCTTTAACTGGTTGATCTTCGAAACCTCAACTCGCTCAAGTTGTGCCAGAAGTTCCTGCCATTGCTCTTCTTTCAATTCCATAGAAGTTTCAGAACTGTTTAGTCCTGTGGAATTTATTTCCAGTTTTTCTGGCGAGACTTTATAAATAGTGGAAGAGCCACGGGTAAAAGTTTCATAACTAATGGCGGTTACCGGTGACTGATCAGTTTGTGTGCAGTCATTAGCGGTAAATATCATGAATATTATTGCTATAAGTGAAGTTCTCATTTCCTTTTGATTTAATTAATGCATAATACGAAAAAAGGCGCCCTTGTGGCGCCTCTTTCATATTTAATTAACTCAATGTTAATCGGCCATAGTCGCACGGAAACCTCCGTTAGCAAATACACTAAGCATTCTTGATTTCTGTCCTTCGGTGAACATGTTCAAGCAAGGATCATCTGAATAATCCATGAAGTTCATGGTCATATCGGCCGTACCACAGTTAATGGTTGGATAGCCCGGACATCCACGGCTTGGAGCATCAGAATCTGGAGTATCATCTACATAATCTGTAGCTCCACATCCACCATCACCCCAGATATGACGAAGGTTCAACCAGTGACCAACTTCGTGGGTCGCAGTTCTTCCGGTTGAATACTGAGTAGTTCCGGTGAATCTCTGATCCAGCACAACTCCGTCAGTAGACCAGCTTCCACCAGGAAATTGTGCATATCCTAGAATGTTTCCTCCTCTGTATGGCATATTGCCAACCACCCAGATATTCAGGAATTCCTGCGGATTCACAACATCAGAACCATCACTTGAAGAAAATTTCATGCTATCATCAGGTCTCCACTGACGCTTTTTGGTTTTTACACGAATCACATCTTCGAGTACAAAACGCAGCCCTACATTAGACTCTACTGTAGTAAATTCAGAAGGAATAGTATTTCTCCCGGGATTTTGAAGATTGAAATCCTCATTCAGGGCATCAACCTGATCCTGAATCTGGGAAAGAGGAATATTCTCATCGCTGGTATTGTACAATACATGAAAAACGATAGGGATCTCTATTTTCCCATCAGCTGCCAGTCGCTTTGTCCAGCCATTGCTGATCGCATCTTTGGTGTGGGCTTCCACAGCAGCCATTTTAGTTGCAAGTTCAGGGTTTTCAGCCAGCTTGTCTTCTAAAACGCCCATAGTTCCACACTGATCTTCAGCAATTGCAAGAGTCTCTTCCTGCGGTAAGGCCATTGTCTCTTCTACAGCCTCATCTGCAGACTTTTGACAGGAGGCAAAAACCAGGGTTAAGGCCGAGGCGAGTAAATAAATTCTTTTCATTTAAAAAGTTTTGGGTTAATGAATTGTTTCCTGCCGACAACATAGGGCGTATAGGTCAAAAAAATTAACATTGCCGACTTACTAATTGTTTGGTTTAAGCTTAAACATTTTGACACTTTTTCGAAGTTTTTTCGAAAAATACTCGCCGAATATAGCCAAAGTTTTAAGCAATCCTTAACACGATAGGAAAGAATTTTTAACACGAAAAGGTATTTCATCGAAAAAAGGTGTCTTTTTAGCGATAAAAATGTTAAAAAAATGTAAGAATTTTATTGAAGCATCATCTTAGCCTTCTTCACGGCCTCAATGAATCTATCTATCTCCTGGTGAGTATTATAAAAGGCAAAAGAAGCTCTAACTGTGCCTGGGATTTTGAAGAAATCCATCACTGGCTGGGCACAATGATGACCGGTACGAACGGCAATTCCCATTTTATCCAGAAGTGTACCTATATCATAAGGATGAAGCCCCTCAATATTAAAAGAGATAACAGCAGTTTTTTCTGAAGCTTCTCCATATATTTTAATTCCTTCGATCTCCTTAATTATCCTTGTCGCATATTCAAGGAGTTCATGCTCATAGGCTTCAATCTCATCATAGCCTATCTGGTTCATATAATCCAATGCCGCACCAAAGGCAATTCCACCACAAATATTGGGAGTTCCCGCCTCAAATTTATGAGGTAATCCCGCATAAGTGGTTTCTTCGAAGGAAACGGTGGCGATCATTTCACCACCTCCCTGGTAAGGAGGTAGTTTTTCAAGCCAGCTTTCTTTTCCATACAAAATGCCTACACCCGTTGGGCCGCACATTTTATGGGCAGAAGCTACATAGAAATCAACATCCAGAGCCTGAACATCGGCTTTTATATGCGGAGCTGCCTGCGCACCATCGATTAGTACAGCCGCATCAACAGCATGGGCTTTTTCAATTATTTCTGCTATAGGGTTAACACTTCCCAGGGCATTGGAGACATGATTAACAAAAACAAGCCTGGTATATTCATTAATAAGCTTTTCGTATTCCGAAAAAATAAGCTCCCCTTTTTGATCCATAGGGATCACCTTTAGACTGGCGCCGGTGCGTTCGCAAAGCATCTGCCATGGCACTATATTGGAGTGGTGCTCCATTGCTGAAACAAGAATCTCATCACCTTCCTTTAAAAATTCGGTAAATCCGCTGGCAACCAGGTTTATGCCATGAGTGGTCCCCGAAGTAAAGATGATCTCATGAGCTTTTGCTGCATTGAAATGCTTCTGAATCTTTATACGGGCCTGTTCATATTTGTCGGTGGCTTCCTGAGAAAGTGAATGAACCCCGCGATGTATATTCGCATTATAATTAGAGTAATAATCTGAAATAACATCTATGACCTGTTGCGGAGTTTGCGAAGTGGCAGCATTATCAAAGTAAACCAAAGGATAGCCATTAACCTTTCGGTTAAGAATTGGAAAATCCTTACGGATCTTTTCAATCTCAAAAGTCTTTGCCTGAGTTTGATGACTCATCCTGAATGGTTTTTAGATATTAAATTTACAGATTAAAGCCCAGATCAACTTCAAGTTTAGATGCGATAAGTTTATTGATCCTCTTTTTAACTTCTGGGATCTTCACACTTTCCAGCACATTATTTGCAAAAGCGTACATCAATAAACCTCGAGCTTCCTTACGAGGGATTCCTCTTGATTGCAAATAGAACAAGGCCTCTTCGTCCAGCTGACCAATAGTACAACCATGACTACACCTTACATCATCTGCAAAGATCTCTAACTGAGGTTTTGAATTGATGGTAGCCTTGTCGTCTGCAAGTATATTATTGTTAGACTGGTACGCATTCGTTTTCTGGGCCTCCTTCTCGACCACTACCTTACCGTTGAAAACTCCAGTAGAGCGGTCTCCGAAGATCCCTTTATAATCCTGGTGGCTTTCACAATTAGGTTCTATATGATGAACCAGCGTGTTGTGATCTACGTGCTGTTTATCTTCTATGATGGTAACACCTTTTAAGGTCGAATCTATACGCTCTCCTTTCTGATAAAAATTCAGGTTATTTCGGGTTAATTTCCCACCAAAAGAGAAGGTATGAACAGAAACTGTGCTTTCTCCCTTCTGTTCAATGAAAGTATTGTCTATTAGGGAAGCTGAATCCTTATCGTTCTGAATTTTATAGTAATCCACGATAGCTCTTCTATCTGCATAGATCTCGGTTACAGAATTCGTCAGGACAGGATGATCTGTTAGACTTTGATGCCTTTCGATGATCTGAACCTGTGAATTTTCATCTACCACCACAAGATTACGGGGTTGAATAAGTAAGGCCGACTCATTTCCTGTCGCAAAATTGATGATCTGGATAGGCTTGTCTGCCTGCTTGTTCTTATGAATATGAATAAAGGCTCCTTCTCTTGCAAATGCCGTGTTAAGAGAATTCAATCCCGATTTTGGCGCCACCTTATTGAAATAATTTTCAATTACGGGACGGTATTTATCGCTGTTCAGGGCTGAAGACATAAGACATACATCGACCTTATCATGAGTGGTTTGTGAAAGATGAGAAGAATAGATCCCATCAATAAAAACCAGATCATAAGTATCTATATCATGGATAAAATACTTTTTTATATCCTTATAATCTATCGCGTCTTCCTTTTTAGGAAAAACACTATAGTCATGCTTTAGCACCGAATTTAGTGATGTATATTTCCAGTTCTCATCCTTTCGGTTTGGAAAACCAAGGCATTCAAAATCCTTGATCGCCTGATTCCTGATATTATAAATACCATTGTCTGAATCAAGACCTTCTTCAAAGGCGAAAAATGATGAGATAAGTTTATCTTTTAATTCCATTTTTTTAAAGTTTAAAGCTAAAAGCCTTAAGCGTTAAGCTTCTATTCCAGTCTATATTTTAATCCTCGAATTTTACAATTCTAAAATTGATTAAACTGTTTTTTCTTTCTTTACCCAGTCGTAACCTCTTTCTTCAAGTTCGTATGCAAGATCCTTTCCTCCAGACTTGACTATCTTACCATCTACCATCACATGTACAACATCTGGCACTATATAATTAAGTAATCTCTGGTAGTGAGTAATAAGGAGTACAGCATTGTCTTCTCTACGCAATTTGTTTACACCATTGGCCACAACTTTAAGGGCATCAATATCCAGACCTGAATCTGTTTCATCCAGGATGGATAGTTTAGGATCTAACATCGCCATTTGAAAGATCTCGTTACGTTTCTTTTCTCCACCTGAAAATCCTTCATTTAGGGAACGGGAAAGGAACTTACGGTCTATCGCAAGCATTTCGGCCTTTTCACGGATAAGTTTCAACATTTCGTTGGCAGGCATATCCTCCTTACCATGAGCTTTGCGATTAGCATTGATCGCAGTTTTAATAAAATTGGTTACCGAAACTCCAGGAATTTCAACCGGATACTGGAAAGAAAGGAAAACACCCTTATGTGCTCTTTCTTCCGGATCAAGTTCGGTAAGGTCTTCTCCTTCGAAAAAGATCTCCCCTTCGGTCATTTCATATTCTTCTCTACCGGCTATCACAGACGATAAAGTACTTTTTCCTGAGCCATTTGGACCCATGATTGCATGAACCTCGCCCGGATTGATCTCCAGGTCTATTCCTTTAAGTATTTCCTTATCTTCTATGCTGGCGTGTAAATTCTTTATTTTAAGCATTTCTATCGATTCTGAATCTGCCAAAGGCAGAAGTTTAATTTTTCCTTTTTATTCTTCTATTGTATCTGAAACATTTTCTGCATTGGAAACTTCAATAATTTCCCTAATCTCGATCACTTCATCCCATCCCCCCTGTTCTGGATTCGGAAGAATCTTTGCTTTCACCGTGACAGGGATCATATCAAAATCATCAGATTTTAAGGGTGCCACTTTACCGGCCAGTATTTTTGAGAGTGAATCCATGGTTACACCATAAACGAAATCCTCTCCCCTTATCACCGCTGCATTGGTTCCATACACGATCTCTCCTGTAAGTACCTGTATACTGTCTGGCACCTTTTCGGCCTCAGGTTGTTCCATCAGCTCTTTTCTTTCTTCATTCTGGCAGGAGAAAAAAACCAGTGTTAATAATAAAACCCCTAATAGTCTCTTCATATCGCTTACACAGAAAACTTAAATTATCCTACTGAACCTTCCAGGGAAATCTCAAGTAATTTCTGAGCTTCCACAGCGAATTCCATAGGTAATTTATTAAGGACCTCTTTACTGAAACCATTCACGATAAGAGCGATCGCCTTTTCGGTATCTATACCTCTCTGGTTACAGTAAAAGATCTGGTCTTCTCCAATCTTACTCGTAGTGGCCTCATGCTCCACCTGCGCCGATTTATTTTTAACTTCTATATACGGAAAGGTATGAGCACCACATTTATTCCCCATTAACAGGGAATCACATTGTGAAAAATTCCTGGCGTTCTCTGCGCGAGGGTTAATTTGCACCAGACCACGGTATGAATTCTGTGATCTCCCCGCAGAAATACCTTTTGAAATGATGGTACTCTTAGTGTTCTTGCCAAGGTGGATCATTTTAGTTCCGGTATCTGCCTGCTGGAAATTATTGGTAACCGCGATTGAATAGAATTCTCCAACAGAATTATCCCCTTTCAGGATACAGCTGGGATATTTCCAGGTTACCGCCGATCCTGTCTCTACCTGAGTCCAGGAAATTTTAGCATTCTTCTCACAGAGTCCCCTTTTAGTCACAAAATTGAAAACTCCTCCTTTACCTTCTTTATTTCCAGGGTACCAGTTTTGAACGGTACTGTATTTTATCTCTGCATCATCCAGAGCGATTAGCTCTACCACGGCTGCATGCAACTGATTCTCGTCCCTTGTAGGAGCCGTACAACCTTCCAGATAACTTACATAGCTTCCAGGTTCAGCGATCACAAGTGTTCTTTCGAACTGTCCTGTACCCGCCTGGTTGATTCTAAAATAAGTTGAAAGTTCCATTGGGCATCTTACACCCTTAGGAATATAACAGAAAGATCCGTCACTAAATACAGCTGAATTCAATGCCGCATAAAAGTTATCCTTTTTAGGAACTACAGTACCTAGATATTTCTTTACCAGTTCAGGATGTTCCTGAATAGCTTCAGATATGGAACAGAATATAATTCCCTTTTCAGCCAGGGTCTTTTTAAAGGTAGTTGTAACAGAAACTGAGTCCATTACCACGTCTACCGCTACCCCGGCAAGTTTTTTCTGCTCATCCAGAGAGATCCCAAGCTTTTTAAAGGTATCCAGTAATTCCGGATCAACCTCATCCAAACTTTCATACTTAGGTTTCTTATTCGGGGCTGAATAATAAGAGATATTCTGAAAATCCGGTTTAGGATATTTTACATTCGCCCATTCCGGTTCGGTCATCTCTTCCCATGCGCGGAAGGCATCCAGACGCCATTCCGTCATCCATTCGGGTTCATTCTTCTTCTTGGAAATTGCACGAACGATATCCTCATTCAAACCAACAGGCAGTGTATCAGACTCTATATCTGTATAAAATCCGTACTCATACTCTTTGGTTTCGAGTTCTTTTTTTAAATCGTCTTCAGTATATGCCATTCTTTCTAATTCTAGTTTAGATTAGAGCCCTTTTTAAAGGCCATTTTCAATTTTACAGCGAAAAACTTTCGCCACATCCACAGGTTCTTTGTGCATTTGGATTATTAAACACAAAACCCTTGCCGTTTAGCCCTCCTGAGTATTCAAGAATGGTTCCGGCCAGGTAAAGAACGCTGCGCTTGTCGACAACAATCTTCACATCGTTATCCTCAAAAATCTTATCTCCTTCGCTCTGTGCCTTATCGAACTTTAATTCGTAAGACAATCCTGAACATCCGCCACTCTTAACACCTACGCGTACGTAATCAGATTCTACACTGAAACCTCCCTCAGTCATCAGGGCGGAAATTTTCTTCTTAGCCTCTTCGCTAACTTTAATCATAAGTTATAAAGATTAATTCTAAATTGTGAACAAATATACTACAAAGCATGTGTTTTACCATAGACCAGGCATATGTTTTAAGAATTGTCTGATAGAGCCCTTCAATGAGCTACGAGATAACTCTTATATCCTCGAAAACCGGGCTTACTGATATACAAAATGCTGCTCCGGGTTTATGCTTTGATTGAATTTTATATGCTTACTTTTGCAATTAAATTCAATAACAATGTTTCAGAATAGTCAGGAAAGCAGAACAAACCTTTCAGAATTAGGAGAATTTGGACTTATTGATCATCTTACCAAAGATTTTAGCCCGAAGCTCAATTCAACGGTAAAAGCCATTGGAGATGACGCTGCCGTTCTCAATTTTGAAAATCAGCAGACCCTAATAAGCACCGATCTGCTTGTTGAAGGAGTGCATTTTGATCTTTCTTATATGCCTTTGAAGCACTTAGGCTATAAAGCCGTAATGGTCAACCTTTCAGACATTTATGCCATGAACGGAACAGCAACCCAGATCACTGTGTCTATTGCTGTATCAAACCGTTTTCCTGTTGAAGCTCTGGAAGAATTATATGCAGGAATTCAGCTTGCTTCAAAAATATATAATGTGGATGTGATTGGAGGTGACACCACTTCTTCGACTTCAGGCCTCCTAATTAGCGTAACCGCTCTTGGAGTTGCCGAAAAGGACGAAGTAGTTTATCGCGAAGGAGCAAAACCAAATGACCTGCTTGTTCTTACCGGTGATCTTGGCGCTGCCTATATGGGACTCCAGGTACTGGAGCGCGAAAAGGAAGTTTTCAAGGCTAATCCTAATGCACAACCAGATCTTGACCAATACACCTATCTAATTGAAAGACAACTTAAGCCGGAAGCCAGAAAGGATATTCCGCCATTATTAAAAAAACTGGCAGTTAAACCAACTTCCATGATCGATATATCCGATGGATTGTCTTCTGAAATAATTCATCTCTGTAAAAGTTCTAAAGTAGGCGCGAACCTTTTTGAGGAAAAAATACCATTAGACCCTGCAGTGATCTCGGTTTGCGAAGAGTTTGAGCTGGACAGTACCACAATAGCCTTAAGCGGAGGAGAAGATTATGAACTATTATTCACGATCTCTCAAACCGATTACGATAAGATAAAAGGAAACCCGCATTTAACAGTGATTGGCCATATGACAGAAGAAAAGGAAGGTATGCACCTTATTACGCGGGCCAGTCAGAAACTTCCGCTAATTGCAAGAGGCTGGAATTCTATGGGTGATAAGGAAGAATAAATTAAGAAGCTTTTGCCAGGAATACCTGCTTGCGTTTCTTGTGAATTTTGGCAAGATAGGCATTAGTCTCCTTGAATTTTGGGGTAAGCCTTGCAAGAAGGCCGTCGGCAGTATCTGTCATTTCCATCCCGCACTTTTTACACTTGTATTCGTGTACATGATTGGTGATGTTTTTAGACACTCTTAATTTATGACCGAAAATACTGCAATGAACCTTCGCAAATGAGAATAAAGTAGGGTTTGCTTTTTTCATATAAGTTAAATTTCTGGTTTCTAGATTACTAAAGTATAAAAAAAAGTTAATGGTTCGACAAAAAGCGTTAATTAATCGATAAAATGCATAATTTGTGTTAAATTTGATGGGTCTTCCATATATGAATTATGGCCGTTTCTCATCTTATACAACTCACAACCGGTTTGTGTTGAAACCATAATTAATTCGCTGATTTCCAATAAAGGATCATCCACTGAGGCAGCTATGATCTTCTGTCCCTGAAATTCCTTAAGCTCCTTTAAATAATTTGTACGAATTTTCATACCTTTTAAAGCTGCCTGAATGTTCTTCCCATGCATTTGCATAGCCCGGGACTTTAATTCTTCAATCTGTGACGCAAGTTCTTTTTTGCTGTTTTCTGAATACAGATTTGAGATCGCCATATTTACATATGCCTTTTTATTTTCCCCGACCAGTTTAACAGATCTTTCACGAATTTCACGCTTTTCCACAGAATCCTCAACCGGTGTTGAATTTATCAACAAAACGCTCTTCAACATCATAGGAAAATTTTTTAGGAATTCCAAACTCACATAACCTCCCATGCTATGTCCCGCAATGCTTATTTGCTGTATGTGAAGGCTTTTAAGCACTTCATTTACCACATCGCTCATAAGTTCCATGGAGTGTATTTCTGAAATTCCTTCCGACTTTCCATGACCGGGTAGATCTATGCAAATAACCTGCCGCTCTTTTTGCAGTTCCTTAACAATTGGCGACCAAATCTGCAGGTCTTCCAGAAAACCATGTAACAGAACCAGTGGAATCTTAGCTCCATCACCAAAGCATTCATAATTGATCCTTGCTCCTCTATAATTAACCTCGCTCATTTTTTAAGAATAAAAAACCGCGGACTCCAGGAATGAAATTCAGGAATCCGCGGTAATTATTAATTATCCAGTTGTCTTAAGCCGTCAAAAGCTTAAGAATTCATAATCTCTTCTATTTCCTCAATCTCGATAGGAATATTTCTCATCAAATTGAATGGCTCCCCTTTTTCCTGAATTACCACATCATCCTCCAGCCTTATACCGAAACCTTCATCAGGAATATAGATTCCGGGTTCAACGGTAAATACCTGATTCGCTCTCATAGGCTCCGTAAGGATCCCATAGTCATGGGTGTCAAGACCTATATGATGGGAAGTCCCGTGCATGAAATACTTCTTATAGGCTGGCCATTCAGGATCCTCATTCTGAACATCGGCTTTATCAAGTAATCCCAGATCCAGTAATTCTGAGGTCATCATTTTACCCACCTCAACATGATATTCTTTCCACAGAGTTCCCGGAACAAGCAACTTGGTCGCTTCTTTTTTAACCTTATTTACCGCATTGTACACCTGCTTCTGCCTGTCAGTAAACCTTCCCGATACAGGTATGGTACGGCTAAGGTCACTCGAGTAATTAGCATATTCAGCCCCTGTATCAAGGAGAATTAGCTCACCTTCCTTACACTGCTGGTTATTCTCTATATAATGAAGAACACAGGCGTTCTTTCCGCTGGCGATAATTGGAGTATAGGCAAAACCTCTGGAACGGTTCCTTATCATTTCATGATAATATTCAGCCTCGATCTCATATTCCCAGACCCCCGGCTTCACAAAATTAAGGGTCCTTCTAAAAGCTTTTTCGGTAATATCACAGGCTTTCTGCATAAGTTCAAGCTCGATAGAATCCTTTACAGATCTCAACCTCTGTAAAATAGGATTAGCCTTAGCCACCTGATGCGCAGGATATTTCTCCTTACACCATTTTATGAAACGAGCGTCCCTTGTTTCGGTTTTATGAGCAGCACGATAATGTTCATTGGTATTGAAATACACGGTTTCACACTGGGTCATTACCTCGAAAAAGATCTTTTCAAAATCTTTCATCCAGTAAACGGTCTTGATACCGCTAACTTCAAACGCATCTTCTTTAGTAAGTTTAGCTCCTTCCCAAACCGCAATATGGTCATTCGTCTCAGTAAGAAAAAGGATCTCACGATGTTTTTCCTCTGGTGCATCAGGAAATAAAACTAAAATGCTTTCTTCCTGGTCTACCCCGCTCAAATAGAATATATCCCTGTTTTGCTCGAAAGGCATCGTACTATCAGCGCCTATGGGGTAAATATCATTGGAATTAAAAACCGCCAGGCTTTTAGGCTTCATTTGAGACATGAAGTTTTTACGGTTCTTTATAAAGAGTTTTGAGTCGATTCTATCGTATTTCATAAATAAATCTTTTCATTTTTTTCAAAATTAAAGGAATTAAATGCAATTGCTATAAAAGCGAATTAAAATTTCTAATAATACAAGCTTTTGCTATTTTTAGGCTCTTACTTAAAAAATCATGAAATACAGCTACACATTTTTCAGTCTGCTTCTTCTTTCTTTTACACCACTTTTTTCGCAACAATCTGCAACTTCAGGTTCTGCCTTAAAAAATGCTATTGAGAAAAAAGAAACGTTAACACAAAGTTCAATTGTCAAAAACATTCCTTTAAAGAATATTGGTCCAACGGTAATGAGTGGCCGGATAACCGATTTTGCGGTTAACCCGGAGGATCCTACCGAATTTTATGCTGCTTACGCATCTGGTGGATTATGGTATACCGATAATAATGGAACAACCTTCACGCCGGTGATGGATAACAGTCCTACACAGAACATTGGAGATGTGGCCGTTGACTGGAAAAAAGGAACCATCTGGATTGGCACAGGTGAGGTTAATGCTTCCAGATCGTCCTATGCAGGCATAGGATTGCTGAAATCTGAAGACCATGGAAAAACCTGGCAATTTATGGGACTGCCAGATTCACATCATATTAGTAGAATTTTGATAAACCCTGGAAATTCAGATGAAATTGTAGTTGGTGTTACCGGTCATCTATATTCACCGAACAACGAACGTGGAATCTACAAAACCACCGATGGCGGAAAAACCTGGAGCAATAAGCTTTTTATCAATGATGTGACCGGGATCATAGATGTTGCCGTAAATCCCAATAATTTTAATGAAATGTATGCGGCCGCCTGGGATAAGGATCGTAAGGCATGGAATTTCAGGGAGAGTGGTGAGCACAGTGGCATATATAAAAGTACCGATGCAGGCAATACATGGAAAAAGATATCTACTGAAAACTCAGGATTTCCAATGGGCGACGGAGTAGGGCGAATAGGTCTGGCCGTATTTGATGCAAATACCGTTTATGCCATTTTAGACAACCAGGATCGAAGAGAAAAAACCGAGGATGAAAAAGAAGAGGAAGATCTTCAGAAAGATGATTTCAAAAACATGAAAAAATCTGAGTTCCTCAAACTCGATGATGAAGAACTCGAAGCTTTCTTAAGAGAAAATGATTTTCAGAAAAAATATACTGCTGAAGCTGTCAAGGAATTGATACGAAAAGACAAGGCAAAACCTGAAGACCTGGCAATATATCTCGAAGATGCTAATTCGCTCATGATTGAGACTCCTGTGATCGGTGCCCAGGTATACAAAAGTAAAGATGGTGGAAAGACCTGGAACAAAACCCATGAAGACTACCTCGATGATGTCTATTATAGTTACGGATATTATTTCGGGATGATACATGTTGATCCACAAAACAAGGATGCCATATATATTTACGGAGTACCCATACTAAAATCTAAAGATGGTGGAAAAACCTTCAAATCCATAGATGCAGAAAATGTTCATGCCGATCATCATGCTCTTTGGATAAACCCGAATCGAAGCGGCCATCTTATCGATGGAAATGACGGCGGGATCAATATTTCCTACGATGACGGCCAAAACTGGATCAAGAACAACTCCCCATCTGTTGGACAGTTCTACGCCATCAATATTGACAACCAGAGTCCGTACCATGTTTACGGCGGACTTCAGGATAATGGAGTTTGGGCGGCGCCTCATACTAACGAGGAAAGTGTTGGCTGGACCGCAGAAGGAGATTATGCTTACGACAGGCTACTTGGAGGTGACGGAATGCAGGTGGAAATTGACAGCCGTAATCCCGATATCGTATATACGGGATTTCAGTTTGGAAATTATTTCAGAATAAACCGTAAAACCGGTGACAGGCTATATATACATCCAAAACATGAATTAGGGGAAAGCCCTTATCGCTACAATTGGCAAACTCCGATCCTTCTCTCCCCCCACAACCAGGATATTCTCTATATGGGAGGGAATAAATTAATGCGAAGCATGGATCAGGGGGAGAACTGGACCACCATCTCTGATGATCTTACCGGTGGCGGAAAAAAAGGTGACGTGCCGTATGGAACACTTGCCAGCATCAGCGAATCTCCGTTTCAGTTCGGATTGATCTATACGGGAAGTGATGACGGTTATATCTATATGACAAAAAATGGAGGTGGTAGCTGGAGCAGTATTGGAGGAGATCTTCCTGAAGATCTATGGATTTCCAGGCTAATCGCTTCAGAGCACTTTAAAGAAAGAGTTTATGCAACGCTAAATGGCTATAGATGGGACGATTTCAAACCTTATGTTTATGTTTCAGACAATTATGGAGAATCATGGAAGGACATTAGTTCAAACCTCCCATTATCTCCAGTGAATGTTATCAGGGAAGATCCAGATAACGAGAATGTACTTTACCTGGGAACCGATAACGGGGTATATGTATCACTGGACCGTGGAGAAAGCTGGCAGCCATTCAGCACTAATTTCCCTCATGTTGCAGTACACGATCTAAGAGTTCATCCTAAAGAGAAGGACCTTGTTGTAGGTACACATGGCCGGTCTATATATATTGTAGATATCGCTGCGGTATCTGCTTTAAAGACCGAAGAATTGAAAGATGCACTAACGGTTTCTTCAGCCGAATCAATCCGCTTTTCTTCCAGATGGGGTAATTCTTATAGCAAATGGATAGATCCGTTTGTACCTGAATTACCAGTTACTTTCTATTCCGCTAAAGTTGGAAAGGCAAGCATTACGATAAAATCTGAATCTGGGGTGCAGCTACAACAATTCCAGGTAAATGCTGATAAAGGCTTTAACAACACCAAATATGACCTTACAATTACCGAGGATGCTTCAAAAAAACTGCAGAAGGAGGATGAAAAGCTAAGTTTGAAGAAGGCGGCTAACGGGAAGTTTTATATCCCCAGGGGAAAATATACGATCAAACTGGAAATTGGAGGCAAAAGCGCTGAGACCAAATTTGAAGTCACCGGTAATCCAGATAGAGAAAATCCGGTTCCTGAAGCCAAAGGAGAACCTGATATGGAAATCGATTAAAAATTAAAGTATTTTGAAAATTCTCATCATTCCCGATTCGTTTAAAGAAAGCCTTTCCGCCAAAAAAGTAGCGGAAGCGATTGCGGCCGGTTTTCTTTCCGTCCGGGACGATCTGGAAATAGAACAGGTGCCGTTTTCCGATGGTGGCGAAGGAGCTTTTGATCTACTAGAAGCTCTTGATCTGGGCAAAACTCTAAATGTTGATTGCCAGGATCCTTTAGGTAGAAAACTGAAAGCCCCGTATTTTTTATTTGAGGATGGAAATAAAGCCTGGATTGAACTTTCACAGGCTTCCGGACTGATGCTTCTGCAAGAAAAGGAACAAAATCCTTTAAAAACTTCCACTTACGGCACCGGACTTCAACTGAAACATGCTATAGAGAATGGCGTTCGAGAAATCTATCTCGGTATTGGCGGAAGCGCGACGCATGATGTTGCCTCAGGAATATTTGCTGCCCTGGGTGGCAAGTTGCTGGATAATAATGGGAAGGAACTTTCAGCATCGGGGGAAGCACTTATCAAATGCGCTTCTATTGAGACAGATGGTCTTCTTCCGGCTTTAAAAGAATGCGAAATAAGGGTAGCCTGCGATGTAACCAATCCGCTGCTGGGTGAAAATGGTGCCGCGAATACCTATGCCGCTCAAAAAGGAGCAGATTTGAAAACCATTGAAAACCTGGAAAAAGCTACCGGGGAATTTGCAGATCTTCTGGAAAAAGAATTTCATTGCGAGATTAAGGAAATTCCAGGCGCAGGGGCGGCGGGAGGAGTCTCAGCAGGAATGAAAGCCATTGCCGCGGCAAAGCTTAAACCGGGGTTTGAAATTTTAAGTGAACTGGCGTCTCTGGAAGAAAAGATCAAAAAAGCAGACCTCATCATTACCGGGGAAGGAAAAACCGATGCCCAGAGCAAACATGGTAAACTTCCGTTTAAGATTGCCGATCTTGGGAAAAAGCACAATAAACCGGTATGGCTTCTTGCCGGAAGTATTACTGCAAAAAAAGAAGAACTTCATACTGTTGGCTTTACTAAAACGGCCGCCATAAAAACTGAAAACATGTCGCTGGAGGAAGCCAAAGCCAGAGCATTTGAACTGCTTAAGGAGAAGGCTGCTTCCCTCTTTAAAGAAAATCAAACCTAAATGGGACCTGAACTTATAGCAATTACCGGTATTATTATCTGGATCATTTTAGGAACCAGCTACCTTAAGTGGCACCCATTTATAGTATTACTCCTCGCGGCTTTAGGTCTCGCTTTCCTATTGGGAATTCCGGCGACCGAAGTTCCCGGGGTCATCAGCGAGGGATTCGGAAATATGTTCGCCGCTATTGGCTTATTGATCCTGTTTGGTTCCTGGATTGGAGTTTCTCTTGAAGCAACGAATGGTACTACTGCCATTGCACGAGGAATCCTCAAAGCTATGTCCCGACTGCCAATGCAATACGTACTGGGGTTTCTGGGATACCTGGTTTCGATTCCGGTTTTCTGTGATGCTGCCTTTGTGATCCTGGCCCCTATTGCCAAGAAATTAAGCAGGGGAAGCAAAAAGTATAAAAATGCACTGGTAGTTGCCCTTTCCACCGGACTTTTTTCATCACATGTTTTGGTACCTCCTACTCCTGGTCCGCTTGCCGCAGCAGCCAATCTCCAGTTAAAGAACATTTCATTACTGCTGCTGTTTGGTGGTTTACTCGCTTTTCTTCTTATGCTTAGCGGAGCTACCTTTGCTTATTTTATGTCTGCTAAAAATAAGGAGGAATTACAGGCAGAGCATCCTGTTTCATCAACAGAATATGAATCCACACCCACCCTGCCTTCTTTCAGAATGGCAATTTTGCCCCTCTTAATCCCAATCTTTTTAATGGCACTTAAATCGATAGTTCCTTTAATGATTGATGGGAAAAATATCTTTTCACAGATCATCAGTTTTCTGGGCTCTCCAGCTATAGCACTACTTCTGGGAGCAGTAGCCGGATTCTGGATGTGTTTCAAACATGGCACCACTCTCAATAAGGTCATTGAAAAAGGGATTTTACAGGCCGCTCCTATTTTACTTATCACCGCCATGGGTGGCGCCCTGGGAAAAATAATAGGCTATGCCTCCCTGACAGATAATCTTGGCCTGGACATGTTCCAAAACAGCTGGGGACTGGCATTGCCCTTCCTCTTATCGGCCTTATTAAAATCGGCTCAGGGATCTTCAACCGTGGCTATAATTACCGTTTCTTCCCTCATGTTTCCTTTGCTTGGAGTATTAGGTTTGGATAGCGAAATGGGCAAAGTATGGGTAATTCTTGCCGTAGGTGCCGGAGCTGTGACCGTTTCACATGCAAATGACTCCTATTTCTGGATCGTTAGCCAGATGGGAGAATTACCTGTGAAGCAGGCTTATAAAACTCACACCCTGGCGACCCTCATACAGGGTATAACCGGGCTGATATTTATTCTCGCTGGGCATGCGATCTGGCAGGTTTTTTATTCATAAAGGCCAAGACGGTTTCTTAACCTCCGGTTATCCTGCTGAAGTTTATCTATTTGCTGTAACAGATGATGAATTGCTTCCAGCCCTTCAAGGTTGATCTCCAGGTCTCTTGAAAGGCGAATCATTCTTTCAAATTCGCTGAGATGTTCATCTGGAATATATTCAGTTTCTTCTATTTTCACGATCTCTATAATCCCGCTCTCAAAAAGGGAACTTACAAACTTTCGCTCCACCTTATATCGTATACAAATCTCTTCCGCAGGAATTAAATTATCTTTCTTCATAATCCTGTTTTTTGAAGTTCCCTGAATAACCGCTCTTGGTCATTATTTAGATGCTTTGGCAATTTCACCTTATAAGTTATGAAAAGATCACCAAACTGGCCTTCTTTCTTATATTTTGGAAAGCCTTTGCCTTTGAGTTTAACCTTAGTGCCATTCTGAGTTCCGGGTTTCACCTTCAGTTTCACTTTACCATCAAAGGTCCTTACATGGATCTCTCCTCCAAGAACCGCGGTGGTAAGATCTATCTCTTCAGTAGAATAAAGGTTTTCCCTTTCTCTGCGGAAACCGGTATCGTTAAGGATATTGAATGTGATGTAAAGATCGCCTTTTGGACCGCCCTGAACACCAGGGCCACCATGACCCTTTATCTTAATCGTCTGTCCATTTTCCACTCCTGCCGGGATTGTAAGGCGGATGTTCTTTCCGTTTATGGTAAGTGTGTGCTTCTTACTCTTATAAACCTCGCTTAATCTAAGTTGAAGTTCGGCATTGTAGTCCTGGCCCTTAAAATGGCCCCCGCGATGTGATCCCCTCGCCCGTGCACGACCTCCAAACATCTGCTCAAAAAAATCTGAAAAGGTATCATCATCAAAACTGCCTGAATATGTATAGGACTGTCCTCCTCCACCAAAGCCTCCTCCAAATCCTCCACTGTTAGCAGCCTGTTGTCTTCTGGCCTCCTCGAACTGGTCAGCATGCTTCCAGTCCTTACCATATTCGTCATATTTCTTACGTTTCTCCGGGTCGCTAAGCACTTCATGCGCTTCATTGATC
>JAWWBH010000032.1:0-18084 GCA_033721075.1 Christiangramia sp.
ACATCGGGTCTTGATTCATATATGATCATGATATTTCCGAAAGGAGCTGTTTTGTTAGTGATATCAAGACCGGTGTCCAGAGTACGATGTTCAATCACCTGTCCTACAGGATCATCCTGTTCCATCACTTCCTTAACAGACTGGATCATGCCGTCAACCTTCTTATCATCCACGATCAAACGGTCATACATAGCCTGATCATCCTTAGTAAAGGCTTCAAGGTCTTTCTTATTGGCTTCAATAATTTCTTTACGTCTTTTATCCAGAATCTTCATCATGGACTTAAGTACGTTATTCTTGGTTTCAGATTTTATCAACTTCATTTTTTCGTTTCTTTAGTTTAGTTATGTTAATCTATTTCTTTTATGAGGTAAACTTTGTACCTACCGGTTTTCCTGCCATGATATCAAGGATCACATCGTCCCTCTTACCATTGGCGATATAGGTTGTGATGTTCTTGGCGGCCGTACCCTTCGCGATCTTTATCTTGGATTCCATACCTCCGCGGCCTTCACCTTCACCTTTATCTGATTGCTGAACATACTTTTCCACATTCTCGTCAATTTGAACCTTGTTCAGTTTTTCAGACTCGTCATCTTCAGGATGACCTGTATAAAGTCCGTCGGTATCACTAAGGATAATAAGCTTTTCAGCTCCGATAAGTTCGGCTACCAGGCTTGCGAGCTCATCATTATCAGAGAACATGGACATGGTTACCGAAACCGCATCATCTTCATTCGCGATGGGGATAATTCCTTCAGAAAGTAAAGATTCATAGCAGTTTATCATGTTTTCCCTGTGTATACCCGGGCTAAAATCTCTTTTAGTAGCCAGCACCTGCGCACACCTCATTCCGTAATCATGGAAAATACTGTAATAGTGACGCATCATACGTGGCTGTCCTACTGAAGAGTATACCTGTCTCCTTTTGCTTTCGTCCTTAATATTAATTTCTCCCAGGATCTCTTTACCTGCAATAGCAGAACCTGAAGAAACAAGTACTACCAAAATATCTTCTTCATATAATGTGGCTATTTGTCTTACAAGACTTTTTAATACGGGGCCTAAAATTCTGTTGTCTTTATTGGTCATTACATTTGTACCAACCTTTACAACAATTCTTCGTTTATCTTCCATTTCAGTTTATTTATAAGATAGATTGAATTTCGGGTTATTT
The DNA here is from genome assembly GCA_033721075.1 of Christiangramia sp. GTDB lineage: Bacteria > Bacteroidota > Bacteroidia > Flavobacteriales > Flavobacteriaceae > Christiangramia. The sequence goes on from JAWWBH010000032.1 coordinate 1,178, forward strand.
ATCTTCTCCCAGTTCTACGGCACGGTCAAAAGCTGCATATGCCGCATCTTTAATAAGTTCTTTCACATTGTTATCGTCCATGGAATCAAGGGCGGCTCTGGTTGTCCCTCCCTTTGATGCTACTCGCTCCATCCAGGTATCAGGAGATAGGTCATTACGGTTAAAGAGCTCCACCGCACCTTCAAAGGTCTGACTTACCAGGACTTTTGAATCGTTCTTGGAGAATCCCATTTTAAGTGCTGCCTCGAGCATGGATTGCATAAAATAGAAAACATAGGCAGGACCACTACCGGAAATTCCGGTGGATGCATCTATGAAATTCTCATTTTTAACATGTATTGATTCTCCTGTTGTATCCAGTAAATTGCGTACCATTAATAATTCTACGCGGGAGACTTCCTTTGATTCGGTATACGAGGTGACACCTTTACCTACCTGAGCAGGAAGGTTTGGCATAGATCTTACCACTTTCTTTACTCCAAGCCCATCCTGTATCTTCGCAATGGTTACTCCTGCCATAAGTGATACGAATATCTGTTCCTGCTTTACCATAGGTTTCATTTCTTCAAAAAGATCCTCACAGTGATAAGGCTTTACAGCAACAAATACCATATCTGCTTGGGGCAGGCAATCTTCGAGTTTTTCATAAACATCGAAATGATCCATCTCGCGAAGTCTGGCGATGACATCTGCCGACTTATCGAATACCATTAAATTTCTACGGTTAAGCATGGCCGATTTTGCCATTCCTTCTGCGTAGGTTAATCCCATATTACCTGCTCCAATTACTAATGTTTTCATTTCTTATTTTTTATTTCTAAATGTTTTTACCGGCTTTCTGCCTTTTTGTTCTGCCTCAAATTGCGCAAAGACCATGCGATAAAGCATACATTTATTATTAATGCGTATTTTGAACCAATAATTTAGTTTGAATTTGTTGAAGCTAGCTTTAATAAAAACATAAAATCCTGTAAAATATCTTAAAGTAATCTTATAGATAATTGAAGATTACATAATTATTGTGGAATAAGATTACAAATACCTGGGTATAAATTCCTCTAAATTATCAATATAGAAACAAACGGTTTAGGAGAGTAAACTTAGCCGTGAGCATATTTCTTAAAAAAATGTTATTTATTTCAGATTTAAATTTTCATTGAGAATTATTTGCATATTTGGCAAAAACCTGCAAATCTGTCAGGCTTATAGGATATTGTTGGAGACGATTTAAAAGCCTCCTTAAATTATTTGGCATGGAATTTTCTCTTAGTTGTGCCAATTGAGCGAAAAGGCTAATAAATACTAAGCATTTGACTCAATAAATGTGTGATATGGAATAAGGATTTATGGAAAATTTATTTATAATTACCGATTCCTGATAATCTTTAATGATTATAAACAAAAACCTACTACTCTAGTTAATGAAAAATTTTAAAGAGAGGCCTGAGGCTGATATTACAAAAGATAAAATAGCTGATCAAGCGAGGATAATTGCCGTTGGAGCAAGTGCCGGAGGTTTGGAAGCCTTGAAACAATTCTTCCGAAACATACCAGCAGATGATAAGAATGCATATGTCGTGATTCAGCATTTATCTCCCGATTATAAAAGTATGATGGGAGAATTGCTTAAAAAGAATACAAATCTTCCTATCATTCAGATTTCTGACCAGATGAAGGTTAAGCCCGGGCATATTTATTTGATACCACCAGCAAATAATCTGATACTTGAGGATGATATACTTCACCTAAAGGAGAAACCCCAAACCCAGATCCTTAATCTGCCTATAGACATGTTCTTTGAATCCATGGCGAAACAAAGAAAGGAACGGGCTATTGGTATAGTTTTAAGCGGAACCGGTAGCGATGGTACTCGTGGAGTACGGGCAATTAAGGAGAACGATGGAATGGTGATGGTACAGGATCCCGCTGAGGCTAAATTTGACGGAATGCCCAATAGTGCCATTAATACTGGACTTGTAGATTATATACTTCCTGTTGCGGAAATGGGACCCGAGTTAAAGGAATTTATTTCCACTCCTCCAATATTTCATTTTAAGGATGGTGATGTTCAGTACGATGAACAGGAACTTAATAAGATCCTTAATTATATAGATGAGAAAGCAGGACTTGATTTTAGGGAATATAAATATGCTACCCTCGCACGACGAGTAGCGCGACGGGTAAATATCTGCAAGTGTAAAAACCTTTCTGAATATTACGATTATCTTACCAGCCAGGAAGAAGAAGTTGAGATCCTTTACAGGGAATTCCTTATAGGAGTTACTAAATTCTTCCGCGATGAGAAAGTATGGGAAGTGCTTAGAACGAAGGTCTTTCCAAAAATGATCTCTGAAAAGAAGGATGGTGACATCCTGAAGGTATGGGATGTAGGATGTAGTACCGGGGAAGAAGCTTATTCGTTCGCGATGTGCCTGCATGAGGAAATGGAGAAGCAGGAAAAGGAACTTGAGATTAAGATTTTTGCCACCGATATATCACAGCCACATCTTGATATTGGCAGTAAGGGGATCTATCCTGAAAGTATTGTGGCCGACGTTTCTAAGGAAATGCTACTTAAGTATTTTCTAAGCAAATCAAACAGTTACCAGATCATCGAGAAAATAAGGAGAATGGTGATCTTTTCCCAGCATAATATTATCAAGAATCCACCATTTAGTAATATGGATATGGTGGTATGCCGAAATCTCCTAATCTATTTCCAGAACAGTATTCAGAAGAAGGCGCTTAATATGCTTCATTATGCCTTAAAGAAAAATGGGGTACTGGTTCTTGGTACCAGTGAAAGTGTACACAGCCTTAAGGACAATTTTTCTGAAATTGATCGCAGGTGGAAGATCTATAAGAACATTGAACCAAGTAAAAGACTTAAAAATGGTATCAGCCATGCTTCTACTATCGGAGCGAAGACAAGCAAATTGCTGGAGAACCGTTCGGGTACAGAACGGAAAATTTTCAGATCCCAGTCTAATCCTATAAGACAAAAACTTCAGAATGAATTAAATGAGACCATTCTGGAGCAGTTTGGCGGAGCCTCACTTTTTGTTGATGCAGATTATAATATACTGCAGGCAGTTGGTGAATTCAGAAAATATGCAAATCTGCCAGTCAGCGGTTTTTCGATAAACCTTTTGGATATGCTGGACAGCGACCTCAAGTATATTGTACAGTCCTCCTTTAATAAAGCCCATAAGAATAAGGAAAAGGTAGTATACCGTGATGCGGTGATTAAGCAGGGTGAGGAAAAGATAGGGGCTGATATCATTATCAAGCCTTTCACAACTCATAGTATAGAAGGTGAAACCAATTATGTGATCACCTTTGTTGAGAAGGAGCTGGACCTTAATGAGGTGAAAGAGATAGCGAAAGTAAGCCCTTCTAACCAGACCAAGGAATATGTAGCAAGTCTAGAGGAAGAACTGAAGAAGACCAAAGAAGACCTGCAGACATCCCTTGAAGAGATTGAAACAAGTAATGAAGAGTTACAGGCAGCCAACGAAGAGCTTCTCGCTTCCAATGAAGAATTGCAGAGCACTAACGAAGAGCTTCAAAGCGTAAATGAGGAAATAAACACGGTGAATGCAGAGAACATCCAGAAGATGGACGATCTGGCTGCATTGAACGCCGACATGAATAACTTGCTGAAGAGTACAGATATTGGAGTGATATTCCTGGATTCAAATCTAAAGATCAGAAAATTCACTCCTGCCATTAAGAAGCATTTCAGCCTTATAAACGGTGATATTGGCCGACCAATCGATAACTTCACCAACAGTTTTGGATTAAGTAGAAAACAAAGTTTCCTGGATCGCTGTGAAAAGGTGCTTAAGACGGGGAAAGTACTTGAGAAACCAATAGTATCCAGAGAGGGTAAGAATTACCTTCAGCGAATTTCTCCATATATGGATTCCGATAATCAGATCAATGGTGTGGTTATCTCATTTATAGATATTGAGACCATCCAGAAATCTAAGGAGAAATTAATGGCAAGTGAGAAGCGTTTCAAATCTTTCTATGAAGATGACCCTGTATTGCATATTAGTGTGGATCCCAAGACCTCTGAGATCGTGCAGTGTAACAAAAAAGCGGCTCAAAAACTGGGATATGATACCAAGGATGAACTTATAGGTAAACCTATATATGAACTTTTTGATGAAGATTCCCGCCTTTCTGCCCTTAAACTCAAGTCCAATATCAAGAAATCTGGGGAGCTGGTAAACCTGGAGCAGAATATGCTTACCAAAAAGCAAAGGGTTTTACCTGTTATTCTTAATGCTACTGCAGAAAAGGATGAAAAGAACAACCTGAAAACCATCCGCTATACATGCGTCGATATTTCAGCGCTTAAGAAGGCCCAGGAACAGTTGCGTGAGCAGAAGAATGACCTTGAAAGGGCTAACCGCGACCTGGAACAGTTTGTTTCCATTTGTTCTCATGACCTTCAGGAACCTCTTTCTACCATTAAATTTGGTAGTGATGTGCTTGGAAAGATGTATGCGAGTAAGCTTGATGAGAAAGGGGAGAATTATATAAGATATATCAAAAATGCTTCAGACAGGCTTTCAGCGCAGATCCGTGCTTTACTGGAACATTCCAGGATTGGTAAGAACGGGAAGAAAACCATTGTCGATACCAAGGAGATTGTTGAGGTTGTTAAATATGATCTTGGTAAGAGCATCAAGGATACAGGGGCAAAGATACATACCGGGGCCTTACCAAAGCTCAAGGGTTATGAAGTGGAACTTAGATTGCTCTTCCAGAACCTGATTAGTAATGCTATAAAATATGTTCCGAAAGAAAGAAATCCGGAGATCCGTATTTCTGCATATAAAGAAGATAAATACTGGGTATTTTCAATAGTTGACAATGGCGTTGGGATCTCAACCGAAGATCAGCGTAATATCTTTACCATTTTTAATCGTGTTCCCGGAAATGAGGATATGAATGGTACTGGTGTTGGTCTGGCACATGTTGAGAAGATCGTGCTATTACACGAGGGTACTATCTGGGTGGATTCTCAGGAAGGAGTAGGGAGTACCTTTTATTTCAAATTAAAAGCCAACTAGTTATATGCCCCAAATCAGCTATCCTGAAAAAGTGGATATGACCAATTGTGATAAGGAACCTATTCATATAATTGGTAAATCCCAGTCTCATGGTGTCATTGTAGCATGCAATAAAATAGATCTTACCATTACCCAGGTTGGAAGGAATTGTAAAGATTTTTTTGGAATTCAGCACCAGGACTTACTTTCTAAACCTCTAAGTTTCCTTATAGGTGAGGAGAGAGCTGGTAATATGAAAGGCTTGAAAAGCCCTGAGGAACGGCCGGAGGTTAGGGAAGTGAAAATCAACGGGAAGGATTTTGTGATGATCCCCCATCTTTCCGGAGATAGCCTTATTCTTGACTTTGAACCTTCCCGAAGTGATTATAATCCGTATGAATATCAAAGACAACTTACCAGTATTCTAAATATCCTGGGGTCTTCAGAAACTCCTGAAGAACTGTGCGCCGATGCAGCTAAAATAACTAAGGACATATTCGGTTATGACAGGGTGATGGTATATAAATTTGATGAAGAATGGAATGGAGAGGTTATAGCAGAAGAAAAAGAAGAGTATCTTGATAGCTGGCTGGGATTACATTATCCTGCCAGTGATATTCCAAAACAATCCCGTAAGTTGTTTTTGAAACACCGGGTGCGGATAATCGCCAATGTTAATTATGATCCGGTACCTGTAGAGCCGGAACTTTCACCAATTAATGGAGAACCCCTGGATCTTTCAAAATCTGAACTGCGTGGCGTCTCACCTATTCATATAGAATATCTAAAGAATATGGAGGTAGGGGCTACGCTCACTGCTGCCCTTATAAGCAATGGTAAATTATGGGGATTGCTTGCCTGCCATCATTATTCTGCAAAATATATCAATTATTATCACAGGCAAACCTGTGAGTTTTTAACCCAGATATTTTCGAATGAACTTACTCTTAAGGAAACCAACAGGTATATTGGTAAACTTGAAGAATGGGAATCTATTCGTGGAGACCTTGTAATTCAGATAGAGTCTGAAGGCAAGATCAAAAAAGGTCTTGCCGAGCAGAAGGTGCTTTTTACCGATTTGATGGAATGTGAGGGAGGAGCCATTATTCTGGACGGTAAAATGCGACTGGTGGGAGATACACCTTCTAAAAAACAGGTTAAGAAATTAGCTCAGGATTTTTTATCCAAACAGGATGTTTCAGTATACTTTACCAAGAACCTGACTAAATTTTACGAACCTGCCAGAGATTTTCTGAACACGGCCTCCGGTATTTTAAGTGTAAAACTAGGTAGAAGCAATAAAGACTTTCTGATGTGGTTCCGGCCAGAAGTGGTTCAGAACGTTAGCTGGGGAGGTAATCCCGACAAGAAAGCGAGTTTTGATAAAGAAAAACAAAGGATGACGCCCCGGAAATCTTTTGAGAAATGGACTCAGAAGCTTACCGGTGTTTCCAACCCCTGGCTGGATTATCAGATTAGTGCCGCCAAAGCCATCAGGGAAAGTTTAAGTAATATCATTCTAGAAAAACAAAAGTTAAAGATAGACAGGCTTAATCAACAACTGCTGGATGCGCATGATGAGCTTGAACTTTTTAGTCAGGGACTTTCCCATGACCTGAAGGCCCCGTTGCGTGGTATAGACGGTTATGCCCATATCCTTAAGGAAGACCATTACAACAGCCTGGAAAAATCGGGGCAACAGGCTGTGGATACCATTTTGAGTTCTACAAAGGAAATGCAGGAACTTATAGATAACATTCTGTCTTTTGCAGGCGTTTCGGGTCAAAGTATGGATAAGGCTATCTTTTCTGTAAATCATTTGGTGGAAGATATACTGCAGTCATTCAATATAAATTCAAATTATCCTAAAACGAATATCACCATGGATAAAGACCTGCCAAGGATGATGGCAGATAAGAGGATGATGATGCAGGTCTGGTCTAATCTTATTACAAATGCGCTTAAGTATTCTGAAAAGGAGGAGCGTCCCGAAATTGAAATTGGTGCCAGGGGAATTGAAGGTAAGACCACTTATTACATTAAGGACAATGGGATAGGTTTTGATCCAAAATATAAAGAGGACATTTTTAATCTGTTTTCAAGATTCTCTGGGGATGGATTTAAAGGCACCGGTATAGGTCTTGCCATCGTTAAAAAAATAATTGAAAAGCATAACGGTAATATCTGGGCAGAAAGTGAGCCGGGAGATGGGACTACATTTTACTTTCATGTTTAACAGCGCAAAATTGCCAGAAACCGTGGTTTGTAATATTTTCGTATTCCCCATTTCTGAATTATAACTAAATGATTAAAACGTCTCTTCGAATATTACTGGTAGAGGATCTTGAAACTGACGCAAATCTCATAAAAAGGCAGATCCGGAAAATAGTGGAAGATCCTGTTATGGAGGTCACTGATAATCTGGAGGACTGCAGGAAATACCTTGTTAATTTTGCACCAGATGTAGTGCTTTCAGACTATAATCTTCCTGCCTGTACAGGACTCGATATCATGGAACTGGTAAGGGATTTTGACAGCAACATTGATTTTATTTTTATTACCGGTACTATCCACGATGAAGAACTTGCTGCCAATACAATTCTAAACGGAGCTTCCGGTTATATTCTGAAAAAACATATGAATAACCTTGCTGAAAAGCTGGAACCTTTCTTCAAAAAGGTGGTTGTTAATATGATTGCCCGGGAAGAACTAAGGGAGCGCATTCGCAATAATAAAATAACCGTTAATCAGATCTACGAATATCTTGATAAGATCAATACTGATAATGCCGAGCATGTAGATAATATTAAAAAGATCAAGGAAGCGATTAACAGGTTCAAAGTAGATGATGATGCTGAATAGATTAAGAGAAGCGACAGCTGAACTGCATAAGAAACTGGAAGGTGAGAATCTTGCCAATAAGATTATGGATCACTCCATAAGCCTTGAAGAATATAAACTTTTGCTTTATCAGAATTATTTGGCCTATAGTACCGTAGAAGAACATCTAATTGAATTTCTTCCGGGTCAAACGAAAACCAAATCTGAAAGTCTTAGGAAAGATCTTTCAGCAATGGGTGTGAAAGATATTGAGTGTGATTCCATTCTAGAATTCAAGTGCGGGAATGAAGCAGAAGCTATAGGAGCAGCCTATGTCATTGAGGGATCGGCTATGGGAGGAATGATCATAGGTAGAGAAGTGAAAAATTGTGGATCTTTAGCTCAACTTCCCGAACAAACTTTCTTTAATGGAAACCGCGATAGTATCAAAGGCTGGAATGAATTTCTAAAATTTTTGCGGTCCCGGGAATTTACCGAGGCTGAAGAGCAACTGGCAGCTGCCAAGGCCAGGGACACATTTAAACTTTTTGAAAAGGCCTTCAATGTGGAGTTTTCTAATTGTTAGAATTCTTTATTCTGCCGGTTTGTAAAAATTAGTTAAGTTTAGTTTCTAAACCTTTACTATATGCTCTTCAAATCCAGGCTTGTATTTTCTTTCTTACTGGTTCTTTCATTAAACCTTTCTATGACTGCTCAGGGTGGCCGAATTCCTGTCCGAGCTGAAAATGGGATGGTATCAAGCAGCCATTACCTGGCTTCTGAAGCAGGTCGTGATGTACTGGCCCGTGGAGGTTCTGCCGTGGATGCTTCTGTCACTACCGCTTTCGTTCTAGCGGTGACCTTGCCAGCTGCAGGTAATATTGGTGGAGGAGGTTTCCTAGTTTATCAAGGCGCTGATGGAGAATCTACTACGTTCAATTTTCGGGAGAAAGCCCCATTGGCCGCCACTAAGACCATGTATCTCGATAAAGAAGGGAAAATAAGGGATAATTCAAATCATGAAGGGATACTGGCCGTAGGCGTTCCCGGCACGGTAGCAGGTTTATATAAAGCTCATCAGAAGTATGGAAAGCTGAAATGGGCCGACCTCGTACAACCAGCCATTGAGATTGCTGAAAAAGGATTTCCCATAAGTCCTGAAATAGAAAAATTTTCAACCTGGTTACTGCACAACAAAGAAGACTATGCTTCCACAGCCAGAATCTTTCTTAAGGATGAGGATACAGCTTTAAAATCGGGCGACACTTTAGTCCAACAGGACCTGGCAGAAACACTTAAACGTATCAGGGATAAAGGGCCTGATGGATTCTATAAAGGAAAAACAGCCAGGTTGATAAGCGGTTTTATGAAGTCTGAAGGTGGGATTATTACCCGCGAGGATCTTCGAAATTACAAAGCTCAGGAACTGTCCCCTATAAAAGGTTCTTACCGTGGCTATGAAATTATTGGAATGCCACCGCCAAGTTCCGGAGGTACTGTATTAATTGAAATGCTGAATATTCTAGAAGGTTTTGACCTGAGTGAAAAAGGGCATAATTCAGCGGAAAGCCTTCACCTGTTAACAGAAGCAATGAGAAGGGCTTATGCAGACAGGGCTTTGTTCCTGGGCGATCCAGATTTTAATGAAGCTATGCCATTGGAAAAGTTAACTTCTAAGGAATATGCGGAAGATCTTCGCCAATCCATCCAGCCTCATAAAGCCTCTGTAAGTGATTCGGCAAATTTTTCAAAGGCTCATTTAATATATGAAAGTCCGCAAACCACACATTTTTCAATAGTAGATCCTGAAGGGAACGCAGTTTCACTTACATACACCCTGGAATATTCATATGGTTCTAAGATTGTGGTCGAAGGGGCAGGTTTTTTATTGAACAATGAAATGGGTGACTTTAATCCTATTCCGGGATATACCGATACCAGGGGATTGATAGGAACAGAACCTAACCAGATAGAGCCGGAAAAAAGGATGCTTTCCAGTATGAGTCCCACTATCATCGCAAAAGATGGAAAGCCAGTTCTTATCATAGGTTCTCCTGGTGGACGCACCATTATAAATACAGTTTTACAGGTTATTGTGAATGTTATAGATTATGACCTGAATATAGCTGAGGCTATAGAATCACCTAGAATTCATCACCAGTGGTTACCCGATGTGACCCGGTTTGAGGATTGGGGATTTTCACTGGACACCAAAAGGATCTATAAAGAAATGGGACATGAAATTGAAACGAAGTCTGTTCAGGGACAGGCGATGGGTATCTATATCGATCAGGAATCGGGGATGATATTTGGTGCTGCCGATAGCAGAAGTTATGATGGAAAGGCGGTGGGCTTCTAAAGCTTTACTTCTTTTAACTCCCTCACTTCACCTGAATGCATATCGTCAAGTTTTTCATTGGCAATTCGTACCCTTACCAGCCTTAGGGTAGGGAAGCCCACGGCCGCTGTCATTTTCTTTACCTGGCGGAATTTCCCTTCGGTAAGTGTGATACTAATCCAGCTTGTAGGCCCATGCCTCTCGTCTCGAACTTTTTTAGCTCTTTCAGGAAAATCCGGGATATTCAAGAGTTTTTCAACAGTACATGGAAGTGTATGATAGGTTTTGCCGTTGATGCTTATATCGACACCATCCTGAAGTTTCCTAATGGCTTCCTCATTGATCTCTCCATCCACCTGAACATGGTATTCCTTTTCTGAATCTCCGGCAGTGATTTTGGTGCTAAGTTTTCCGTTGGTAGTTAAAATCAACAGACCTTCCGAATCTTTATCAAGTCTTCCAACAGCCATGGTACCTGGCGGGAAATCGTGCAGTTCTCCCAGCAGTTTGTGCTTTCCTGGTTTCCTCTGATTGGTAATGAACTGGCTTAGGTAGCCGTATGGTTTATATATCTTGAAATGCCTGTGCATAGCCCGAAAATAGAAAAAAAGAGGCTGTGTAAAAAGTCCGGCGCGAGTCATCCAGAATTAATTTCAGGATCTTAACTCAATTCAATTTAGAAGCTGAAACAAGTTCAGCTTGACAGAAACCTACTTTTTAATCAGCCTCTCTCTGCTTAACAATCATTTAATCCATTCCGGGTTGAGTGATCTCAAAATTCTGCTCTTTTTTTTCTTTCGCAACCATTTCTTCGACTTCTTTTAGCAGTGCTTTTGAATCATATATTATCCCATCTTTGATAGTGTACTTAACTCCACCTACACGAACCACTTCATTATCTTCTGTGAGTTTTATGGCGCCTGTTCCGTAAAGAACTTTAAGGTTCTGTAGCGGGTTTTCTTCCACGATCACAAAATCTGCCAGTTTCCCGGGTTCAACTGTGCCTAATTTATCATCCATTCCCAAAGCCTCTGCACCGTTAAGTGTTGCGGCTCTAACAACTTCGAGGGGATGGAAACCGGCTTCGCGCAGTAATTCGAGTTCCCTGATGTAGGCAAAGCCATAGAGCTGGAATATAAACCCGGAATCCGAGCCCGTAGTCACCCTTCCGCCACGGTTCTTATATTCATTGACGAACTGCATCCAGATCCTGAAATTTTCCTTCCAGGCCACTTCTTCCTCGGTTCCCCAGTAATGCCAGTAGGAACCATGTGATATTTTACTGGGCTGATAGAATTCCCATAAAGAGGGTAGGGTATAGGTCTCATGCCATTCAGCCCTTCTGGCTCGCATCAGGTCACGGCTGGCTTCATAGATATTGAAAGTAGGATCCAGTGTGAAATCCAGTGCAAGTAACGTATCCATGGTTTCTTTCCAGTGTTCCGATCCCGGCCCAGCGGCCTGAGACCATAATTTACCAGCTTCAGCAAACCTGTGCTGTTCATTGAGATAATTATAATCCAGCGGATAGTCCTGTACGGTACGGTCATCGAAAAGTGCTTCCGGCAAACCGTACCAGTGCTCCATAGAGGTAAGTCCGGCCCTGGCAGAATTGAGAACATTCCATCGTCCCACGCTCAATTGTGCGTGGTGCATGGCAGAACCTTTGCCAAGTTTCCCATTTTCGTCGAGAGCGGCTTTCATGATCTCCGGAGAAGCTCCAAAGAACTTGATCCCGTCAGCACCTTTTTCTGCATTTTTTCTTACCCATTCCCGTGCTTCTTCAGTACTGGTGATAGGTTTTTCTTTTCCTGAGCCAAAAACAGTGTAACTAATGATCCTGGGACCTGCCAGTTCCTTAGCCTTAATTTTTTTCTTGAGATCAAGGGTCCAGTCAATTCCGGGACCTCCAACTTCGCGAACAGTTGTAACTCCGTGAGCAAGCCAGAGCCTGAAAACATAATCGGGATCTGCTCCCTGGGCCTTGCCTCCAATATGGGCATGCATGTCAATGAATCCCGGTAAAAGATACATTCCACTGGCATCCAGTTCACGTCCACCTTCCTTCAGTTCAGGTCTTTTTGAATCATCGATTTCCACTCCGGGGTATCCTACATTATAGACTCCTGTTATCTTATTGTTCTCAACTGTAATATCTACGGGGCCCATTGGTGGAGCACCATTTCCGTTAATAAGGGTAACCCCTCTTATAATAAGATGGTTAAAGGGCCCTTCACCCTGTTTCTGTGAAAACGAACTCTGCATAAATGCAAAAAGAAGGGGAAGTAGAAAGTATATTTTTTTCATTGGAGTATTAAGTTATAATTGAACACCCCGAAAGATTTCGGGGTGATTATAGGTTAATCATTTACAGGCACTGGAAAACCACGATCCCTCATTAAAGCATCGATCTTCGCGTCTCTTCCGCGGAATTTTTTATAGGCTTCTGCAGGATCCATCGCGTTTCTTGGCGCAAAAAGATATTTCACCAGTTTATGAGCCAGTTCCTTATCATAAAAACCTCCCGGAGCATCTGCGAATGCCTCGGCGGCATCAGAAGTAAGAACATCTGCCCACAGATATCCGTAATAACCGGCGGCATAACCTTCCCCGGAAAATACATGTCCAAAGTGCGGGGTACGATGACGCATCACGATTTCCTCGGGCATATTAAGCTCCTTAAGGGTTTCCCTTTCAAATTTATCGGGATCTATTTTCCCGGGATCAGTAGTATGGTATTTCATGTCCATAATAGCCGAAGCTAAAAATTCTGTGGTTGCAAATCCCTGGTTGAAGGTAGAAGCCTTCTTAATCTTTTTTACCAGTTCATCCGGGATCACTTCATTGGTCTCATGATGTCTCAGGAACTGGTTGATCACTTTATCTGTAGACAACCATCTTTCCAGCAATTGTGACTGGAATTCGGTATAATCCCTAACACCGCTATTCAGCGTTAGGTACTTTATATTAGCTGAAAGGAAGTGGAGGGCGTGCCCGAATTCATGGAAGAAAGTCTCAGCATCGTCCCAGGAAACCAGAACGGGCTCACCAGGGGCCGGTTCTATGAAATTAGAGTTGTTTGAAGCCAGTACGGGTTTCTCTCCTTCCAGTTTTGTATAGGCACGATAGGTGGTAGCCCATGCTCCAGATCTTTTACCCTGTCGGGCATAGGGATCCAGATACCATAAACCAATGATCTCACCGGAATCCTTATCGGTCACTTCCCACACTTTCACATCCTCATGGAATACCGGTACTGTTCCTTCTTCCACGGGAGTGAAATTGAAATTGAATAATTCTCCCGCTGTAAAGAATAAGGCCTGAGTGAGATTTCCCAATTCCAGGTATTGTTTTACTTCTTCACTGTCCAGATCATATTTTTCTTTTCTTACTTTTTCAGCATAGAAGCGATAATCCCATGGTTTGATCGTGATATTGGCACCCTCAGCATCGGCAATTTTTTGCATATCGGCAACTTCTTCTTCCACCCTTGCAAGGGCAGCCGGCCAGACCTTCATCATAAGGGCCATTGCATTTTCAGGATTTTTGGCCATCCTGTTCTGGAGTCTCCACTGGGCATAATTATCATAACCTAAAAGCTCCACGCGTTCATCCCGTAATTTGAGAATCTTTGAAATGATCTCGTTATTGTCAAATTCATCATTATTATCGCCACGGGAGTAATAATTTCTCCACACTTTTTCACGGAGCTCCCTTTCTGTGGAATAGGTTAGGAAAGGATCCATGGAAGACCTTGTATTGGTCACTGCATATTTTCCATCTTTTCCGCGGTCGGCAGCAGCCTTGGCTGCTGATTTTATATAGGATTCGGGAAGACCGTCAAGCTGATCCTTTTCAAGGTAGATCACGTAATTCTCCTCATCTGCAAGCACATTATTTGAAAATTGTGTATAAAGTTCAGAAAGCTTCTTATTTATTTCGGCATATCGTTTCTTGTCTTCTTCATTAAGATTGGCTCCCTGCATCGCAAATTCTTCATATATGAGATCTATCGTACGTTGTTCAGCTTCTGGCAAGGGCTCTTTCTGCGACTTTTCATATACGGTTTTTATCCTTTTAAATAGCTCAGCATTCTGATTGATCTTTGAATAAAACTCAGAGATCTCGGGAGCCAGTTCTTTCTGGACTTCACGGAACTCGGGGGAAGAAACATTACTGCTGTAAATACCGTAGTAAACAAAGGCTCTTTCCAATTCCTTACCTGCCTTTTCCATAGGGACAATGGTATTTTCAAAAGTGGCTTCTTCGGGATTGCTTGCGATCCTGTCTATATCGGCAAGATGTATTTCCATACCCTTTCTAATTGCAGGTTTTACAAGGCCTACTTCCATTTCATCGAAAGCAGGTACGCCTTCGTAAGGTCCTTTCCATTCAGCTAATAAAGGATTGTTCATAGAATCATTTTCATTTTTGGTTTCGTGACTGTCTGCACAGCCAAAAAGAGCGGCCAGCATAAAAATACCCAGGCCTTTCCTGATTTGTCGGTTCATTTTATGATTTAATTAAACTTGGCCTGAATATACGAACAAATAGGATTTTAGTATATGTCTTTTCGCTGAAGTAGGGTTTTCCCATAAAGAAAAAGTACCCGGAGTGATGAACCCGGGCACTTTTCAGAAAAGAAACAGATGTGATGATTGAATGAGATATGATGATTGATGTTTGTTGTCTGATGAAAATCCGACATCCTAAAATGACTAATTTAAAAATCTGAGGTGTTCTTACTGTGAGGGTCATGAAAGAACGACTTTCTAGTTTAAAATCTGATTGATGAATGATTCCCCCTTCGCGGTTCCTCAGGCTTTAGTTTGAAAGCCGGATTTTCACCTGATAACTACTGTTTCTGCCAGCCTCCTAAGTATTAGGCCATTATGCATACCCCTGGGCTGTTGTTTGATACTGATTTTGATATGCGCTCTCATGATCGATGAATTTTGATGATTGATGATTGATGATTTCAGATTCCGAATCTTCTTCGGTTGTACCAGCAACTTCTGCCGTTTCCGGATCGCTGATTTAAAAATGCTTTGTGATGAGTGAGATTACTTTCGTTCAGTGAACTGAAGTTTTCGACGATGTTTGAAAAAGCTGTCATGATGAAAAAATTTTGATTGATGAATGATGATTTATTTTTAGGGGTTTTTCTTTTCCTTAAGTAGGAACAAAGTTTCAAAATACAGGGGGGGAGAAAAAAGGGGAGTGAATTTCTGATACTAAAGTACTCTAAAGATACAAGCATGTAAAGGGGATTATTCCCCTTTATCAATCATATATTCAAGACTGTACTTATATGTTATACAGTTAGTTAAGTTATTTCAGGAGCTTTGTTTTTTTAATGATTTAAGCCTGTTTTGAGATTGCCTGGAAAGAATTTTCCTTGGCGAGATTCCATACTTGGCCTTAAATATTTTGGAAAAATAGCTTCTGCTGGAAAGGCCAAGTTCATAGACTACCTCACTCACATTCCTGTTTCCCGAGGTAAGCATGTTAAGCGCTTTGGTAAGACGAATGTCCCTTAAGTATTCATTTACGGTTTTTCCATAGATTACCTGGAATGCCTCCTGTAGCTTATTGGAGTTCATACCGGCTATTTGGGCAAGATCATTCACTGTTCCTACCTTGGAAATGTTGCCGTCTATATACTCAACAACTTTCTCAACCGCCTTCATCTCTCTTTCCCTAAGGCTTTTATTGTGGAAAATGTCCTTATCTTTTTTAAAGCGGATGAGCATATAGCTTAATATTTCTAAAGCCTTTGCGCCTATAAAATTAACCCTGGGGAAACCGTCTATCTCGCAATTCTTTATCTCCTTGATCGTCTCTGCTGTTTTCAGGCTAAAGCTACCGGTTTTGGAAATCCTGTGGTTGGCTTTGGTATCACTGAATATCTTGTAAAAAATTGGTTCTAACTGATGTAGATCGAAGGAGAAATATTGCTGAAACTTAAGGCGGTCAATTTCAAGATAACAAAGAGCTATCTCCGTATCTTTTTTAAAAACAATATTATGCGTTTCAGCATCTTTTGGCGCGGCGATTAGAAATTGATGATTTTCTATGGTTACGAAATCTTCATCATTATGAAAATAACTATCTAATTGACCTTCTACACAGTAAAGAAATCTGATGGGTTTGATAGAGGGAAGTGAGAGTTTGAGTTTGATGTCTTCATAGAATTTGCAATGATAGGTATAAAGTCCTATTCCGTTAGGGAAATTGATACCACTTATCTCTCCCTCGCCTTGTTTTTGTGGGATAGTTAAATTGAATTCCCCGAGGTGTTCACTATAGTTTACTCCTAATTCATTTGCAAATTCGGGGATAAAGTCATCGACATCATTTAACTCTAAATGATAGGTTTTCATATTTTCTGATCGCTTAGATTTATGTGATTAAGGCAACTTAAAAGTAAGACTTGATTGATATTTTAACATTATAATATCAGTTAAACTTATACTAAATCCGTCTTCTTGAAATTTTTAAATATTGTAAATCAATTAATTAGGGTATCTCTCTTCTTTTTTTTGGTACTTTTTAAAATTGCAAAGGAGATAAGAAAAGTTACAAAGCATCCAGGTATAAGAGCTGTGGATACTGTATACATGCGGCGAAAGAGAAAAAGCCAGAACCCTGGGTAAAAGGAGTCTCCTTGCATGGGAATGTATCGT
>JAWWBH010000033.1:0-17800 GCA_033721075.1 Christiangramia sp.
GCCAAGAAAAAATCATAAATTTGTGCCTTTCAAAAACAACACAAAATATAATAGATGATCCTTTTCTTCGGAAACCAGACCACTAAGGTTTTTGCTGTAGAGACCCATTCAGAACTTTCAGCTCAGGAAATCGCAAAATTGAACTGGCTTTTTGGAAATACTCAACAAATCAATAAATCTGCCCTGGCAGATTTTTTTGTTGGTCCCCGTGCCGCCATGATCACTCCCTGGAGTACCAACGCTGTTGAAATCACACAGAATATGGGAATTCATGGGCTTATAAGGATTGAGGAGTTCCTAAGGGTAGATAAACATTTTCATGACTACGATCCCATGCTCTCGCAAAAGTATGATGGCCTGGACCAGGATATTTTTGATATTCATATCAATCCCGCTCCTATTATTGAAGTTGATGATATAGAAGCTTTTAACCAGCAGGAAGGTTTAGCGCTTAATATTGAAGAAGTTGCTTATCTGCAGGGATTAGCAGACAGGCTTGGAAGAAAACTGACAGATTCCGAAGTTTTTGGTTTCTCTCAGGTGAATTCTGAACACTGCCGTCACAAGATCTTCAACGGTACTTTTGTTATAGATGGTGAAGAAAAACCGGTTTCTCTTTTTAAAATGATCAGAAAGACTTCTGAGGAGAATCCCAACGATATAGTATCTGCTTACAAGGATAATGTCGCATTTGTAAAAGGACCGAAAGTAGAACAGTTCGCTCCTAAATCGGCAGATGTTCCGGACTATTACGAAAACAAGGATTTCGATTCTGTGATCTCCCTGAAAGCTGAAACCCATAATTTCCCTACCACTGTTGAACCTTTCAACGGGGCAGCAACAGGTAGCGGAGGTGAGATACGCGACCGGCTAGCCGGGGGAAAAGGTTCACTCCCACTTGCAGGAACCGCTGTTTATATGACATCTTACTCCCGTCTTGAAAAAGACAGAAAATGGGAGAATGGGATGAAAGAACGAGAATGGTTATACCAGACTCCAATGGATATCCTTATAAAAGCATCCAATGGTGCCTCCGATTTTGGAAATAAATTCGGTCAGCCACTTATTTCTGGTTCTGTTCTAACCTTTGAGCATTCTGAACACGATCGTGCACTTGGTTATGATAAGGTTATTATGCTTGCGGGTGGTGTAGGATATGGAAAAGCCAGCCAGGCTAAAAAAGATATTCCCAATAAAGGTGATAAAATAGTGGTGCTTGGTGGTGAGAACTACCGGATTGGAATGGGTGGTGCCGCAGTTTCTTCAGCGGACACCGGGGAATTCAGCAGTGGAATTGAGCTGAATGCCATTCAGCGATCCAACCCTGAAATGCAAAAACGTGCTGCTAATGCCGTGCGCGGAATGGTAGAAGCCGATGTGAACCCAATAGTTTCCATTCACGATCACGGAGCAGGTGGTCACCTTAACTGTTTAAGTGAACTTGTAGAAGAAAAAGGTGGGAAAATAGATCTTGACGCCCTTCCGGTTGGGGACCCCACTCTTTCAGCAAAAGAGATCATTGGTAACGAATCCCAGGAAAGAATGGGACTTGTAATTGGCAAAGCTGAAATTGAAAAATTAAAGCGAGTAGCAGACAGGGAGCGTTCGCCAATGTATGAAGTTGGAGATGTGACAGGTGATCATAGATTTACCTTTGAGGGAAAAAAATCAGGGCAGAAACCGATGGACCTTGAATTGTCTGACATGTTTGGAAGTTCTCCCAAAACGGTGATGACCGATAAA
Source organism: Christiangramia sp. (assembly GCA_033721075.1). Taxonomy (GTDB): domain Bacteria; phylum Bacteroidota; class Bacteroidia; order Flavobacteriales; family Flavobacteriaceae; genus Christiangramia. The sequence continues at coordinate 1,744 of JAWWBH010000033.1, forward strand.
ACTATTAAAAGAGATTTTTCTGAGGTTAAATATGAAACCTCCAAAATACATGATTATCTAAATCAGGTGCTTCAACTTGAAGCCGTAGCTTGTAAAGACTGGCTTACCAACAAGGTAGACCGGTGTGTTTCGGGAAGAGTTGCCAAACAGCAGACTGCAGGGCCGCTTCAATTACCGCTTAATAACTGTGGTGTTATGGCGCTTGATTATAAAGGAAAGGAAGGAGTTGCAACTTCAATTGGCCACTCCCCTATATCGGCTCTTGTAGACCCGGTGGCCGGTTCAAAGAATTCAATTGCTGAATCTCTTTCAAATATCGTATGGGCACCGCTTGAAAAAGGATTAAAATCGGTTTCCCTTTCAGCCAACTGGATGTGGCCCTGTAATAATGAAGGGGAAGACGCCAGACTTTATGAAGCCGTTGAAGGGGTTTCCAAATTTGCAATTTCCCTTGGCATAAACGTTCCCACAGGAAAGGATTCACTGTCCATGAAACAACGATATAAAGATAGTGAGGTGATCTCCCCGGGTACGGTTATTATATCTGCGGCAGGACATTGTGATGATATTCGAAAAGTAGTAGAACCAGTTCTTCAAAAGAAAGGTGGAGATATTTATTATATCAATCTGTCACAGGATAAATTCAAACTGGGAGGTTCTTCTTTTGCTCAGATCCTGAATAAAGTAGGAAACGAAGTTCCAACTATCCAGAATGACAAAAAGTTCGCTGAAACCTTCAATGCCATCCAGGAGCTTATCAAAAATGATATGATCCTTGCCGGGCATGATGTTGCTTCGGGTGGCTTAATAACTACACTGCTGGAAATGTGCTTCGCCGATGTTGATCTTTCCGCAGACCTTGATCTTTCGGGATTGAATGAAAAAGATATCATAAAGCTTCTTTTCAATGAGAATTGCGGAATAGTTTTCCAGGCGAAAGATGCTTCAGTTGAAGAAATCCTGAAAGAAAAGAATATTGAATTCTTTAAAATAGGTAAGGTTACTGAAGGCAAGGAACTGAAAATAAGAAATACAGGCGCTAACCTGAGCTTCAATATACCCGAACTCAGAGATACCTGGTATAAGACCTCGTTCTTGCTTGACGAAAGACAAAGCGGGATAGATAAGGCTACTGAGCGCTATCATAATTATAAGGAGCAGCCGCTTGAATTTAAATTCCCTGAACATTTCACCGGAAAACTGCCACAGATAGATTCTTCTAAAGCTCGTATAAAGGCAGCTATCATCCGTGAAAAAGGTTCAAACTCCGAAAGGGAAATGGCCCGGGCCATGCACCTTGCCGGTTTCGATGTAAAGGATGTCCATATGACCGATCTGATTACTGGAAGGGAAACCCTGGAAGATATTCAGTTCATCGCTGCAGTAGGAGGCTTCTCGAACTCAGATGTACTTGGAAGTGCGAAGGGTTGGGCAGGCGCATTCCTGTATAACGAAAAGGCGAAAACTGCCCTGGATAATTTCTTTGCAAGAAAAGACACCCTCTCGTTAGGAGTTTGTAATGGTTGCCAGTTGTTCATTGAACTTGGGCTGATCAACCCGGATCATGACCAGAAACCAAAAATGCTACATAACGAATCCCATAAATTCGAATGTAATTTCACCTCCGTTGAAATACAGGAAAATGATTCAGTAATGCTTTCAACACTTGCCGGAAGCAAGCTTGGTATTTGGGCAGCTCACGGTGAAGGTAAGTTCAGCTTCCCTTACGAAGAAGAGAAATATAAGATCGTTGGAAAATACGGATATGAAGGATATCCTGCCAACCCTAACGGATCTCATTATAATACAGCAATACTTACTGATGACACGGGTAGACATCTGGTAATGATGCCTCATTTAGAGCGATCTACCTTCCAGTGGAACTGGGCTTATTATCCCGACGGAAGAAAGGATGAAGTATCGCCATGGCTGGAAGGATTTGTTAATGCCAGAAAATGGCTGGAAAAGAATAAGTGATATTTTATCAATTAAATTGAAGGGATGTTAAAAACATCCCTTCTTTTTTAAAAGATCGATTTGAAGTAGCCCTCTTTTTTGCTATTTTGCAAGGGATATATAATTGATCAACTTCATGAACGAGATAAAAAGACTCTTTGATTTTCCTTATTTTCAGCTTGAGAATCATCCTTTAAAGGAAGCATTTGGCACAAAGTATAATGGGAAGTGGGAAACGATTTCCACCCAGCAATATATTGATCAGGCTAATATGATTAGCCGTGGCCTTTTGAAATTGGGTGTAAAACCTAAGGATAAAATAGCTGTAATTTCTACTTCCAATAGAACCGAATGGAATGTGATGGATATTGGCATTCTGCAGATAGGTGCTCAAAACGTTCCAATTTACCCTACTATTTCTGAAGATGATTATGAATATATCCTCAACCATAGCGAGGCAATTTATTGTTTTGTATCAGATGAGGAGGTGCTTAATAAGGTGAATCACATCAAGGCAAGAACCCAATTAAAGGAAGTATTCAGCTTTGATGAATTAGCCGACTGCAAAAGCTGGAAAGAAATACTAAATGCAGGGAAGGACAAAGCGAATCAGGATGAGGTTGAAAAGCTGAAGAAATCTGTAAAAGAAGATGACCTCGCCACTCTTATCTATACTTCAGGAACTACGGGAAGACCAAAAGGTGTAATGCTTACCCACCAAAATATCGTAAGCAATGTACTGGGAAGTGCACCACGGGTTCCTTTCGAAACAGGAACCTATGTCGCTCTTAGTTTCTTACCGGTTTGTCACATTTTTGAGAGAATGATACTATATCTTTATCAGTATTATTCGGTTTCGGTCTATTTTGCTGAGTCTTTAGACAAGATAAGTGATAACCTTAAAGAAGTAAAACCACATGTAATAACCGCAGTTCCAAGGTTGCTGGAAAAGGTCTATGATAAGATCGTTGCTAAAGGCTCTGCCTTAAGTGGAATAAAACAGAAGTTATTCTACTGGGCCATAGAGTTAGGCCTTGAATATGAACCATACGGAGCAAATGGATGGTGGTATGAATTCAGGCTTGGAATTGCCCGCAAACTTATATTTTCCAAATGGAAAGAAGGGCTTGGAGGAAATATTGAGCTTATTGTCTCGGGAAGTGCGGCATTGCAACCTCGACTGGCAAGGGTTTTTGCCGCGGCAGGGATTCCCGTGATGGAGGGTTATGGATTGACAGAAACTTCCCCGGTAATTGCCGTAAATGATGAGCGTAACCATGGATTCAAAATTGGGACTGTAGGTAAACCTCTGGACAATGTAGAAGTTAAGATTGCAGAAGATGGAGAAATCCTCGCCAAAGGTCCAAATATCATGAAAGGTTATTATAAGGACAAGGAGAAGACAGATGAAGTTCTTGAAAACGACGGTTACTTCCATACAGGCGACATTGGCGAATTAGACAGGGAAGGTTTCCTTAAAATAACCGATCGTAAAAAAGAGATGTTCAAAACATCCGGAGGAAAATATGTGGCTCCCCAGTTAATCGAGAACACTATGAAGCAATCGCGTTTCATCGAGCAGATCATGGTGGTTGGTGACGGAGAAAAAATGCCGGCTGCCCTGATACAGCCTAATTTTGAATTTATTGAAGAATGGGCACGTCGTAAGAACATTGATCTTGGCGATGGTAGTAATGAAAATATCGCGAATAATGACCTGGTTAGGGAACGAATTCAGGAAGAAGTGGATTTCTATAATCAAAAATTCGGGAAATGGGAACAGGTAAAGACCTTTGCACTAACTCCTGAAGCATGGACGGTAGAAGACGAACACCTCACTCCTACCATGAAATTAAAACGCCGTAATATTCGTGACAGGTATCACGACTTATATGAAAAGCTATATGATCGCTTTTAGTTGAAACTTTGATATTTTAATAATAAAAACTCCTCCCTGCCAGAGGAGTTTTTTTGTTTTAACAAATTAAGAAGCAATAAATAAGAATATTAATATTTTTAAATAAATTTATTATGCGTGCATAATATTTTTTCCTAACTTTGGATTCATTCAAAAAGAAAATGAAAGAAAAGACAATAGATTATGTATTGCGTGCCACCTGGATGGCTGTTTCGAAAATGTACAATGAGGAAGCAGGAAAAGCGGGCAGCACAATGGCTACAGGATTTGCACTGTTAAGTATTGATCCCGAAGATGGCACCCCTTCCACTTCACTTGGCCCTAAAATGGGAATGGAAGCTACAAGCCTTTCGAGGATACTGAAGTCTATGGAGGAAAAAGGTCTTATTTTCAGGAAGAAGAATCCCAGCGATGGCCGCAGTGTACTTATCCATCTTACCGAATTTGGTAAGGAGATGAGAGATTATTCCAAACGTGTAGTGCTTCGGTTTGATGAAGCGGTCAAAGAAAATGTTTCAGAAAAAGACCTGCATACTTTTATAGAAGTTGCCAATACCATAATGGACTTAATTAACGACAAAAAAATATACACCGAAGAGATTAAAATAAAATAAATCACCTGGAATTACCGGGAGTTTTAAAAATGATAAAAACCAAAAAATGAAAAGAAGGATCAATAAAGTTGCAGTAATTGGCTCTGGTATAATGGGAAGCGGTATCGCCTGCCATTTTGCTAACATTGGCGTTGAAGTGCTACTGTTGGATATAGTGCCAAGGGAACTTAATGAAAAGGAACAAAAAAAGGGTCTCAGCCTCGAAGATAAGGAAGTACGTAATCGTATCGTAAACGAATCATTACAAAGCGCCTTAAAATCCAAGCCCTCTCCTATCTACCATCAGGATTTTGCAAGCAGGATAAAAACCGGAAATCTGGAAGACGACATTTCTAAAGTTTCGGAAGTAGACTGGATAATTGAGGTAGTTGTAGAACGCCTTGATATTAAGAAACAGGTATTCGAAAAGCTGGAGAAACATAGAAAAGAAGGAACTCTTATCACTACAAATACTTCGGGTATTCCAATCAATTTCATGACCGATGGGCGCAGCGAAGACTTTAAAAAACATTTCTGCGGGACTCACTTCTTTAATCCTCCAAGATATTTAAGGTTATTCGAAATTATTCCGGGTAAGGAAACTTCTGAAGAGGTCCTAGATTTCCTTCATATGTATGGAGAGAAATTCCTTGGTAAGAAACCGGTTCTTGCGAAAGATACCCCGGCTTTTATTGGTAACCGTATAGGAATCTTCAGTATTATGAGTCTGTTCCATATGGTTAAGGATATGGGAATGACCATTGAAGAAGTAGACAAACTTACCGGCCCGGTTATTGGAAGGCAAAAATCGGCAACATTCAGAACCGTGGATGTGGTAGGCTTAGATACCCTGGTGCATGTTGCCAACGGACTATACGAAAACGTTCCGCAAGACGAACAGCATGATCTTTTCGCTTTACCTGATTTCATCGATACCATGATGGAAAATGAATGGTATGGCAGTAAAACAGGTCAGGGATTCTATAAAAAGATCAAAAAAGAAGATGGTTCCAGTGAGATCAAATCCCTTGATCTTGATCCCATGGAATATCGTGACCAAAAGAGCGCTTCTTTCGCCACCCTGGAACAAACAAAATCTATAGACAATGTAGAAGATCGGTTCGAGGTTCTTATAAACGGTAAGGATAAAGCAGGAGAGTTTTACAGAAAGACCTTCTCTGCCCTGTTTGCCTATGTATCAAACCGTATTCCAGAGATCTCGGATGAACTTTATAAGATAGACGATGCCATGAAAGCCGGTTTTGGATGGGAACACGGGCCGTTCCAGATCTGGGATGCCATAGGGGTTAAAAAGGGTATCGAAATGATGAAGAAAGAAGGCCATGAACCTGCATCCTGGGTAAAGGGAATGCTGGAAAATGGCAGCGAAAGCTTCTACACCGTAAAAGAAGGTCAGACCTATTATTACGATATAGATTCCAAAGAACAGAAAAAAGTTCCGGGTCAGGACGCATTCATTATTCTTGATAATATCAGAGAGTCCAAAGAGGTATTCAAGAACAGTGGTGTTGTGGTAGAAGATCTGGGTGACGGAATCCTGAATGTGGAATTCAGAAGCAAGATGAATACAATTGGCGGGGACGTTCTTGATGGAATTAACAAGGCAATAGATATGGCCGAAAAAGAATATCAGGGACTGGTAGTTGCCAATAACGGAAAAAACTTCTCGGTAGGTGCGAATATCGGAATGATATTCATGATGGCCGTTGAACAGGAGTATGAAGAGCTTAATATGGCTATCAAATACTTCCAGGATACCATGATGCGTATGCGCTACTCCTCTATCCCAACCGTTGCAGCACCTCATGCAATGACGCTTGGTGGTGGCTGTGAACTTTCACTCCATGCAGATAAGGTGGTTGCCGCCGCAGAGACCTATATCGGGTTAGTTGAATTTGGAGTTGGTGTGATCCCAGGTGGCGGTGGTACAAAAGAAATGACCGTAAGGGCTTCAGATACCTTTCAGAAAGATGATGTGGAATTAAACCGACTTAGAGAGCATTTTCTTGCAATTGGTATGGCAAAGGTTTCAACTTCGGCCTACGAAGCATATGATCTTAACATACTTCAGAAAGGAAAAGATATAGTAGTAGTGAATCCAGACAGGCAGCTGGCTATTGCCAAAAAGCATGCCTTACTAATGGCTGAGAATGGGTATACAAAACCAATTCAAAGAACTGATATCAAGGTGCTCGGAAAACAGGCACTGGGAGCATTCCTTGTAGGAACCGATCAGATGAAAGCCGGTAACTACATTAGTGAACATGACCAGAAGATCGCCAACAAGCTCGCATATGTGATGGCCGGTGGAGATCTTTCAGAAAATCAAAAGGTAAGCGAGCAATACCTGCTGGATCTGGAAAGGGAAGCGTTCCTTTCACTTACCGGAGAACGCAAGACACTGGAGAGGCTTCAGCACATGCTGAAAAAAGGAAAACCACTTAGAAATTAAAAATGATAAATGTTGAATTTTAGATGAATTGGCATTTAAAATTTCTAATTCAAAATATAAAATAATGAAAAAGACAGCATATATAGTAAAAGCATACAGGACGGCAGTAGGAAAGGCTCCGCGCGGAGTGTTCAGGTTTAAAAGACCCGATGAACTGGCTGCAGAGACCATCCAATACATGATGGATAAACTTCCTGAATTCGATAAAAAGCGAATCGATGATGTTATAGTAGGTAATGCAATGCCTGAAGCAGAACAGGGACTGAATGTAGGACGTCTTATCTCTCTAATGGGATTAAAGATCGAAGATGTTCCGGGAATGACGGTGAATCGTTATTGTGCTTCAGGATTGGAGACCATCGCTATCGCCACTGCCAAGATCCAGAACGGAATGGCCGATTGTATCATAGCTGGTGGAGCCGAAAGCATGAGTTACATCCCGATGGGTGGTTACAAACCTGTACCCGACTATGAACTGGCAAAACAGGGCCACGAAGATTATTACTGGGGAATGGGACTTACAGCGGAGGCTGTTGCAAAGAAATATAATGTATCCCGGAAGGATCAGGATGAATTTGCATATAACTCTCATCAAAGAGCTATAAAAGCTCAGGCCGAAGACAGGTTCCAGGACCAGATAGTCCCTATTAAGATCGATGAAACATATGTGGATGGAAATGGTAAGAAACAAACCAGGTCCTATACAGTAAACAAGGATGAAGGTCCGCGTAAAGACACCTCCATCGAGGTACTTAATAAGTTAAGACCGGTTTTTGCCGATGGAGGAAGTGTTACTGCCGGAAACTCATCCCAAATGAGTGATGGTGCTGCCTTTGCCATGATTATGAGTGAAGAGATGGTCAAGGAACTGAACCTTGAGCCGGTAGCACGACTTGTTAGTTATTCAGCCGTTGGTGTAGAACCCAGGATCATGGGAATAGGTCCGGTATATGCGATCCCGAAGGCTCTTAAACAGGCAGGTCTTAAAAAAGAGGACCTTGAGCTTATCGAATTGAACGAAGCATTTGCCTCTCAATCCCTGGCCGTTATCAGAGAACTTGATCTTGACAAAGAGAGAGTGAATGTAAATGGAGGTGCGATCTCGATGGGACATCCACTTGGATGTACCGGAGCAAAGCTTTCTGTTCAGATCTTCGATGAAATGAAAAAGCGTAACCTGAAAGATAAATACGCCATGGTAACGATGTGTGTAGGTACAGGACAGGGTGCTGCGGGAGTTTATGAAGTATTCTAGAAATTAGAAAAGAGAAATGAGACAAGGGACTGATGAGTGCTAAAAGGCATAATTACAGAAATTTGAAGATTTGGAAGCTTGCACTAGAAATCGCAAATGACCTATCTGACATCATTGTAAAATTTCCCAAGCATGAAATATATGGACTAAGTTCTCAGATGAGTAGATGCTCTATTTCAATGGTAAGTAATATAGCAGAAGGTTCCTCAAGAACCGATAAGTCTTTTAAGTATTTTCTCGATATCTCACTGGGATCATCATTTGAATTGGGCACTCAGTTATTAATAGCAAAACACAGAAACTATATAAATCAAAACGAACTGGAAAAAATAGAAATGAAAATTGAAGAATTTCAAAAGATGACAATGAGTTTCCAAAACAATCTCTAAGTCTTTATTCTCTTCTCTTTACTCTATTTTCATAATAACTAAAAACATGAGCGACGAAAAAACAATTAAAAAAGATATGCTTCGTGGAGGTCAGTTCCTTGTGAAGGAAACCAAAAGTGAAGATGTTTTCACTCCTGAAGACTTTAATGAGGAGCAGAAAATGATGAAAGATTCGGTTAAGGAATTCGTAGACCGCGAGATCTGGCCAAAGAAGGAAGAATTTGAAAAGAAAAATTATGCGCTAACTGAAGAGGTCATGAATAAAGCTGCCGAGCTTGGTTTCCTGGGTGTTGGTGTACCAGAGGAATATGATGGCCTGGGAATGGGATTTGTTTCCACGGTACTGGTGTGTGATTATATTTCAGGGGCAACTGGCTCAATTGCTACTGCCTTTGGAGCGCATACCGGAATTGGAACTCTTCCTATTCTTCTTTACGGAACAGAAGAGCAAAAGAAAAAATATGTTCCTAAGCTTGCTACTGGAGAATGGTTTGGGGCATACTGCCTTACTGAGCCAGGTGCAGGTAGTGATGCCAATTCAGGTAAGACAAAAGCTGTACTTTCCAATGACGGTAAAAGCTACAAGATTAGCGGACAGAAAATGTGGATCTCCAATGCCGGATTCGCATCGGTTTTTATTGTTTTCGCACGAATAGAAGATGATAAAAATATAACCGGATTCATCGTGGAATATGATAAAGAGAATCCAAATGGAATGTCTTTTGGGGAGGAAGAGAAGAAACTTGGTATCCACTCCTCCTCCACTCGCCAGGTGTTCTTTGATGAGACAGAAGTTCCGGTAGAGAATATGCTCTCGGAGCGTGGAAATGGATTTAAGATCGCCATGAATGCTCTTAATGTTGGCCGGATCAAACTTGCAGCCGCAACACTGGATGCTCAGAGAAGGGTAACCGATGTGGCCGTGAAATATGCTAACGAACGTATTCAGTTCAAGACTCCAATCGCGAAGTTTGGGGCTATCAAGTCTAAACTGGCAGAAATGGCGACTTCAGCTTATGTAGGTGAAGCGGCAAATTATCGTGCTGCAAAGAATATCGAAGAGCGTATTGAAATCAGGCAGCAAGAAGGAAATTCCCATGCAGAAGCAGAACTCAAGAGTTTTGAGGAATATGCTATTGAATGTTCCATATTAAAGGTTGCTTGTTCGGAAGACGTTCAAAACTGTACCGATGAAGGTATACAGATCTTTGGAGGAATGGGATTCTCGGCCGATACTCCTATGGAATCTGCCTGGAGAGATGCCAGGATCGCCAGGATCTATGAGGGAACCAACGAGATCAACCGTATGCTGGCTGTAGGAATGCTGGTCAAAAAAGCAATGAAAGGTCATGTAGATCTTCTTGGACCTGCTATGAAAGTAGCCGATGAGCTTACCGGTATACCTTCAATGGAAAAACCTGATTATTCAGAGCTTTTCAGTGAAGAAAAAGAAATGATAGGCAAGCTTAAAAAAGTTTTCTTAATGGTAGCCGGTAGTGCAGTTCAGAAATTCGGGCCAGACCTTGAAGAGCATCAGCAGTTACTACTGGCGGCTGCAGATATTCTCATCGAGATCTATATGGCAGAATCTGGTATCCTGAGAACTGAGAAAAATGCCAAAAGATTCGGGGCCGAAAGCCAGAAAGTACAGATCGCCATGGCAAGATTATACCTTTACCATGCCGTTGACCTAATCAACATTAAGGCAAAAGAAGGCATTATATCATTTGCCGAAGGTGACGAACAGCGCATGATGCTAATGGGACTTAAGAGGTTTACCAAATATACTAATATGCCTAATGTGGTGGAATTGAGAAATACAATTGCGGAAAAGCTAACCTCAGAAAATAAATACTGTTTTTAATTAAGTATTCTGTAAACTGAAAATCGCCTGAGGAGTTTTTATCAAATTAAGTTTAACGATAAAATGCTTCTCAGGCTTATTATTTTAATTATTTCCTTTTACATTCATCTGTAGAATATATACCGCATCTGAAGCTGTGATAAAAAGCTGGTCGAAATTTTCTCCACCGAAAGTAGCATTTGCTGTCCAATTCCTATCTACTGGAATATGTGCCAACTTTTCACCCTTTTTATTGAATACAGTTATACCGTTCCCTGTTAGATAAACATTACCTTCCTCATCCATTGTCATTCCGTCTGAACCCATTTCTGTAAAGATGTTTTTATCGGTTAAACCACCATTTTTAGATAATCTATAGGAATAGGTCATTCCTGCTCCAATATCGGCGATATACAAAACAGCATTTTCCCTGGAGCCTATAATTCCATTAGGCTTAACCAGATCATCAGCCACGATTTTAACTTCTTTTTTATCAGGAGTAAGGTAATAAACTCTTTGTTTATCGATATCAGGCTTTTGCCTTTTCCAATAATCCCGCTGATAATAGGGATCTGTAAAATAAATTCCGCCATTAGCATCAACCCAAAGGTCGTTAGGACCGTTCAATCTTTTATTTTTATAATTATCAACCAGGACCTTCACTTTTTTTTCAGTGTTAATCTGCCATAATTCTGATTTTTCATCGGCTGCCACAATAAGTCTGCCTTCATTATCGAAATACAATCCGTTAGCCCTGCCTGCATTTTCCATATAAATTGAAATTTCCCCGGTTTCTGCCGACCATTTTAGAATACGATTGTTTGGTTGATCGGTGAAATAAACGTTCCCTTTAGCATCAGCAGCGGGACCTTCGGTAAATTTGAATTTATCTGAAATTAATATGGGATTGGTGTTTTCTTCAATTATGGATTGATTTTTTGAAGTCTTACACGATAAAATATTTAACCCCAAAAGAATTAGAAAAAGTTTCTTAAGCATGTATTCCAAAATTTTAAGGTTATTAAGTTAACTTATTTTGAAGAAAAGCATGCTTCGTTTCGAAAACCTTTTCAGTTAAATTTATTTAAATATGAAGAGCATTTATTTTACAAAGTATTCATTTTTAGTAGTTTTAGATATACAAATTAATAGGAACATGCTCGACCTGGAAAACAATACTACCACCTATGTTATTGGTGGAATCATTATTCTAATTCTTACTTTTTCCCTTGCATTCTATATTCTTAAACGTGTTGGGAAAAACCCCCGTAATATACTTCCTGTTAATTTCGCTCAAAAGATCCGTATACCTTTACTCATCTTTCTTGCCTCTCTTATAGCACAGATAGCCGTGATAGGTGATGTTTTTATGTTCCAGACTACCAAAGAGATAATTGGTCATATAAGTGTTATAGGAATTATACTAAGTATTTCCTGGTTCCTGATTCTGCTATTTAAGGTTGTCAAAAAAAGAATGCTTAGAAAATATGATGTGGATAGTGCCGATAATTTGAAAGCCCGCAAAGTATATACTCAATATATGATCCTTGAGAATATCGTGATCTTTATTATTGTTATTCTCGCTCTTGGCATATCTCTTATGAGTTTTGAAAGTATCAGATCTGTTGGAATAAGTTTGCTTACCTCAGCCGGTATCGCAGGTATCATAATAGGTCTGGCTGCCCAAAAAGCTATTGGAACTCTGCTGGCAGGGATTCAGATAGCTATTACGCAGCCCATAAGGCTGGATGATGTGGTAATTGTAGAAGGAGAATGGGGATGGATAGAGGAGATCAACCTTACTTATGTGGTTGTGAGGGTATGGGATAAAAGAAGACTGGTTGTTCCAACCACCTATTTTATTGAAAATACCTTTCAGAATTGGACAAGAACCTCAGCAGATATTCTTGGAACTGTATATATTTATGCCGATTATGGATTACCTATTGATGCCATCAGGGAAGAACAAACGCGACTGCTTAATTCCACAGATCTATGGGATGGAAATGTAAACGTGCTTCAGGTCACTAATACTACTGAAAAATCAGTTGAGTTAAGAGTACTCGTAAGCGCAAGAAACTCCCCTACAGCCTGGGATCTAAGAGTTTTTCTCAGGGAAAAACTAATGGATTTCATCCAGAGAAAATACCCTGAATTTTTACCAAAAACCAGAGTGACAGTAGATAAAAGATCAGAAGAGTAATTATTCCCTGAATATCATTCCATCTGTAGCAATTCCCTTACTAAAATTAGCCGCGGTTTCTATGAGGGCCAGGTGCGAATAGGCCTGAGGAAAATTCCCCAGTAAACGCTTGGTTTTAAAATCTATATCCTCACTAAACAAGCCGAGATGATTACTGTAAGACAATAATTGGTCGAACATTTTTTTAGCTTTTTTCTTCTCACCTATTTTATAAAGACTGTCTATTAGCCAGAATGTACAAATGGTAAATGAAGAGGAAGGTTTTCCAAAGTCATCACTATTCTTATACCTGTACATTAAGCCGTCCTCGCATAATTCCTCTTCGGTAGCCTTCACTGTACTAACAAATCTTGGATCATCTGCTTCAATAAAGCCATAAGACTGCATCAATAAAGTGGAAGCGTCCAGATCCTTGGAACCGTAATATTGCGTGTATGCCTGTTTCTCCTCGTTCCAGCCTTTGTTATAAATATCCTGATAGATTTCCTCTCTTAGTGCCTTCCATTTAGTATCGTTGATTCCCATTCGGAGCACCTCCCCTATTTTAATGGCTCTGTCTACGGCTACCCAGCAAAGTAGCTTGGAAAATATGAAATGCCTGTCTTCTGTTCTGAGCTCCCAGATACCTTTATCGGGTTTTTTCCAGTTCTCCTCTACTATCATTACAATTCCACGTACCACGGTCCAGAGGGCTTCAGAATTTTCAAGTGAAGTTTCGAACATTAGGAATTGCTGGTAGATCACTTCCATTAAAATTCCATAGATATCGTTCTGCTTTTGAATGTAAGCCGCGTTACCCGTACGAACAGGGTGAGAGTTCTTATAACCTTTAAGATGATTAAGAATGTGCTCCGTAAGCTCCTTTTCCCCATTAATACCATACATGATTTGAATTTTCTCGTCTTTGTGCGGTATGATATCAATAATGAACTGAAGAAAATCCTTCGCCGATTTTATATGCCCCAGGCCGGCCATAACCTTGATCACCATGGAAGCATCCCGTATCCAGCAAAAACGGTAATCCCAGTTTCGCTCCTCCCCTATAGTTTCTGGAAGTGATGTGGTGGCCGCAGCAAGAACGGCGCCTGACTTTTTATAGCTCAAGGCCTTTAATACCAGGGCACTTCTCATGATCTCATTCCCGTAATGGGTATATCGGGTGGTCTTATCACTCCAGTTCATCCAGTAAACCTTGGTGCGTTGAAATTTGAGGTATGACCTGTCCAATGTTTGCTCCACCAGTTTTTCATGATAACCTACCAGGCAATATTCATTTCCTTTAAGAGTTATCTCCTTTCTCTCGATAATATCATTCAGGCTAAAACTGGAGTAGAAAAATAGCGAGTCATACTTACCTTCCTTGGTAAAGCTCTTAATATAATCACCTTTATTCTCGTTGTAGGTTTTTTCCTTAGCAAAATCGAGCTTAGGATCGTATTTTATTTTAAATTTTGGAGCCCCGCCCGTTAACCTGAAAAACCTAATAATATCTGGCGGCGCATAATAAGAGCCATCCTCCCTGGCATAACGGGGCATAAAATCTATGAGCTGAAAAGAATCCTTTCCATTATCAAAAACGGTGCTTAAAATATTGGTTTCCCATAGATATTCCTGGGTGATCTCATAGTCGTCTCCTACTTCTATTTCAAAGCTACCCCCTATTTCGTCATCCAGGATCTTGGCGAAAATTGCCGAGGAATCAAAATTGGGCATACAGCACCAATCCAGGGACCCGGTTTTTGAAATTAGAGCAGCACTTTTACAATTGCTAATTATACCGTAATCGAGATTATCCATATATCTTAAAAATCTTATAAATCAATGGCTGTCTGAAATGATTTTCGGAAATTTAAGAAAAATCGAATTCGTCGCAACAGCATTTAGAATTAATTATGAGCAAAACTATCATTATTTCCAACCGATTACCACTTCAAATATCCATTGAAAATGACCATCTTGATGTAACCCCGAGCGTGGGTGGACTCGCAACAGGCTTAAAATCATTCCATAAGGATGGTGATAGTATCTGGATAGGCTGGCCCGGGCTTACAGAAGAAGAAATTCCCGAGAACCTGAAGGATGAAGTGCAAAAGAAAGCAAAAGAAGAAAATTGTGTCGCAGTTCACCTTACCTCAGACGAAATTGATGGTTTTTATTATGGATTCAGCAACCGTACCATCTGGCCACTCTTCCATTATTTTATGGAATATACCGAGTCTGACAACCAGTTCTGGAATGTCTATCAGCAGGTAAATCAGAAATATGCAGATGAGATCCTGAAACATTATGAGGATGGAGATGTGATCTGGGTACACGATTATCAGCTCTTACTGGTTCCCAATATGATCAGGGAAAAGGCACCCGAAGCCGTTATTGGATTCTTCAATCATATCCCCTTTCCTTCTTATGAGGTTTTCAGAACACTTCCCTGGAGGGAAAAGGTTCTTGAAGGTGTCTTGGGGGCCGATCTTATAGGCTTTCATACCTACGACTATGAACGTCATTTTTTAAGTTCGGTAAGCCGAATCTTAAGACATCAGGTAGATTTCAATGAGGTAACCCTCCCAGACAGGATAGTGAAAGTAGATTCATTCCCTATGGGAATCGATTATAAGAAATTTGAACAGGCGGCTCTTGACCATTTCGAGAGTACCTCTGAAAACCAGTCGGAATTACAAAGAAGGCTGGATCATCATTTGGAGGCCACCCCCGAGGCAAAAATGATCCTCAGCATAGACCGGCTGGATTATACTAAAGGTATTGCCCACCGTATAAGAGCATATGAATATTTCCTTGATAAATATCCGGAATATATTGAGAAGGTTAGACTGGTCATGCTGGCGGTTCCTTCACGTTCCAATGTGCCTCAATATAGAAGGCTTAAACGCGAAGTAGATGAACTGGTGGGTAGGATAAATGGTAAATTCTCAACGGTAAGCTGGACACCAATCTGGTATTTCTATCGTTCCATGCCATTTGAAAACCTGATAGACCTTTACACTACCTGTGAGATAGCATTATTGACTCCTATTCGGGACGGGATGAACCTCGTTGCCAAAGAATATGTTGCAACCAGAACCGATAAAACTGGAGTCCTTATACTCAGTGAAATGGCGGGTGCCGCTCATGAGATGAACGAAGCGCTGATAATCAACCCAAATAATTTTGAACAGGTAGCCGATGCGCTTAAAACGGCTTTTCATATGCCTATAGAAGAGCAAAAGGATAGGAATAAAATGCTTCAGAAAAGGCTCAGGAGGTACAGTGTTGAAAAATGGGCTCAGGACTTTATGAAGGCCCTTAGAGCCACAAGAGAGAACCGCGACAGCTTCAAGGCAACTCGTATAACTTCAGAAATATCTGATGAAATCATACAGCAGTTTAAAAATGCCAGCAAGAAGATCCTCTTTATTGATTATGACGGCAC
>JAWWBH010000034.1:0-17460 GCA_033721075.1 Christiangramia sp.
AAACCTATTTACAGAAAAAAATCGTGGGTGGCTATGCCGATCTCTTCTATTTGAGGGACCATGAGAATAAACTTAGGTTTTATGTT
Source organism: Christiangramia sp. (assembly GCA_033721075.1). Classification (GTDB taxonomy): domain Bacteria; phylum Bacteroidota; class Bacteroidia; order Flavobacteriales; family Flavobacteriaceae; genus Christiangramia. Next base: position 87 of record JAWWBH010000034.1, read on the forward strand.
TCCCATGAGGATCATGGAGACCAGGAATTGACCATAAAAACATCAAAAACCGATATTGGTGGTAAAACATACAACCGTGAATCCAAGCAGTATCTTGGAACCCTGGCTTTGCTATTTAACGACTGTCCACAGGAAAATTTAGCCAGTACAAAATATACTATTAAAAGTTTGTCCAGAATCTTTATCGATTATAATAATTGCAAGAATAATCTCAGCTATACAGCCGAAGAAATTCATAAAAAGCCTGAAGTTAGAGTAGCTTTTATGGGTGGCGCAAATTTCACAACCATTACTACAGGTTATGAAACCTTAACCGGTGATTTTGGCTATCAATCGGGAATGGACATAGGAATGGAACTTTCAATAATTCCTGCATTTGCCGATTCACATTTCAGTTTTGTCCTTGGAGTTAATTATTCAGATAAAGGAGGAGAGGCTGAATACCTCAGGCAGCGTTTTGAAAGAGCCGTTATTGATTATCAAATGATAGCAATAGATCTTTCTGTGAGATATAATTTTCTTCCTCCCTCAGCGAAATTAAATCCATATATAGGAATTTTTGCCAATAAATCATTTTTTCTGAAAAGTCAGGAAGAGCGTATGAGAAAGATCGCTGATGATGGGAATTCAGATTATTTGATAGATATTGGAATTCATTTTCCGAACTCCTTTCCTTTAAGTTTTTCCGCTGAAGCAGGTTTAAATTATCTATTAAATGATAACTCCGGCTTAACTCTTAATGCCAATCTGTACAAATATGATGACGGGGAAGGGTTTTTTGAAGCAAAGGGCTATGCCGTTCAGGCAGGTTATTTTATCAGTCTTTAAGCTTTAAAGCTCAAGTATTAACAAACTATTAAAGCTGTTAACAATTTCATTTTCTAAACCTATAATAAATTGTATTTTTACCTTTCAAAAATTATACACATTTAATGGGTAAAATCATTGCTATTGCCAACCAGAAGGGAGGCGTGGGTAAAACCACCACATCTGTGAACCTGGCTGCTTCGTTAGGGGTTCTGGAAAAAAAAATATTATTGATTGACGCCGATCCCCAGGCCAATGCAACCTCAGGCCTGGGAATAGATGTTGAAGAAGTTGAAAATGGCACATACCAGCTTTTGGAACATTCCATCAAAGCTGAAGATGCGATACAGAAGACCAGTTCGCCTAACCTGGACATTATCCCTGCACATATTGATCTGGTAGCTATTGAAATAGAACTGGTAGACCAGGAAAAAAGGGAATCCATGCTTAAACAGGCTATCGAGCCGCTACGTGACCTATATGATTTTATACTCATAGACTGTGCCCCTTCCCTGGGACTGTTAACACTGAATGCTCTTACGGCTTCAGATTCTGTTATTATCCCGATACAGTGCGAATACTTTGCACTTGAAGGACTGGGGAAACTATTGAATACGATTAAAAGTGTACAGAAGATCCATAACAATAAACTGGATATTGAAGGCCTGTTATTAACCATGTACGATTCAAGATTACGGCTTTCCAACCAGGTGGTTGAAGAGGTAAAGAAACATTTTGATGAGATGGTCTTTGAAACAATCATACAGCGAAATGTGCGTTTAAGTGAAGCGCCGAGTTATGGAGAAAGCATTATCAATTATGATGCTTCAAGTAAGGGAGCCAGCAATTATCTGAGTCTGGCAAATGAAATAATTAAGAAAAACCAGTAATAATGGCGAAGGCTACCAGAAAACAAGCGTTGGGGAGAGGACTTTCAGCATTGCTGAAAGATCCGGATAATGATATAAAATCTGCTGAAGATAAGAATGCCGACAAGCTGGTTGGCCATATTGTGGAACTGGAGATGTCTTCTATTGAAGTCAATCCTTTTCAGCCAAGAACGAGTTTTAACGAGGAATCATTAAAGGAACTTGCTTCTTCTATCCGTGAGTTAGGTGTTATTCAGCCTATCACGGTAAGGAAACTGGATTTTAACAAATATCAACTCGTATCTGGGGAAAGACGTTACCGGGCCTCAAAACTTGTGGGTCTGGAGACCATTCCGGCTTATATCAGGATCGCCAATGACCAGGAGTCCCTGGAGATGGCCCTGGTTGAAAACATCCAGCGCCAGGATCTGGATCCTATAGAGATCGCTTTGTCTTACCAGCGTTTGATAGATGAGATCAATCTTACCCAGGAACAACTGAGTGAAAGAATAGGAAAAAATCGATCAACGATAGCCAATTACCTGAGACTTTTAAAGCTTGACCCTATCATCCAGACTGGAATGCGTGACGGCTTTTTAAGCATGGGACATGGCAGGGCGCTTATCAACATAGACGACACTCAGAAACAGCTGGACATCTATGAAAAGATCCTTCAAAAATCGCTATCGGTAAGAGAAACCGAACAATTGGTTCGCGATCTGAACAACGAAGGAAAATCGGCTCCGGCCAGGAAAAAAGCTTCAGTCCCACAGACCTTTAAAAAAGGGATCAAGGAATTTTCAGAATACCTGGGCACTAAAGTGGATGTGAAGGTGACCAAAAAAGGAAGCGGAAAACTTAGCATTCCTTTCTCTTCAGAAGAAGACTTCGAAAGAATCAAAAAATTAATCCGGGGTGAAGAATAATCAGCTCCTTTTCCTGTTTTTTTTTCTGCTTGCCGTTTCAGTAAGTAATGCCCAGCAGGATTCACTTTCGGTAAAAACCGAAAAGGTGACCGAAGAACGGGAAAAAGATTATGAACCCTATAATGCCTTAGCCCCATCAAAAGCAGCTTTCTATTCGGCTATTCTGCCGGGGCTGGGACAGGCATACAATGGTAGTTACTGGAAGATACCTATTGCCTATGGAGGTTTAGCAACGGGGATTTATTTCTATCTGGAAAACGACAAACAATATGACCGGTACCGGGATGCCTATAAAGACCGACTGGCTGGCCGTACAGATGAGTTTCAGGGACGCATTACCGATGATGGTTTGAGACGTGCCCAGGAATTCTATCAAAAGAATAAAGAGATCTCACTATTGGTAACAGTGGGAGTATATATATTGAACATTGTAGACGCCAATGTTGAAGCGCATTTAAGACAGTTCAACGTCGATGAAGACCTTAGCTTAAGGCCCAATATGGATTTTGATGCCATATCCGGAAAAACAAATTACGGGCTTACACTAAATTTCAATTTTTAAGATGAAATGAGCATACATTGGAATTCATACAAATAGGAAAAAAGATATGCGAATTGCATATGACCAATAAAAAATAATAATTATCTACATATGAAAATCGCTCTATTAGGTTACGGAAAGATGGGAAAAGCGATCGAAGAGATCGCTAAAGATCGGGGACATAAGATCGTTCTGAGAGTAAGTGAAGATATTGACAGTTATGACCTTGATGGCTCTGAAATTGATGTAGCGATCGATTTTAGTGTGCCAAAAGCCGCCTTCAAGAATATAACTACCGCCTTCAGGCACGGGATCCCGGTTGTTAGCGGAACCACCGGATGGCTGGAAGACTATGAAAAAGCGAAAAAGATCTGTGAGGAAAATAATTCGGCATTCATATATGCTTCCAATTTCAGCCTTGGTGTAAATGTATTTTTTGAACTCAACCAGAAACTGGCCAATATGATGAAAGGCCTGGAAGACTATTCAGTAGAGATCGAAGAGATACATCATGTGCAGAAACTGGACGCGCCAAGCGGTACAGCAATCACACTGGCCGAACAGATCATAGAAAAGAATCCAAGAGTGGATGGCTGGCAGCTTGACGATGCAGAAAAGGACGAGATCCCTATTTATGCGAAAAGAGTTGAGAATGTACCGGGCACCCACACGGTCACTTACGATTCAGAAATAGACAAAATAGAAATTGTCCACACGGCTAAATCAAGACAGGGATTTGCCCTGGGTGCCGTTGTGGCTGCCGAATATTTAAAGGACAGGACCGGCATCTTTACCATGAAGGACGTCCTTGCCGATCTTTTTGAAAATTAATTGTAACATTTATAGGTGAAATTGGCCTTATACTGTAAAGCTTATTAAATATGACATTTACCGAATGGTTTTTATTCTTCCTGCTTGTTCAGGTTATTCATTTTCTAGGAACCTGGAAACTATACCAGAGAGCAGGCAGAAAAGCCTGGGAAGCAGCTGTACCTGTTTATAATGCAATAATCCTGATGAAGATAATCAACCGGCCCTGGTGGTGGGTTGTGCTCATGTTCATTCCAGTTGTCAATCTTATCATCTTCCCTGTAATATGGGTAGAAACGATAAGAAGTTTTGGAAGAAATTCAACAACCGAAACATTCCTGGTTATTCTTACTCTTGGATTCTATATCTATTATGTAAACTACGCAACAAAAGATGCTTATATAGAAGATCGGGATCTTAAACCAGGAACAGAGGCCGGAGAATGGATAAGCTCCATACTCTTTGCCGTGATAGCGGCAACTATAGTGCATACCTATATAATGCAACCTTTCACGATCCCTACATCATCCCTGGAAAAGACATTGCTGGTAGGTGATTTTCTCTTTGTGAGCAAGTTCCATTACGGTGCCAGAGTGCCTCAAACTGCTGTCGCTTTTCCGATGGTCCATGACACTATTCCGGTACTCGGAGTAAAATCATATCTGAATAAACCGCAAATCCCTTATCTCAGGTTTCCAGGTTTTGAAAATGTAGAGCGTAACGATATTGTGGTCTTTAACTGGCCGGTGGATACCGTTAGGAAATTCTTTGATCGCTCTGGAAAACATTATGAGAAACCTGTAGATAAAAAATCGAACTATGTTAAGAGAGCCGTTGGGGTCCCTGGCGACTCCCTCTCTGTGGTAAATGGTTACGTTCACATCAACGGAGAACAGCTTGAGTTACCAGACAGGGCTAAGCCACAGTTCTCTTATGTGGGAACCACCAAGGGCCAGCCCTTCAATCCTCAGAGCCTTTACAAATTATACGATATTACCGATGGCTATTCATACAACCCGAATAACAATTTCTTCGTAATTAGGGCACTCTCTGAAGAGAATTTTGAGCGTTTTAAGAATCATCCTAATGTAGCCTCTATTAGAAGATATGTAGATTCTGCCGGGGTGAAAAACCCGTCACTTTTTCCTAATGACGGTAAAAGGAACTGGAATAATGACAATTTCGGCCCCATATATATTCCCGAAGCTGGAAAAACTGTGAATATCACACCGGAAAGCATGCCTTTCTATAAAGAGATCATCGAGACCTATGAAGGGGAAGAAATGGGCATTGAGAATAAATTAAGCGTGAATGGTACGCAGGTATTACTTAACGGCCAGCCATTAGATTCCTATACCTTTAAGCAGAACTATTACTGGATGATGGGTGACAACAGGAATAATTCGGAAGACAGCCGTACCTGGGGATATGTACCGGAGAATCACATCGTAGGAAAACCGGTTTTTATCTGGATGAGCTGGGACTCCAACGCCAGCGGATTCGATAAAATAAGATGGGACAGGGTTTTCACCACAGTTAAAGGTGATGGAGAACCTACCTCCTTTCTCCCCTATTTCCTTATCGTTCTCGTGATCTTCTTTGGATGGAGATATTTCAAAAAGCGTAGAGAAGCATAGTAAAAATGAAAACGGTACTGTTACATCCTGCCTATTTTGGTCCTATAAGCCAGTGGGTGGCAATTGTAAAGGCAGATAAGGTCATTTTTGAAAATGAGGATAATTACCAGAAACAGACCTATCGTAACCGGATGTATATATATGATGCAAACGGAAGGTTAAACCTGAACATCCCCATTAAGCACAGCTCTGCTTTAGGCCTTAATACTAACGGAAGGCAGAAATACAAAGATGTTCAGATAGAAAACAGTTTCGACTGGCAGCTCCAGCACTGGAGAGCATTCAAAGCTTCTTACCAGACTTCGCCTTTCTTTGAGTTCTATGAAGATGAACTCTATCCTCTTTATAAAAAAGAATTCAAATATCTGATGGACTTCAATTATCACTGTATGGAATTCGTTGCCGATTGCCTTCAGATCGACTGGAAATTTGAAAAGACTGATGAATTCATCCTTGAGCCTACCGGCCTTACTAATTTCAGAAGCCTGGTAAATGCAAAATCAAAACATGTTTTCCAAAATACACCTTATACCCAGGTATTTGATTCCAAGGAAGGTTTTCTGCCCGATCTCTGTATACTGGATCTTATCTATAATGAGGGAAATGCTGCGCTGGATTATCTGGAAGCCCAGGACCTAGAGCCCTATTTTGGTTAAAATAGGGTAATGATCGGAATAATCGATCTCGAATTTCTGAAACTCGGCTATCCTCATTTCATTCTCGATAAGAAGAAAGTCTATTCTTAAAGGAAAGTAGTTAAGCTTGAAACTTTTTCCAAATCCGCTACCAGCCTCAAGGAATGCATCTTTAAACCTTCCCTCCTGCTTTACCAGGTCATAGATATAAGAGAAGCTTGTATTATTGAAATCACCAACTATGAGAGTTTGGTAAGGGGACTTATTCACTTCTTCCATCATCATCTCGGCCTGCTCCTGTTGAAGGGAAAATCCATAGCCAATGCGACCTAGCAGTTTTTTTGAATCTTCCTTCTGAAGGTCATCAATCCCCGGCTTGATATTAAGAGACTGGAAGTGAACATTAAAAATACGCACCGTGTCTTTCCCGTTTATTAAAACATCTGCAAAAATCGCATTGTTATTACCATCGTGGGGAAAGTCCACAGAATGTTTCTTAAGTATAGGAAATTTTGAAAAGATTGCAGAACCAAATTCAGAATTCTTGCCCTTGAGTTTGATATACTCATAGGGATATAGCTCAGAAAGTCCTGCAGCACCAATATAATGTTCCTGAACACAAAGGATATCCGGATTGTTATCATTGATAAACCCAGTGATCTTCTCTGGGATGTCTTTCCTGTCTGACCATTCATAGGCATTGAACATTCTTACGTTATAGCTCATCACCGAAAAATCTGAGGCTTTTTCATCATCCACATCAGCTTCAGAGAACTTCACAAAACTCGTCACGTAATTATATCCCAGAAGCAGCACAATAAGGGAAAGCAATAATTGTCGTCTTAAGCGCAATATCCAGTAAAGTAGAAAGAATGTATTCAGAATAATAAGTACCGGTACTCCAAGGCTCAATACTGAAAGTAAAGGGAAGGATTTTGGAGGAATATGTGGTAGCAGGTATGAAAATAAAAGGGCGGTTGCCGCCAGTGAATTCAGTATAAAAATGAATTTGTCAAAGATCCCCAACTTCTTCATTTAATCCTCTTTTCCAGCCTGGAACAAAAAATCTTTTTCCGCCTTACTTAAACTATCATAACCACTTTTGCTGATCTTATCAAGAATGGCATCCACCTTCTTCTGTTTGTCATCACTATCTGTGGTGTTAGTATGCCGCGAACGGGAGGTGGTAGTTTTTCCTGAGCGATGAACGGTCTTCATTGTTGCTTTTTTCTCCCTTGGTTTGAACAGGGAAGCGATCCCATCCATCAGACTTTCAAACCATTTACCAATATCATTACCTTTTTGAAGCTGGGTTGTATATAAATATCCCAGTGCAGCCCCTCCCAAATGTGCGAGATGCCCTCCGGCATTCCCCATCGGGATCTGAATGATATCAAGAACCACCAGGAATGCGGCTATCCACCAGAATTTTATACTGCCAATCAACATGAGTCTCACCCTCATATTCGGAATATGAGTGGCGATACCTATAAGCACTGCCATTACACCGGCAGATGCTCCCATGAGGTAGGACCTTCCGGTTCCCTGGAAAGCAGGAAACAGATTATAACTCAGCATGTATACCAAAGCTCCAATTATTACACCGAGGAAATAATAATTAAGTAATCTCTTTGGGGAAAAATAATTAAGAAAATAAATTCCTGAAAAATACAGGATAAGCATATTGGATAAAATATGCCAGATCCCACTATGCAGGAATGAATAGGTGATTATGGACCAGGGCTTTAAAATGAACTCACCCGGATCTTTGGGAAAAACGAACCATTCCAGTAAAAAATCTGAAGGCAGCTGAAAAAGATACGCCAGGGTTCTGAAAAGAAAGAACAATATAAAGACCAGCACATTTACCGCAATGAGCTTTTCTGTGACCGTTGCGGTCTGGATCTTAAATCTTATTTTATCTGAAGATCTCATCAGTACCAGCGATTGTTATTAAACTGATTCTTTTTCCAGTAATACATCATTATAAAGCCAAATAAAGCTCCTCCCACGTGTGCAAAGTGTGCGATAGACCCACCAAAAATAGAGTAACCGGTAAAGCCTGAAAACAAATCTAAGGCAATTAATCCGGGAATAAAATATTTGGCCTTAATTGGTACTGGAACAAACAACAGAAATAATTGAACATTAGGAAACATCATACCAAACGCCACAAGTATCCCGTATATTGCTCCAGATGCACCTACAGCAGGATTCGAAAAAGCCTGTAACATAGACCTTAGTGTCCCTTCATCAATTCCCTCAGGGATCCTGAACCTGTTGGAAGCATAGGCCTCCTGTATATAGTTCATTATTTCTGGCGGGGTCCAGCCTAACTCAATTAAACCATTGAAGCCTTTTTGATAAGCATAGAAATTTACAAGGGTATGCAAAAGGGCAGCTCCAATCCCGGCAGAAAAATAAAAGAAAAGGAATCTTTTCTGTCCCAGCATCTGCTCTATTGGACTTCCGAAAGCCCAAAGCGCATACATATTAAAAAGAATATGCGTAAAACCACCATGCATGAACATATGTGTAATTATTTGCCAATACTGGAAATTGGGGTTCTTTATAAACCAGAGAGCGAAATACTCATAGGCGACATCGCCAATTAGCTGACTACCAATAAAGAAAATTACATTTATGATCAATAGAACCTTTACGGTCTCTGTCATTCTTCCCATCAGGCAAATTTTTTATCCAGTTCATCAACCCCCAGGGTGATGAACACTGTTTTATTAAAAGGGCTAAGTGACGGCTCTTTGCAGGCAAATAACCGGTTTACTATATGTTGCTGCTCGGCAGAGTTAAGCATGGTTCCAGACCTCACAGCCATGGATTTCGCCAGGGATTTTGCGAGAAGATCAGTTTGTGAAAACCCATCATGCGGGACATCCTTCTCAAAATCGGCCAGTAGCTGTTCGAGTAATATCTGAACCTCGCTTTCTGAAATAAGCGTGGGAATCCCGGTAATTTCGACCTCATCCTTACTGATCTCAGAAAAAATAAAACCGGTTTGCTCCAGTGATTCCTTCAACTCCTTCAACATTTCAACCTCATGATTATTGAATTGAAGCCTTAAAGGAAATAAAAGTTGCTGACTAACGGCTGCCGAAACTGTTATATTTTTCAGTAATTCCTCATAAAGCACACGGGTATGGGCCCTGTGCTGGTCTATAACAAGAATCCCACTCTTTAAAGTTGAAACTATATATTTTTTATGTAGCTGAAAAGTGGATTTCTCTGGTTCCTCCTCTCTTGCACCAAAAAGATTACCTGTAACTTCCTCACTTTCAAACTCTATTTGTTTGATATCGACATCAGTCTCCGTTTCCTGTTGCATACCTGAATACAAACTTTCCCATTCTGCCGGTTTCTCTCTTCTAAAACCTCCTCCCGAAAAATGGGACTTCGACCCACCTTCATTCTGGAACGGATTAAAATTCCTGTCCACTTCTATTTGAGGAGTATTAACTTCCTTATTCTTATAATCATAAGGTGTATCCAGTTCAGAATCCCTTTCGAAATCCAGCATGGGAGCTACATTGAACTGACCAAGACTGTGTTTGATCGCACTTTTAAGAATGGCATATAAGGCATGCTCATCATCAAATTTGATCTCTGTCTTCGTGGGATGTATGTTTATATCTATGGATTTTGGATCCACCTCCAGGTACAGAAAATAAGTAGGGTAGCTTTTTTCCTTTAAAAGGCCTTCGAATGAAGCGACCACAGCATGGTTTAGATAAGGACTTTTGATGAACCGGTTATTCACAAAGAAAAACTGCTCCCCCCTGCTCTTCTTGGCAAATTCAGGTTTACCCACAAATCCGGAGATTTTCACGATCTCGGTATCCTCTTCCACAGGAACCAGTTTTTCGTTTGTCTTCCCACCCAGGATATTGGTTATACGCTGACGGAAATTAGGGGGAGGCAATTGAAAAAGCTCATTCCCATTATGCGTCAGAGAAAAACTAATATCGGGATGAGCCAGCGCCACCCTCTGAAATTCATCAATAATATGACGTGTTTCAACGTTATCTGACTTCAGGAAATTCCTGCGTGCGGGAATATTATAAAACAGGTTCTTTACACAAATGCTGGTTCCCCTGGGAGTAACACAGGGATCCTGTGATATCACATGGCTACCTTCCACTTTTATGCAGGTACCTACTTCATCTTCTTCAGTCTTTGTCTTTAGCTCAACATGGGCGATCGCCGCTATGGAAGCCAGCGCTTCCCCACGAAAACCTTTAGTCTTCAGACTAAAAAGATCATCAGCTATTTTTATTTTGGAGGTGGCATGACGTTCAAAACTCATTCGGGCATCGGTTAGGCTCATGCCTACACCATCATCAATTACCTGAACAAGGGTTTTACCGGCATCCTTGATTATCACCTGGATGCGGTTTGCTTTTGCGTCTATTGAATTTTCGAGAAGTTCTTTTATTACCGAGGCCGGACGTTGCACCACTTCACCCGCAGCGATCTGGTTGGCAACATGATCGGGCAACAATTGAATTACGTTACTCATTTAACGGGGATTCGAGAAAATGGACAAATCAAAATCTAATATCCACAGACAAATGAAAAGTAAGATGATAATGATATAAATCACGCGCCTGTTAATGCTTCTGTTACCCCTGGTACGGCTATCTTTTCGTGCCTCTGCCCAGTGGGCACCAAAATCTATCGCATTAGTGGCGTCCTTATATTTATTGAATTTAGAATCAAAATCATAGATATTGCCGGTATCCTTCCCGTTATAATAACGCGGAGTATAGTTATACCGGTTGTTCTTTCTGATTTTGTTAAAACTGATTTTCAAAACTGTAGACTGTTTGCTGTTCCAAATTTACTCAAAATGCTTCAAAATTCCGAAGTAATGGAGTGTTAATAAAGAAAGCAATAACAATGCCGTTTTGAGAAGATGAAAAATTGGCGTTTAAGCCTTATAGAACTTCGCATCCTTTCTAAGCTGTGCCATTTTTATGGCCGCAATTGCCGCTTCGGTTCCCTTGTTCCCATGTTTTCCTCCACTGCGGGCTCTGGACTGCTCCATATTATTATCGGTAAGTACACAAAATATCACTGGTATATCATGTTGCACGTTCAGATCTTTGATGCCCTGGGTGACACCTTCGCAAACAAAATCGAAATGCTTGGTTTCTCCCTGGATTACACTTCCCACAGCTATAACAGCATCAAGCATATCAAAGCTTTCCTGCATCTTTTTACAGCCATAGATAAGCTCAAAACTTCCGGGAACGTTCCATCGAACGATATTTTCCTTTTGGACACCATTATCTATAAAAGCATCGAAAGCTCCCTGGAAGAGTCCTTCGGTGATCTCATCGTTCCACTCTGAAACAACGATCCCAAACCGAAAATCTTTCGCATTTGGGATCTTGTCTTTATCGTATTGTGAAAGGTTCTTACCTTCTGTTGCCATAATGTCTTATTTCATAGCGCGAGCCTGCCCAAGGTAGATTGGTACCTTTTCGGCTTCGGGAGAATCTGGATATTCATCCTCGATCTGAAGTAAATACTCTTCAGCAGTATCTGAATCTCCCAGTTTTATAGCCGTAATCGCCGCTTTTAATAAAAATCTTGGAGTTGTGAATGAGTTAGATCTCATATCAGCAGCTTTTTCGTAGTAGCCTAAAGCTTCTTCAGCCTGATCCAGCTGCATGAAAGCATCACCAATTCCTCCGGTGGCCAGAGCAGCGAATATCTCGTCATCACTGCTAAAGTCCTCAAGCTGCTCAATCGCTTCCTGATATTTTCCGGTTCTAAGATAAGCGAATCCGGCATTGTAATGTGCAAGATTGGCAGCATCTGTCCCACCGTAATTCTCAATGATATCTAAAAATCCGTATTTACCCTCACCACCGTTAAGGGCTAGATTGTATAAAGAATCACTCTGTGCTCCGCTCGCTCTTAGAGCAGAAGACATATAATCCTGAGCTTGTGCCATCTCATTGGCAGCTTCAGTTTGTTTAGGCTCAAGTATAAAGCGATTATATCCTAAATATCCCAATACAGCAACAATAGCGACTCCCACTATAATATAGATATACTTCTGATTATCGGCTACCCAGGTTTCGGTCCTACTTGCACTCTCATCTAAAGTGTTAAAAACCTCTGCAGTTGTAGATTCTTCCTCTGCCGATTTCTTTCGTTCCTCCTTATTAGAAGGCTTGTATCCTCTTTTCTTATACGTTGCCATAAAAAATTGTTAATGCGTGGCAAAAATATAATTTTTTGTGAAAATTAAAAGGTATTTTATTTGTATTTTTTCAATAATTTCGGGTCCTTTTGGAGCTCATTCCTTCTTTAACCAGAATAATAATTTTCAGCTGAAACACAGCGATTTATGCATTTAAAAAACCTTAGCCTGCTTAACTACAAGAACCTTAAGACAGCTGAATTTGATTTTGATGAAAAAATCAATTGCCTGGTAGGGAATAACGGGGTTGGAAAAACGAATGTTTTAGACAGTATTTATCATCTATCCTTTGGAAAAAGTTATTTCAATCCGGTTACCTCTCAAAATATAAATCACGATTCAGATTTTTTTGTGATCGAGGGTGAATTCATCAAAAATGAAAAGCCTGAAAAGATCCTGGTGAGTGCAAAAAAAGGTCAGAAGAAGATCATAAAAAGAAATAATAAAGCATACGATAAAGTAAGCGAACATATTGGATTTATTCCTACCGTAATCATTTCCCCAGCCGACAGGGACCTCATTTTAGAAGGTTCGGAAACCCGCCGCAAATTCATGGATGGCGTGATCTCACAGAGCGATCATGTATATCTGGATAAATTGCTTAAGTATACCAAACTGGTTTCTCAACGCAATTCGTTATTAAAGTATTTTGCAGCTAATAACACTTTTGAAAGTGATACCCTGGAAGTTTATAACTCTCAAATGAGCGCTCTGGGTCAGGATCTATTTGAAAAAAGGAAAGAATTCTTAAAGGAGTTCATCCCTATTTTCAATAAAAGATATGCTGATATTACCAATAACAAAGAGGAGGTCCATATCAATTATAAAAGTCAGCTTTATGATAATTCGCTTTCTTCCTTACTTGAAGAAAACCTTCAGAAAGATATGGCCTTGCAGTATACTTCGGTGGGCACACATAAAGATGATCTTAGTTTCGAGATAGAAGGACACCCAATAAAAAAGTTCGGCTCTCAGGGTCAGCAGAAATCCTTTTTGATCGCCCTGAAGTTAGCTCAATTCGATTTCATCAAGCAAATTAACCGGGTGAACCCCATTTTATTGCTGGACGATATCTTTGATAAACTGGACGAGAACCGGGTGGCACATATCGTTGCCCTTGTAGCCACCAACGAACTGGGGCAGATATTCCTAAGCGATACACATGCCGAACGTACCGAAAAAGTAGTAAAAAGCAGTAACCAGTCTTATAAAATATTCAAGCTTTGAAAAGAATTCTGATAATATTATCTATAATCATTTTAGTAGCCTGTGGCAAAAATGATCCCCGTGAACAACTTGAAAATATCAATGGCTATTGGGAGATCAAAAAAGTGGAACTGGCAAAAGACTCAGTGATGGAATATGGTATGAGCCAGTATATAGATTATATCGAAATAAAAGATTCCACCGGATTCCGGAAGAAACTGCAGCCAAAATTTAGTGGTGGTTATTTTGAGACCAATAATGCCGAAAAAGTAAACGCCAGGATAGAAGATAATACGCTCATACTGCATTATTCCACCCCTTTTGACAGCTGGGAAGAAGAAGTCCTGAAAGCTGATGGAGAAGAACTGGTGGTTAAAAACAGAGATAATAAGATCTATTACTACCAGAAATATACACCCCTTTTAACCGAAAATGATGAAAAGAAGAAAGAATGAGGAAATGAAGCTCAGCGACCTGCTGAAGAGCTTTGTAGATGAAAATAAACTGGAAAAAGGCCTTAACCAGGTCAAGATAAGGGATGTTTGGAACAGCCAGATGGGGCCTGCGATAGAGAAATATACTACAGGCATAAAGCTTAAGAATGATGTACTCCATGTCCAGTTAAGCTCCTCCGTACTTCGGGAGGAATTAAGTTATGGTAAAGAAAAGATCATTAGAATACTCAACGAGGAAATGGGTGAAGAAATCATTACAAAACTTGTATTAAGGTAAAACACCTGTTTTTTGGATATTATCATCTTTACCTGGTGCTGCAAAATCCTTAGCCTCAAAACCACATAAACAACTGATTATCTTCCAGATAGAAATAAGATTTCTTAAATTTAAAGCTTACGAGCTTTGATTTAAGGAGATGTACAACACCAAGGAAGAAATGATGGAAAACCATCTAAAAGACCGTGGATTAAAAGATCCCCGGGTTCTTGATGCCATGTGGAAGGTAGACCGCTCTTTATTTATTCCAGAAGATGTCAAACCACATACTTATGACGATGGCCCATTGCCAATTGGCCAGGGACAAACCATAAGTCAGCCTTATATTGTCGCATATATGGCCGAAGCTCTTGAGATATCGCCTGAAGATATTATCCTTGAGATTGGAACCGGCTGTGGATACAATGCTGCCGTTCTGGCTGAACTGGCCAAACATGTTTACAGTATCGAGATCATTGAATGGCTGGCCGAAACCGCCTCAAATAATCTCAAAAATGCCGGGGTAAAAAATGTAAGTATCAAACAGGGAGATGGTTATGAGGGCTGGCCTGAAAAAGCTCCTTTTGACGGGATCATGCTTACCGCCGCTCCACCATTTATCCCCTTTCCCTTGAAACAACAACTTAAAATTGGTGGCCTGCTACTGGCACCAGTGGGAATGTTTAACCAGCGATTGGTCCTTATAGAAAGAAAAAATGAGAAAGATTTCCGGGAAGTAAGCCTGATACTGGTAAGTTTTGTTCCTATGAAGGGTGAAGCTGAAAAATAGAATTTTTGTCATGAAAACTGAGGTTATTGAAATAAAGACAAGAGAAGCGGAAGGCCTAATTACTGAATTTGCGAAAAGAACCGGGTTAATAAGCCATGAGGGAGATAAATCTAATCGTTATTTATGGACAGATGCATTCGCCGTGAACTGCCTTTTCGGGTTGTATCAAAGTACGGGGGACAATTCATACCGGAAAAAGGCTTTAGAACTTATAGATCTGGTCCACCTTCATTTGGGTAAGTTTCATCCTGATGACCATAGAAAAGGATGGATTAGTGGTTTAACAGGTGAAAAAGCAGAGTTCCATCCAACAGCCGGCGGCTTAAGAATTGGTAAAAGACTTCCGGAAAGAAAACATACCGAAAGGCTCGATCAACGACTCGAATGGGAAAGGGATGGCCAGTATTTTCACTATCTAACCAAATGGATAAACAGTCTTTTACAGGCAGACATCGAAACTAACAACACCTCCTATGCCAGGTGGGCTGCAGAATTGCTTGCAGTAAGTTCTGCTTTTATAGAGAACGGAAACCAGAATCCGAGAATGTACTGGAAGATGGATACGAAACTCTCCCGGCCCTTAGTATCCAGTATGGGAGCTCATGATCCTCTTGAAGGCCTCATCTGTACTGCAAATATCCTTAGAAGGTTTCCAGACAGGGCTT
Organism: Christiangramia sp.; assembly: GCA_033721075.1. Taxonomy (GTDB): domain Bacteria; phylum Bacteroidota; class Bacteroidia; order Flavobacteriales; family Flavobacteriaceae; genus Christiangramia. The sequence continues at coordinate 15,913 of JAWWBH010000034.1, forward strand.
TACAGTTCGATTATATGCTAAGGTCCTTCGAGACTATATGTCAACGGCAAACATGGGTCACATCTGATTTGCTGGGCATTGGCGGGCTTCTTATAGATAGTATCAGGGCGATTATACTGGAAAACGAAGATATCCCGGTTAATCTAAATGCGGAAAGCCTTCTTCAGGAAAGCATACAAAGTCTTAATATTTACCAGAGGCAGGACCTTAAAGCAGGGTCCGGTCCAAGACTGGCTTTCCGGGAATGTGGACTTTCCCTGGGTATAAGAATACTTAAGGGAATGAAAGAGAAGCTAGGGATTCACAGTATTTCCAAAGCTCAAATGCAGTGCTACGAGTTACTTGCAAACGAAATAGAAAATTTCTGGCTGGATGAAGAGAACCAGAAATCATACACCTGGAACGAGCATCCTGATATAAATTCGGTTTCCCTGGCGGCAAGTTTAATTGCCTGTAGCCAGCCCGAAGTATTTCTGGGCATCCCGAAAAAGCCATAAAAAAAACCGGATCTTAATGAGATCCGGCTTCCATATAATTTTCTGAAATAGCTGCTTAGAACATTTCTCTTCCGGCGAAATGAAAAGCTCCTTCAATGGCAGCATTCTCATCGCTGTCACTTCCGTGAACGGCATTTTCCCCTACATTCTTAGCATATTTCTTTCTGATAGTTCCTTCAGCAGCATCTTCAGGATTTGTAGCTCCAATAAGTGTTCTAAAGTCTTCCACAGCATTATCCTTTTCAAGGATAGCGGCAACAATAGGTCCACGTGTCATGAATTCAACCAGTTCCCCAAAGAATGGACGCTCTTTATGGATCGCATAAAAAGTCTCAGCATCTCTCTGAGTCATTTGAGTAAGCTTCATCGCCACAATTCTGAATCCTGAAGCTGTGATTTGTTCTAGTATTGCACCAATATGCCCGTCTTCAACCGCATCAGGCTTGATCATGGTGAATGTTCTGTTTCCTGCCATTGTATGGTTTTTAAATTTGGTGCAAAAATAAATAATTCCTTTCCATAAACAAGGCCTTTAGACTTTTATGTTGGAATGGCCGAATTCAGGCCATAAGCTTTTACAGTAAACGGGCGAATTCTCAATATACCATCACCCGTTCTGGATAATTTTAAAGCCTGCGATATTTCTGAAGTGTTATTAAATTGTATATTTAGCCCCGAATATGATAGATACAAGAATACTGGAAATCACTGCCGAACTTGATACGGCCGAAAATATAGTAATAGTACCTCATAAAGGTCCCGATGGAGATGCGATGGGATCTTCGCTTGGGCTATATCACTTTCTGAAAGATAAAGGCCATACGGTTCATGTAATATCCCCGAACGATTATCCCCATTTTCTGAAATGGCTTCCCGGTAATGAAGAGGTGATAATCTATGAATCTGAGAAAGAGAAAGCCGATAAACTCATTAGCGAGGCCGAAGTAGTGTTTACCCTGGATTTTAACCATCTTTCCAGGTGCGGACTTATGCAGGATTCACTTATGACTTCAGAAGCCGTTTTTGTAATGATAGACCACCACCAGGAACC
>JAWWBH010000035.1:0-17152 GCA_033721075.1 Christiangramia sp.
CAGGCATTAAGATCTAAATCGATTGAACGGAGATATGCTTTGGAAAACACACCCGGAAAAAGCTGTTACTTTCACCGCCAATCATGATACCGAAATGGATTCTAACGAGGATAATTACATAAAATCTTCAAATAAGATGAAAGCCTATGCCTTCATTCTCACACATCCCGGCTATCCCACCATTTTTTATTCTGACTATGAAAACCCTGATTTTCAGGAAGAAATAAAAAACCTTATTAAAATTCATAATAGTATTGCAACGGGGGAAACAGAGGTTGTTTATGTTGATGATGATGAATATGTTATGAAAAGATCTGGTACTGGTACAAATCCCGGATTAATTCTATATATTAGCACCTCAAACAGTACTAAGAGAAGGACTGTAAGTTCAAACTGGAATAATGTTACCCTGATGGATTATAGTGGTAACTCAACATATAACCCTACCTCCGATGAAAATGGGGCGGTGATCATAGAAGCACCCGCAAATGGATATGCGATATGGTCTGTAACAGAATAAACGCTTTATTTTTGAATTTTCATAGGTGTTAATTCAAAGAAGGCTCCGCAATCTGCGGAGCCTCTTTTTTCTCTACTCCTGACATTTTTTGGACTATTTCTAATAAAATCTGCGGAATCTATTTGGTATTCCACACCTAAATTCCCATTACGATCTCTATAACCTGAATTCAAATAGAAAAACTTAAGTTTTTATTATTTGTCAACTTTTTATTGTTAGTAAATTTTTATTTATCTGTTTTTCAGTTAATTAACAATTTTTTCTTGATAACTTTTCCTAAACGATTTGTTAATTGTCTCATATCTTTGATTAGATTTACACTACTCGAATAACGAATTTCTAACCTAAAAATCTCATTTATATGCCTGTACAAGAAAAACCAGTCGTTCCAAAAATCTATACCCAGGAGCAGGCTTATGAAGCATCACTTAAATATTTTAAAGGCGATGATCTTGCTGCAAGGGTTTGGGTAAATAAATATGCCCTTAAAGATTCCAAAGGGAATATCTATGAACTTACCCCTGATGATATGCATAGACGTATCGCAAAAGAAATTGCCAGAATCGAAAAGAAATATCCAAACCCGATGAGCGAGGAGGAAGTTTTCGATCTTATCAAAAACTTTAAATATATCGTTCCTCAGGGAAGCCCGATGGCCGGGATAGGAAATCCTTACCAGGTAGGTTCACTTTCAAACTGCTTTGTGATTGGTAACGATGGTGATTCAGATTCTTATGGTGGGATAATGAAGATAGATCAGGAGCAGGTGCAGCTAATGAAACGACGTGGTGGTGTTGGTCATGACCTTTCTCATATACGCCCTAAGGGATCGGCCGTTAAGAACTCTGCCCTCACTTCTACTGGAATTGTTCCTTTTATGGAGCGTTATTCAAATTCAACCCGGGAAGTTGCACAGGATGGCCGCCGTGGAGCGCTTATGCTTTCGGTGTCTATAAATCATCCCGATGCTGAGAATTTTATCGATGCTAAAATGGAACAGGGTAAAGTTACAGGCGCTAATGTTTCGGTTAGAATAGATGATGATTTCATGAAAGCTGTTAAGAATAACAGCAATTACACGCAGAAATATCCTGTTTTCAGCCAGAATCCGAAATTCTCTAAAGAAATACAGGCTGAAAAATTATGGAAAAAGATCGTACATAACGCATGGCAGTCTGCCGAGCCAGGAATCCTGTTCTGGGATACGGTGATCAATGAATCGGTGCCAGATTGTTATGCAGACCTTGGATACAAAACAGTATCTACCAACCCATGTGGCGAGATTCCTTTATGTCCATATGATTCGTGCCGTTTACTGGCGATCAACCTATATTCATATGTGGAAGAACCATTCACCAAAAATGCCAAATTCAACTACGACCTGTTCAAAAAGCATGTTGGAGCAGCGCAAAGGATCATGGACGACATTATCGATCTTGAACTAGAAAAGATCGATAACATTCTTTCCAAGATCGATGCCGATCCTGAAAATGAAGAGATCAAGGCTGTAGAAAAGAATCTATGGCTGAACATCCGAAAAAAGGCTTATGAAGGCCGAAGAACAGGGATTGGGATCACTGCTGAAGGTGATATGCTGGCTGGTCTTGGCATCAAGTACGGAAGCAAGAAGGGAATCGATTTTTCAGTAGATGTTCATAAGAATATCACGCTAGCCACTTACCGCGCTTCAGTTGAAACTGCAAAGGAAAGAGGCGCATTCTCTATCTATGATTCCGACAGAGAAAAGGACAATCCTCTTATCAACAGGATTAAAGAGGCAGACGAAAAGCTTTATTATGATATGATAGAACACGGTAGGAGAAATATAGCACTTCTTACTATCGCTCCTACTGGTACCACAAGTTTAATGACCCAGACAACCTCCGGGATCGAACCTGTTTTCCTTCCGGTTTACAAAAGAAGAAGAAAGGTAAATCCTAATGATAAGGATGCAAGAGTGGATTTTGTAGATGAAGTTGGGGATTCCTGGGAAGAATACGTGGTTTTCCACCATAGATTCAAGGAATGGATGAAGGTTAACGGTCATGATACCGAAAAGAACTATACTCAGGAAGAACTGGATAAACTGGTTAAAATGTCTCCTTACTACCAGGCAACTTCAAATGATGTTGACTGGCTGAGCAAGGTGAAAATGCAGGGAGCTGTTCAAAAGTGGATAGATCACTCCATTAGCGTAACCATCAACCTACCGAATGATGTTGATGAGGAACTTGTAGGAAAACTTTATATGGAAGCCTGGGAAGCCGGCTGTAAAGGCGTTACAGTTTATCGTGATGGCTCAAGATCTGGAGTTCTTATCTCTAACGAAGAGAAAAAAGAAGAAGAGGCAGAAGAAGCTCCTGGCACATTCCCTCTTAAAAGACCTCAAACGCTTACTGCAGATGTGGTTAGATTCCAGAACAATAAGGATAAATGGATCGCATTTATTGGTCTTGTTGACGGAAGACCTTATGAGATATTCACTGGTTTTGCCGATGACGAAGAAGGAATCCTGATTCCTCGATGGGTTAATGAAGGATTGATCATCAAAAACCGAGATGAGGACGGAACTTCTCGTTACGACTTCCAGTATGAGAATAAGAGAGGTTATAAAACCACTATCGAAGGGCTTTCTCACAAGTTCAATCCGGAATACTGGAACTACGCAAAACTTATCTCGAGTACGCTTCGCCACGGAATGTCTATCGACAAGGTGGTAGACCTGATCAACAGTCTGCAACTGGATAGCGAATCTATCAACACCTGGAAGAATGGTGTGGTTAGGGCTCTTAAGCGTTATATCGCTGATGGAACTGTTGCCAAGAAAGAGAAATGTAATAATTGTAACTCCTCAAATCTGATATACCAGGAAGGATGCTTAACCTGTAAGGACTGCGGTTCTTCGAAATGTGGTTAATTTCTGTTATAACTGCAAAAAAGGTCCCGTTTTAGCGGGACCTTTTTTGATTCTGGCTATTACTAAAAAGATACAACAAACAGGGTTGAATAGTTTTATCTTATTAAGCCTCCTCGACTCCGCTCGGAGTGACATTCGTTTATTAAGAAAGTTTAGCCCTGGTTACGCCCCCCTGAAATTATTGCAGGATCTAAAACTTATGACTAATATAATTAATAAAGATTCCTCGACACCGCTCAGAAAGACAATTAAATGTCGCAGATGCCTACACCTTCTCTTAGGGCAGCAATTTTATCATCATAGGTAGGTATGAATTCCTGGGCTACAAATCCGTCGAATCCGGTTTCATAGATCGCCTCCATGATAGCTGGATAATTAAGTTCCTGGGAATCATTGATCTCATTTCTTCCAGGCACCCCGCCCGTATGATAATGATTGATATATTCATGATTATCACGGATGGTTCTTATCACATCTCCTTCCATGATCTGCATGTGGTAGATATCGTAAAGCAATTTAAAGTTAGGTTTGTCCAAAGCCTTTGCTAAAGCTACTCCCCATTCAGTATGGTCGCACATATAATCAGCATGATCCACCTTACTGTTAAGCAATTCCATTACCAGATTCACATTTAATTCCTTTGCATAATCAAGTAATGGAGTAAGCCCGATAACACAATTTTTGATCCCTGTTTCATCATCCATTCCGTTTCGGTTTCCGGAAAAACAGATCACATTTTTGATCTTGTGTTCTGAAGCTTTTTTAATAAGCCCCCTGTACTGCTCCTGAAGCCTTGTATGATTTAATGGGTCATTGAAACCATCAGTGATACTGGCAAAGGAATCAGTCGCCATGGAGCAAACTAAACCTTCTTTTTCCACGATATCCCATTCTGAAGGTTTCAAAAGGTCTATTGCCTTTATACCCATTTCAGCGCAGGTCTTTGCAAATTTTTCTAATGGAATATCCTGGTAACACCATCTGCAAACAGAATGGTTTATTTTAGATTTATGAGATGGATTGATTCCGTATTCATTTTTCTTTATTTCTGAAGCAAATATTTTTGGAACTCCGGCAAGGCTAACGATTCCAGCCCCAAGGCCAAGGTTTTTCAGTAAGTTTCGTCTGTTCATTTTAGCTGATATGAAATATAATTTCCTTAAAAATAGTAATAAATGTAATTAATACTATTAATGAAGGCGTTAAAAATTTGATGCTTGCAGTGAACTTCTAAGCTATATCAGTAAAACCAAAGGTTAATTTAAATTAAACTATTCTTCGTAAATACAGAAGTTGATTTCTTCAAAATATTTTATCTATAATTCTAACAGATTATTTTTTTAGGCGCGAATTTTTAAGCAGGACAGTATAAGGAAATAACATAAACCCAGGTAATTAATCACAAAATTCACAGTTCCAGGAAATTTTATGAAATAAAAAATGAGCGTAATTTTTACATTTATTATATTTGAAAACTAAAAGAATTAAAAATTGACGAATATTAGAAGCTTTAAAAACCGACCCGATCTTTACGAGAATTTCAAATCTGAAGTATCTGTTCAATCGCCCGGAAGAATAAACCTTATTGGTGAACATACCGATTATAATGGCGGATTTGTACTTCCCAGTGCGATTGATAAGTACATTAACATGGAATTCCGTAAAAATGATACCGAAAATTTCTGCCGTCTTTATAGTGAAACTTTTAAAACGGGTTTTGAATTCCAGCTGGATAAGTTATTTTCAAAAGCAGAGGGCTGGGAAAACTACGTTCTTGGAGTTGTAGATCAGATCCAGAAAATGGGTAAAAAAATAGAAGGTTTTGAATGTATAATTGATAGTAAACTTCCGGTTGGAGCTGGGATTAGTTCTTCTGCCGCCCTGGAATGTGGTATCGCCAGTGGATTGAATGAACTATTCGAGCTAGGCCTGAGCCCTTTAGAAATCGTAAAACTTTCCCAGAAGGCAGAGAATGAATTCGTAGGTTCCAATTGTGGCATCATGGATCAGTATTCTTCAGTAATGAGCCGGAAAGATCATTTGATCATGCTGGATTGTGATAATCTGGATGCCGAATATATCCCTGCCGATTTTGATGATTGCAAATTGTTATTGCTTAACACCAATGTATCTCATAACCTGGCAGATAGTGAATACAATACAAGACGTGAAGAATGTGAGACCGCGGTTAGAATAATTCAGCAGGAACATCCTGATGTTACTTCATTAAGGGATGTAAATCTTGATATCCTAAAACAAAATAAGGATAAATTAACCCCAGTTATTTATCAGAGATGCTTATATGTTCTGGAAGAAAACGACCGGGTTATTAAAGCAGCTAAAACCCTGAAAGCGGGAAAGCTTAAAAAGTTTGGCGAATTGATGTATGCCTCCCACGAAGGCCTCCAGCATAAGTATGAGGTTAGTTGTCCTGAGCTGGATTTCCTGGTGGACTTTTCCCGGGAAAAGGATTTCATCTATGGCTCCCGAATGATGGGAGGTGGCTTTGGAGGCTGTACATTGAACCTTATTGAACAGGACAAAATTGAATCCTATGTTGAAGAAGTTTCTGCAGCCTACTTTGAAAAGTTTAATATCAAACTGGATGCAATAAGTGTTTCGCCTCATGCAGGTACTCAAATAACAAAAACGATACACCAATGAATACAGAACTAAATAATACTCCACATAGACGTTATAATATCCTAACCGGAGAATGGATACTTGTTTCTCCTCACCGTACCAAGCGACCATGGCAGGGAAAGACCGAAGACAGTAAAACAGAGAAAAAGGAAACCTATGACCCCTCCTGTTATCTCTGTCCTGGCAACACCCGGGCAAGCGGAGATACCAATCCCGATTATAAGGAACCTTTTAGCTTTATAAATGATTTTTCATCACTACTACAGGATTCACCGGAGATCGATTTTGAGGAAGGCCTGTTTAAGGCTGAAAGTGAAAAAGGGATCTGCAAGGTAGTATGCTTTTCACCTGATCACTCCCTCACCTTGCCTTTAATGGAAGAGGAAGATATCACCAAGGTAATTCAAATGTGGAAGAAGGAATATGAAGAATTGGGAGCCAATGACGGGATCAATTACGTTCAGATCTTTGAGAATAAGGGAGCTATTATGGGATGCAGCAATCCGCATCCCCACGGGCAGATCTGGTCACAATCTTCCATCCCCACAGAAATTCTGAAAAAATCAGCAAAATTCAAGGAATATTGGGAAGAAAACCGGAGTAGTCTTTTAGGAGATTATCTTGACCAGGAGCTGAAAGCGGGGGATAGAATACTTGAGGAAAATGAGCATTTTGTGGCACTTGTCCCCTACTGGGCGGTCTGGCCTTTTGAAGCGATGATCATTCCAAAAAGACATGTTCAGCATATTGGTCAGCTAATTTCCCAAGAAGAAAAGGCATATGCCCAAATTCTGAAAAAACTGACCATCAAATATGACAATCTCTTTGAGACCAGTTTTCCATATTCCTCAGGGATTCATCAAATTCCTACTAATGGAAAGGAATATCCCGAGTGGCATTTTCATATGAGCTTTTATCCTCCCCTGTTAAGATCGGCTACAGTAAAAAAATTCATGGTTGGATATGAAATGTTCGCAGGGCCACAGCGGGATATCACGGCCGAGCAGGCAGCGAAACGATTGAACGAACTTTCAGATATTCATTATCTGAAAAAAGAATGAAAGAATTATGGAAAACAGAATAACGCTTAAAGAACTGGCTAAGTTGCTGAACGTATCTATCAGCACCGTTTCCAAAGCTTTGAATGATAGTCCTGAGATCAGTCCTCAAACCCAGAAAAGGGTGAAAGAGCTGGCTGCTTTGAACCACTATGTTCCTAACATGCTGGCACAAAATCTTAAGACGAGGCACACCAGAACGATAGGCGTTATTATCCCGGCCATACTTCCTCATTTTTTTTGCGGAAGCCCTGCACGGAATTGAAACAAAGGCAAGTGAACTTGGTTACCGTATTATTATTTGTATTTCAAATGAATCCATACAAAAAGAAGCTGAAAGTGTACAAACCCTTATCAAAGGACAGGTAGACGGGCTTATTATGTCCTTGTCTCAGGAAACACAGGCTAAAATGGAAATAGACCATCTACAACCATTATTCAGCCATAAAGTACCCCTGGTATTATTTGATCGGGTACTTAAACAGATTGAATGTGATAAAGTTCATATAAACGACTCCCTTCAGGCTGAACAGGCCACTATGGCACTTTTTGATTCAGGATGTAAGAAGATAGCTTACTTTTCAGGGATTTCAGACACCAGTGTAGATAACGAACGAAAGAATGGATATTTGAATGCGGTCAAAAACCTTGGTGCATCAAGAAAGGTAATTAATTTTGACCCAAATAATTTCCCCGATCAAAAGTTAAAGGACCTTATCGAAATTAAAAATGTAGACGGTATTCTTGTCTCAGATGAACTTGGTGCCATACTGGTCATGAAAAGCGCTTTAAATTCGGGCTTCCGGATTCCGGAGGATCTTTCGGTTATCGGGTTTACAAATGGCGTTATGAGTGAACACTTCAGACCTTCCCTTAGCACTGTAGACCAGCATGCTCAGGAACAGGGTAAGCTTGCTCTTGAGACAATGGTAGACCGTATTGAAGGAAAGCTCCCTCCCGAGCCTATTGAATATAAACTGGAGACTTCAATAATCCACAGAAATTCAACCAGACAGAAGGTTCTTTACTGGGCAAAGTAAACATAAACAAACACAACGAGTGCACATATTCCCAATCCAACCGGCAGTACAAACTTCCAAGGACTAATATCCACCTGTTTTGTATGCTCAAGAACATATTTTTCCTTTCTTGGGTGGACTCGACCAATAATCCACATAATAGCGATATTCAACACAAATAGGATTGCCATTACGTGAAGATAATGTGGTAAGGCATCCTCACCAACAATGAAATATTTAAGTCCCAGATATACAAGGTATAGCCCAACGCCACTTGCCAGGGCAATTTTAGCTGCAATAGCAGGAATCTTTTTAGAAAGATACCCTACCACAACTATTGTAAGAATTGGAATACTGTAACATCCATTAACTTCCTGCAGGTAACCGAAAAGACCCTGTGGTGCATTTGCAATCAAGGGAGCAATGAACATCGAGGCAATAGCGATCACAATTCCAAACCTTTTTCCTTTTTTCACTACTTCTTTTTCAGAAGCCTCTGCATTGAAATGGTGTTTATAAATATCTACACCAAATAGGGTAACCGAACTGTTAAGAGCAGAGTTGAACGAACTCAGGATCGCACCAAATAATACTGCAGCAAAGAAACCTACTAGTACCGGTGGTAGTACTTCATTTACAAGAGCCGGGTAGGCCTGATCAGCATTATCAAGGTTACCCTGGAATAAATGCCATGCAATGACTCCTGGTAGTACAACAATAATTGGCCCCAGAATCTTTATAAAAGCTGCGAGCATAAGACCTTTTTGACCTTCTTTAAGATTCTTTGCTGCCAGTGCTCTTTGAATAATTGCCTGATTGGTTCCCCAATAAAACAATTGAACCAACATCATCCCTGTAAATATTGTAGAGAATGGCACAGATGCGTCTGGACCACCTATAGAATCAAATTTCTCTGGATTGGAATCCACAAGTGTAGTTAGACCTGCAAAGGCATCCCCGTCGCCAATTGCAATTAATCCAAAAACCGGGATCATAAGGCCCCCAATAAGAAGTCCTATTGCATTAATGGTGTCTGAAACAGCAACTGCTTTTAATCCTCCGAAAATAGCGTAAATAGAGCCTACAATTCCAATTCCCCAAACACATACCCAGAGCGCCACGGTATCACTAACCCCAAGCATTCCAGGGATATCGAACATAGTACTTATGGCCAAACTTCCTGAATAAAGTACGATTGGAAGAAAGATTATCATATATCCCGAAAGAAAAAGAGCTGAAACTATAGATTTGGTAGTCCTATCAAAACGATTTTCCAGGAACTGTGGAACAGTGGTTAATCCACCTTTAAGATATCGTGGCAACAGAAATAAAGCGGTCACTACCATCGCAAGTGCCGCCAGTGTTTCCCAGGCCATTACCAAAATTCCTTCGCTGTATGCCTGCCCGTTGAGACCAACTATTTGCTCTGTAGAAAGATTGGTAAGCAAAACAGAGCCTGCAATGACCCCGGCAGTAAGACTTCTTCCTCCAAGAAAATAACCATCACTGGTTGTTTCATCTGTAGTTCTGGTTGCTATATATGCTATAATGGCTACTAGAGCAGTAAATCCCACGAAAGATAAAATTCCAATCATAATGTTTTCTTAAAATTCCGGATAAATATAGAATTATAATCCTGAAACGTGAAGGCTACATTTAAAATTTATTCACTTTTATTAACAGAAAAGGCAAAAACGATCTCATTCCTGTATAAGTCGCCTGGCTTGAGTATACTTGAAGGGAAATTACGAAAGTTAGGAGCATCCGGATAATTTTGCGCTTCAATGGCCACAGCCGGGTATTTTTTGTCTACCTCACTAAGATATGTCCAGTTGTCTGGCAATGTCTCCGGTGAATAGATGACGAGCACGGGTTGATTACTGCTTACTCTCATTTTAATACCACTCAAAGGGGCAAATAATTGTGCCTGAACTTCATTTTCCATTACGTCCAGCACATATACATCGTCCAGTGCCCTGTTTCCTAATAACCTGCTCTCCCGGTAATCTTTAGGGTTCTTCTTCAACTTTATCAGGTTACCCGTAGGCAGATTTTTTTCATCCAGCTCCAGTATCTTGGAGGCATTGATCTGCATAAAATGATCACTCACACTCCCACCCCCATTAAGATTGAAATATGAATGATTGGTGATATTTACTATCGTTTCTTTATCTGTCTTCGCAGTATAAGTGATCCTGATCTCATTTTCCTCATTAAGGCTAAACTTGGCGGTGACTTTCAAACGGCCAGGATATCCCTCTTCCAGGTGTTCACTTGTATAAGAAAGTGTTACTGAAGGGTTTTCCCCCTGCTCCACTTTCTCTATTTCCCACAATTTATACTGAAACCCATGCACTCCTCCATGTAAGTGGACAGCATCCTCTTGAAAAAGCTGGTATTCCTCATCCCCGATGTGGAATTTTCCATTAGAGATACGGCCAGCGAACCTGCCTATACTAGCTCCAAAACATTTATTCTGATCATGGTATTCTCCGCTAATATAATCTTCAGGATTCTGAGGGCCAACCACAAGATCTATCAGCTCCTCCTTAGTATTGTACATTTTAAAACTAAAAATACTGGCGCCATAATTAAGTATCTGTAAACGGCTCTTTTGTCCATTTACAAGCTCAATAAGCTTAAGATCGGATGCTTGGATTTCGCTCAATTTTATTCAGATTTTGATGTGATCCAGGATTCCACCTGGGATTCTAAAATATTAAGGGGAAGAGCTCCATTAGTGAGTACCACATCATGAAATTCCTTGATATCAAACTTATCACCCAATTGTTCCCTGGCATGTTCTCTTAATTCCAGAATTCTATTCATTCCTATTTTATACGCCGTTGCCTGGCCGGGCATCACAATATGTCGCTCAACCATCTTTACACAGGCACTCTCTGCTGCAGGCGTATTTTCCTTATAATAATCTATACCTTCCTGCCTGGTCCATTTTTTAGCATGAATTCCGGTATCTACAACCAGTCTGCAGGAACGCCATAGTTCCATTGCAAATCTGCCAAAGTCTGAATAAGGATCCTTGTAAAAACCTATCTCCTTCGGAATATATTCACTGTAAAGTCCCCATCCTTCCACATAAGCCGTGAAAAAGCTGAATTTCCTGAATTCAGGAATACTATCCAGTTCCTGGGCAATAGCGATCTGCATATGATGTCCCGGGATTCCTTCGTGATATGCCAGTGCTTCCATCTCATATTTAGGCATGGCTTCCATATCGTATAAATTGGCATAATAAGTCCCCGGACGGGAACCGTCAATCGCAGGTTCCTGATAAAAAGCCTTTCCGGCACTCTTCTCCCTGAAAGGTTCAACAGCTTTTACTTTAATATCCGCCTCAGGCATTGTATTGAATAATTCAGGAAGCCTTCCTTTCATAGTATTGATTATATCCTTCGCCTTCTTTAAATAAGCATCTTTTCCAACATCTGAATTTTCGTAGTAGAACTGTTCATCGGTCTTCATAAATTCAAAGAAATCCCGCAATGAACCATCAAAGCCAACCTCTTCCATGATCTTTTCCATTTCACCATGGATCCTTGCCACTTCACTTAAGCCTATTTCATGAATTTCATCAGCCGTAAGGCTGGTAGTTGTAACACGTTTAAGGGCATTGTCATAAAAGTCTGCACCTTTAGGAAATTTCCACACCCCCGCCTCTTCGGTAGCTCTTTGTTGCTGATTTTCTAGGAATTCTATAAGGCTTTCATAGGCCGGCTGCACATGATCTACCAGCGCATTTTCAGCCTCGCTTATAAGTCTGGTTTCTTCCTCTTCAGTGATCTCCAGCTTTTCGATCTTGGATTTAAAATCTCCCATTAATGTACTGGGATCAGTAGATTTTGTAAATGGCTTGCCTTTTATAATATTCCTGGAAGCATCCAGAGTACGGTCATACACAAACTTTGGAGGCACTATACCATTTTGTTCGCGCAGTTTAAGCTGTTCAATAATATCGTTCATGGCCTTTTCCATTCCTACCAGTCTTGAGATATAAGCTTCTGCATCTGGAATGGAATCTATCCTGTGCATGTTGATCAAAAAGGCTGGTAACTCCGCATGATATCCATGCATCTGGTTTATGGGATAATTATAGAAACGGTATTTGTAATCGTCAATCTCATTCTGAACCTGCCTGCGATAAAGCCTGTAGCTCAATTTGGTTTCCTCATTCAGAGCCGCTGTATCCACCTTTTCCAGAAATTCCATACGCTTTTTAGCCTGATCAAGGTCTTCGGCATATTTGAGATTGGAAAAATCATCCCATTTCCCATAATCGGTTTTCATTCCCCTGCGGGTTTGTGTCATGGGCGATTCTTCGATCTCTTTCTGAAACTCGGTTTCAAAGAATTCATTGAGTTCAGCTGAGGCTTTTTCCCGTTCAGCTTGGGTATAGTTGGTCTTACCTTTATCCCTGCCACATGAAAATATGGTAAGTGCCAGAATTATAATTAAGAATTTATCGCTAAGTCTCATATTTCTATTCTTCTAATATTGAAAATTTTATGGCCGAATCTCCATAGACCGTATGGGTCTGCTTTTTAAAATCTTCCTCCTCAGCCTCAAAAATATTATCTACATAGGTCTGGGGATTAAGATCTATCAAAGGAAACCAGGTACTTTGGATCTGGACCTGCAGTTTATGCCCTTTTTTAAAGGTATGGTTAATCCCCTGCAGTTTAATGTTCACATCGGTCCTTTTATTAGGTTCGAAAGGTTGAGGATCCTCAAATCCATTTCTGAAACGCCCGCGCATTACTTCGCTGCGAACCATCATATGATAATTGCCCATCTTAAGATGCGGCATTGTTTCTTCATAATTTTCGGCATCCGGAGGATACACGTCTATCACCTTCACAACCCAGTCTGCAGCCGTTCCCGTTGTAGCAACCTTTAAAATGGCTTCAATTGGTCCCACCAGTTTCATATCTTCTTCCAGCACTTCTGTCTCAAATACCAGCACATCGGGTCTTCTGGCAGCAAAACGCTGATCCCCGGTCATATACTCCCTGGGAGTAAATACCATTTTTATCTCATTATTATAAGAGACCGGTTTTTCAGGATCGCTTATAAATTCTTCCTTATTATCTGTAGGCTCATCGGTAAGTTTCTGATCATCGCCGAGATAAAAGGTCTTTGAAGAAGTATTCTTCGGAGGCCATTCAGAATAGTTATTCCATTTCCTTAATCCTGTATCATAAATATGTGCCTCTGGCAGATCCGGCTTGCCTTCACCACTTCCTTTCAGAAAATGATTAAAGAATTTAGTTTCATAATCACGCTGAAAATGAGTGGAAATACTATCCCCAAAATACACATTCCCAACCGACTGTCTCCCGGTCTCCCTGGCCCAGTCGCCATGACTCCAGGGACCAAAAACGATGCTGTTGAAGTTATCACCACTTTCTTCAATATTCTTGTAGATCGCGAAAGGACCGTAAAGATCTTCCGCATCAAACAAACCTCCCACTATCATCACAGCCGGTTCAATATCCTTCATATACTGGACAATGCCACGCGACTGCCAGAATTCATCATAATTGGGATGTTCCTTAAGCTGCTGCCAGAATTCATTATCTTCCTTATAATATTGGTCAAGATTGCTTAGGGGACCTGCATCCAGAAAGAACTGGTACTGGTCTTTAGTCCCGAGATCCGGATACTCATACCATGCGGTGTCAACCGGAGCCTCTTTCTGGTATCCAAATACCGAGGTAGCCCTCCAGTAACTTAGCAAATAAGCACCGTTATGATGAAAATCGTCAAAAAAGAAATCCCCGATACTTGCCTGTGGTGAAGCCGCCTTCAGGGCCGGATGTCCGCTAAGTAACGAATAGGTGGAATAGAATCCGGGATAGGAAATTCCCCAGGTACCAACCTTTCCGTTATTGTTCTCTAGATTGTTAACCAGCCATTCAATAGTATCATAAGTGTCGCTCGCTTCATCTACCTGGTCGCCTTTTTTATTCGGAATATAAGCCCTCATATTATCATATTTCCCTTCGCTCATCCATCTTCCACGAACATCCTGGTATACTATGATATTACCTTCTTTCATAAGAAACTCATTAGGCCCTATTTTAGACCTGAACTGATCTTCTCCATAAGGCCTGGAGCTGTAAGGTGTTCTTTGCATCAAAATAGGATATTCTTTTGAGTTATCCTTTGGAGAATATATAGTAGTGTGAAGCTTCACGCCATCCCTCATGGGGATATCCACTTCCATTTTATTGTAATGATCTTTTACCTCATATTCTGCTTTTTTCTGTCCTATTGCCGGGGCAAATACAAAAAAGACCAGTACAGTAATCAGGGGGAATTTGAAAATTTTCATTAAAGGGCTTTTTTTTAAAGTTCCTAAAGATAGAAATTAGCCCTTTAAACCTAAAAGAAAATTGCCTTTAAGGGCAATTAGCCTATTTTTGAAATCATTCAGACAACGAATTTTAACCAATACAGATCTTGAGGATCTTTGAATCTGAAGCTTTCACAGCAAATCGATTATCGGCTCTGTGATCAATAATCCATACGATATCCCTACCTGAACAAAGTATCCAGGTGTTTTCTTTCTGAGGAAGGGAAAACTTTTCATCTTTAAAGAAATCACTTAATTTCTTTTTACCATCCATTCCAAAGGGATAAAAGAAATCTCCTTTTTTCCATTTTCTAATGACCAGGGGATATTTCAGTTTTTCCTGAGGAACATAGATACAGCTTTTTGATAGGCGTCCCATTTTTTCCACCTCACTTATATGGAGAGTCCCAAGGCCAGGTATCATTACAATATTTTCACCTTGATCGATACGGTATTCCTTATTCTGGGATTTCTCTTTCCTTTCGGTTAACAAAAGCTTCCTGCGGTCCCTGATCAACCGGTGTGTGTCTGAATAAACAACTTTACCGCTTTGTGCTGTTAATAAGGCATATACATCGTTCCATTCAGTAAAGCCAAAAGATTTTAATAACTGGTACAGGATCTGTTTTGGATTGGGAACTTTTTTCAGGAATTCCACATCAAGGGAATATCCGTAAATATCCTTTTCCACGATCTTTGGATACAACAGGCTTATATAATCTTCCACCAGATCAAGACTTTCCCTAAGATGATCCTGTGTTTTGGCAAACCCTTCAAGCAATTGCGGATTGATCTCCTGCATCACAGGCACTATCTGGTGCCTGATCTTATTCCGCATATATTTATCTGAAGCATTCGTGCTGTCTTCCCGCCACTTGAAATGCTTTTCCCTTGCGAAAATTTCGATCTCTTCCCGGCTGAAATTCAGTAAAGGCCTTATAACTTCATTATTTTCCCTCTTGATCCCGGTAAGACCCTCGGGGCCCGTTCCCCGGATTAGGTTGATAAGAAATGTCTCCAGGTTATCATTGGCGTGATGGGCTGTAAGGGTATAATCAAAATGCACGGAGCCGCTAAGTTCCTCGAACCATTCATAACGCAACTCTCTTGCGGCCATCTGAATGGAAATACCTTTGTTTTCCGCATATTTCTGAGTATCAAAACTCTGGGTATAGACCTCTACATCAAGGGAGTCTGCGAGATCTACCACAAAGCTTTCATCACCGTCGCTCTCATCACCCCTTAAATTAAAGTTACAGTGGGCAATGGAAAAATCAAGTTTTGAATCGTGGCATAAATGGGCCAGTACCACGCTGTCTACCCCACCGCTAACCGCCAGCAATAATTTGCTTCCGCACAAATACGGGAATTCAGATTTCACCAGATTCTTGAAGGCTTTTTCCATTGCTTACCAAATATACAAAAGAGCGAACCTAAATCCTCTTAGAAGGGATTTACTTTTTTTGTTCCCAGCTATGATGGTAAAATTGAATTTTAAAATTCTTATAAATTAGTTAGTACCTCGCGCATCGCTTTTGCCTTGAGAAGACATTCTTCATATTCCTTTTCAGGATCAGATTTTGCGGTGATCGCCCCACCTACCGAAAATGATAAATATTTGTTTGATGAATTATAAAGTATACTCCTAATAACTACATTAAAATCGAAATCTCCAGTGGGAGTGAAATAGCCCACAGCACCGCTGTAAAGTCCCCGTTTGGATACTTCCAGCTCCTCTATGATCTTCATGGCCGAGATCTTTGGTGCACCGGTCATACTCCCCATAGGAAAACTACTCCGAATGGCTTCAACCGGTGGAATACCTTCGGCGAGTCTCGCGGTCACACTCGAAACAAGCTGATGCACCTGTCTAAATGTATAAACCTTGCATAATTCGTCTACCTGAACACTGCCTTTTTCGGCGATTCTGGAAAGATCGTTTCTTACCAGGTCAACGATCATCACATTCTCTGATTGCTCTTTAGGGTCACTGGCAAGTTCAGCCGCAATTTTCAGATCTTGCTCCACATCTGAAGCCCTCCGGGCAGTTCCTTTAATTGGCTGGGATAACAACATCTTTCCTTTCTTTTTCAGGTAACGTTCCGGTGAGGCCGAAATAAGATGGAAATTTTCAAGCTTCAGATAAACGGCAAAAGGAGGTGTGGATATTTTATTGAGGGACCGATAGATATCAAGAGCATCAATATTTACATTCTCAGCATAAAATTCCTGACAAAAATTAGCTTCATAAATATCTCCCCTGTGAATATGTCGTAACATAGATTCCACCCTATTCTTATATTCTTCTTTCGAGATGCGGGAAGTCACATTCACCCTCTTTCTATCCGCAGTGGATAAGGCTCCAATTTCACATATATCTTTAAAATCCTGTTCAATTTCATCGTCAACCATTCTCAGATAATGAAATTCGATCTTTTTTTCCTTTAGAAGGATAATTTTCTGAGGCTGGAAAAAGTAAAGATCCGGAAACTGGAGTCCGTCATAATTGGAAGAAGTAAGGTCTTCCACATCATTTTTAAGATCATAACTCAGATAACCAAATATCCAGTCGGCTGTAGTTTCCTGATATTCTTTCAGTTTATCAAAGGCATCCACAAAATC
>JAWWBH010000036.1:0-17101 GCA_033721075.1 Christiangramia sp.
CCGCACTAAACTGGTAGCCGTGACCCATGCCTCGAATGTGCTGGGAACCATCAATCCGATAAAAAGTATAGCTAAAGAGGTACATAAAGCAGGAGCGCTTATCTGTGTAGATGGGGTAGCCTATGCACCTCATCGTAAAGTAGACGTGAGGGAACTGGACGCCGACATTTACACCTTCAGCTGGTATAAAACCTACGGGCCTCACCTGGCGGTAATGTATGGAAAACATAAACTGCTGCAGAAACTGGATAGCTTAAACCATTATTTCATCGGAAAGAAAGAAGTGCCTTATAAGTTACAACCCGGGAATTTTAATTTTGAGCTTACTTACAGTACGCTCGGGATCATCGAATATTACAATGAGATTTACAGGCGTCATTTTAACCGGAAAAAGGATGAAGATTTTCAGGCAAGGCTTACAAAGACATTCGGTCTAATTGCGGCCCATGAGGAAAAGCTGGCTTCTATTCTCTTAGAGTACCTGAATGAAATTCCTGAAGTAAAGATAATTGGAATCCCTGAAGCGGAAGCTTCAAGGCGAGTCCCCACTGTTTCATTCGTACACTCAAAACTGAAGAGCAATGAGATCGTTGAAAAGGTAGACAAACATAGGATCGGGATAAGATTTGGTGATTTTTACGCAAAGAAACTGATTGAAGCCCTTCATCTTGAAGAAAAGAATGGGGTGGTAAGGGTTAGCCTGGTTCACTATAATACACAAAAAGAAGTAAGGAAACTTATTAGTGTCTTTGAAGAAATATTTTAGAAATATTTCCTACCGGTAACCACCAAAAACACGGTTTAAGGGAACTTTCATGCCAAAGAAAAAGGCATTCCTTCTCACCTGGTCCATAACCACTTCCATGGCTTCTGCATAAACACCTACTTCAAAGGTTACCTGGTTCCTTATCCTGTAGGAAGCTGATAATTTCACAGGAATCGTAATCACCCTGATATCTTCTTCTTTTACTTTCGGTCCATACTCCGGCGCTTCCTGAATAAAGGAAACACCTATTCCCGCTCCAAAATAAAGATTCCTCACCCGCCTGAACGGGTCATAATTTACATAGGGTAAAAAGGTAAGAGAATTATAATGATTGTCGTCCTCTAGTTGGGAAGAAGAAGTACGATCGTAAAAAAGTTCGGCTCCAACCCCTATTTTTGGCTTTAAATAATAGATCACGTATATCCCCAAACCATAGTTCGGTTCAAAACCGGAATTAGAGAAACCTGCTTTATCATCTTCATTAAACAGGTCATTTGCTACAAAGAGTGAGGTATGATGATAATTAAGCATAGGTCCCACTTCAAATTCCCTGATCTCCCTCCAATGCTGGCTGTATGTATTCACAGAGAAAAAGAAAATAAGGCAAAAAATCAATCTGTTGCCCATAGCCCACATTTTTACATTAGCCTGAACATTTCAGGCTCTCTTATGATCCAAATTAAAAAATAAGCCAGAACCTGTCAAGAGATTAACCTCAGCAGGTAAGTGCTTTATATAGATGTTATAGCTTTTTCAGTTTCCTGGCTTCGCTTTTATCGGCTTCCATGATACTTATGGCATATCCTCCACCGGGAGCAGACTTCTGCGAAAGCCTGGATCTGCCGTCCACCCTGTACTTTTTGATCTCATAGGCCTGAGGATTGGTCTTATAATGAGCATCGGGAGCATCAGAATATATCGTTGCAATATAGGTTTTATCTTTATCCAGAAAATCAAATTTAATATTTGAAGTTCTTGCTTCATTTCCGTTCACATTTCCTACAAACCAGTCATTCCCGCCTTTTTCCTTTCTTGCCACAGTAATATAATCACCCGGTTCTGCTTCCAGGTAGATGCTTTCATCCCAGTCTACAGCAACATCCTTGATGAACTGAAAGGCATCAGGAAATTTCATATAGTTCTCCGGAAGATCGGCAGCCATTTGCAACGGACTGTACATGGTGACATATAGCGCAAGCTGGTTCGCCAAAGTACTGTTCAGGTGAGAATCATTGTCGGGATTCAGCTTACTGATATCCATCTCAAAGATCCCGGGCGTATAATCCATAGGTCCTCCAATAAGTCTTGTAAAAGGAAGGACGGTAACATGATTGGGTTTTGAACCTCCAAAGGCCTGGTATTCCGTTCCGCGAGCCGATTCATTCGCGATAAGGTTTGGCCAGGTTCTGGCTACTCCTGTTGGACGAACTGCTTCGTGGGCATTTACCATGATCTTATAATCGGCCGCCTTTTTAATGGCATAGAGGTAGTGATCTACCATCCACTGGTTGTAATGATTCTCTCCACGCGGAAGTATATCTCCCACATAACCGCTTTTCACCGCATCGTAACCATATTTCTTCATGAACTGGTACGCCGTATCAAGGTGCCGCTCATAATTTCTTACCGAAGAAGAGGTCTCGTGGTGCATGATCATTTCTACTCCTTTGTTTTCAGCATACTCCTGAATTTCCACTACATCAAAATCCGGATAAGGCGTCACGAAGTCGAAAACATAATCCTTTGAATGTCCAAACCAGTCTTCCCAGCCTATATTCCAGCCTTCAACAAGCACGCCGTCAAAGCCATGCTCTGCCGCAAAATCTATATATTCCTTAACATGCTCTGTATTTGCCGCATGAGTGTCATTAGGTTCAGCAGCTTCAAAATCGGTCTCGCCTATTTTCACAGCCTTATACTCATCTGTATAATGCCATGAACTCTTTCCTGTGATCATTTCCCACCAAACCCCAATATATTTCATAGGTTCTATCCAGGAAGTATCATCTATTTTGGAAGGCTCATTTAAATTATAGGTCATTTTTGAAGCCAGGATATCACGCGCATCATCACTAACCATGATGGTTCTCCATGGAATTTTGGCAGGAGTGATCATAAAAGCCTTATCTCCATTGGCATCTGGAGTAAGCCAGGAGGTAAAGACCATCTCCTTATCATCAAGATCAAGATGCATTGTTGAATAATCTATAAGTGCAGCTTCGTGAAGGTTAATGTATAAACCTTCATCAGTTTTCATCATCAGTGAAGTCTGCACACCGGTTGGAGAAAAAGAGGTCTGAGACAAATTTGAAGTTATTGACTCTTCCATTTTACCCCTTATTTCTGAAAGTCTGGTCTCCGTATAATCATATTCCTGAGTATCATAATCTCCCGGGATCCAGAAAGCGGTGTGATCTCCTGTCATGGCGAACTCACTTCTTTCATCCTTCACCACAAAATGCCCTAGATTTTCCTGGGTTGGGAATTCATACCTGAAACCGAGTCCGTCATTAAAAAGGCGAAAGCGAAGGATCATTTTCCTGCCGGTATCTTCCTGCAATAACTCTACTTCCAGTTGATTATATTGATTTCTAATTTCACTCACTTCTCCCCAAACAGGCTCCCATGTCTCATCATAGGAGGATTCTTCGGTATTTGCAATACTAAAACCATCAAGGAGATCTTTCTCCTCTTTAAGGTCTAACCCCAGTTTACTTGGTTCAATAACCGCTTTATCTTTATAGGTAAGACTGTAAAAAGGTGTCCCGTCTTCCAGGAGTGAAAAATCCATTTTTAGATTTCCATTGGGAGAATCCAGCTTCTGGGCTAATGAAAGGTTGATCGCCAATACCCAGATTAATGAAAACAATAAAACTTTTTTCATAGTGTTTTTTTAAAAGGAAAGCCCGGTAATACAGGCTATAAAATTATTCCAAATCTATATAACCTAACCAATGGCATGTTCAAGATCGGCCAGCAGATCTTCTTCATCTTCGATCCCCACACTCAGTCTTATAAGCGAATCCACCACTCCGGTCTTGGCTCTTTCTTCAGCAGGAATTGAAGCATGGGTCATGGTTGCTGGATGGCCGGCAAGTGATTCCACACCTCCAAGAGATTCAGCAAGTGTGAAAACCTCGAGTTTTTCAACTATCCGGGTAGCACTTTTAAGGGTATTCTCTTTGGTAGTAAAAGAGATCATGCCTCCAAAAGCCTTCATCTGCTTTTTAGCGATATCATGGTTAGGATGATCTTCGAATCCCGGCCAGTAGACCTTATCCACCTTTGGATGGGATTTCAGGAACTTTGCCACGGCCTCACCATTTTCACAATGCCGCTGCATTCTTAAATGCAGGGTCTTGATTCCGCGCAGCACCAGAAAACTATCCTGAGGTCCGCAAACAGCTCCACTTGCATTCTGGATAAAATAGAGTTTTTCGGCCAGTTTTTCATCTTTCACAATAAGACCACCCATCACTACATCACTGTGGCCACCCAGGTATTTGGTCGCGCTGTGCATCACAATATCGGCGCCGAGATCAAGTGGTTGTTGAAGGTATGGAGTCGCAAAGGTATTATCTACGGCAAGTAAAAGCTCGTTCTTTTTTGCAATGGCTGAAACCGCTTCTATATCGATTATGTTCATCATAGGGTTGGTTGGAGTTTCCACCCATATGAGCTTAGTATTTGGATTGATATATTCCTCGATTTTGGCAGCATCCTGCATGCCGATGAAATGGAATTTAATGCCCAAACCTTCAAATATCCTGGTGAACAGCCGGTAAGATCCTCCGTACAGGTCATTAGTAGAAATGATCTCGTCCCCAGGTTTAAAGAGTTTTATTACCGCATCTATTGCTGCAAGGCCAGAGCCAAAAGCAAGGCCGTAATTTCCATTCTCGATGCTTGCAAGGGATTTTTCCAACATCGTCCTGGTTGGATTACCGCTTCGGGAATACTCAAAGCCTTTATGGCCACCCGGCGTACTTTGTGAATATGTACTGGTCTGGTAAATTGGAGGCATTACAGAACCGTAAGCCGGATCGGCATTTTCCTGGCCTCCATGTATCGTTTTTGTATTGAATTTCATATCTAAAAAATTAGAACCTACTCATTCAAATATATTGATCGAATTTTTGGCTATCATTAAGTATGTATTTTCGGAATATTTTCCTGAAAATTTGAAAAACAAATGTAGTGAGCCTGTTGGGCATTCACAAAATTGCCTTTACCTTTAGCATGTTATTTAACAAGTATTCGCTGTGAAAAGATTCCTTATTGCAATTACTATCATCTCGTTGCTGGTTTCCTGTGCTGATGATCCCAAAGAAAATAAAAAGAAAACAGAGGAAAGCCTTTCCTTTTCTTCAAAAACCATAGAAAAAAGACTGGATGACTGCCATCCCGAAGAAGGGAAATGCACTTTTATAAGTTTGAGCTTTCCTGTCGCTGAAAAGGGTAAAGACCAGGCAAAAAAAATCAATGAAAGCATAGAGGATTTCCTGCGAAACACTATCGATTATCAGGAAGAAGGAGGTGAGGAAAGCCCTGAAGAACTAGCTGAAAGTTTTATAAAAAATTACAGGGAAACGGCCAGTGAATTTCCTGAATATGACCTGCCCTGGGAAGCTACCATAAATGGCAAAGTTGTCTTTAAAGATCAAAATGTGTTATGTATTCAATTCAATACCGATATGTTCACGGGGGGAGCCCATGGTTACCGCAGCACTGATTATCTGAATTTTGATCCTGAAACCGGTAAAAACCTTGACAGTGACGATCTTTTTACAGATGAATTCATGGATTTTGTAGAAAAGGATTTCCGAAAAAAACAGGATATCCCTGCAGACAGTAACATCAACAGCACTGGCATGCTCTTCGAAAATGACCAGTTCCATCTTCCCAGGAACATAGGGATTACTAAAGATAAAATTATACTCCATTTTAATGCCTACGAGATCGCTCCTTATGCTGAAGGACATTTTGTACTTACCTATAACAGGGATGAAATAGAAGAATTCCTGAAAATAAGCGTCAGCAAAAAGCAGGTTTAAATGTGAAGCTTTTTTAAAAAGGAAATGTCCATTTCCTGAAATGTACGTTCTTTGTGATCAAAAGTTTTCTGTAATGAAAAAAATATATCATCTCTCGACCTGCGATACCTGTAAAAGGATTTTAAAAGAACTTGATCCTCCGTCCTCGTTCATCTTACAGGATATAAAAGAAGATGCAATAACAGAAGAACAACTCGAGGAGATGGAGGAACTTGCGGGCAGTTATGAAGCGCTGTTCAGTAAGAGGGCAAGACTTTATAAAGAACGGGATCTTAAAAACGAAGATCTCGATGAAGGCCGCTACAAGAACCTGATTCTTGAACACTATACCTTTCTTAAACGCCCGGTGATTATCAATAACGATAAAATATTCATCGGGAATTCAAAAAAGACCGTAGCAGCTGCCAAAGAATCTATTCATGAAGAATAAGAGGGCCCTTGCCATCCTCGCAGCATTTGCTGCCAGTACCATTTACGGAATAAACCACACACTTGCAAAGGGGCTTATGCCTGCCTATATTGAACCTTTCGGATTTATTTTGCTAAGGGTGACCGGTGCAGCCATTTTGTTCTGGATCATCAGTCTATTTGCTCCAAAAGAAAAGATCGCTACTTCCGACTGGCCCCGTATACTCGGCTGTGCTGTGTTCGGCATGGTGATAAATATGCTTTTTTTCTTTAAAGGACTTAGCCTGTCTACCCCTATAAACAGTTCCGTTATCATCACATTATCACCGGTGATGGTTTTGATACTTGCCTCTTTTTTAATCAATGAAAGGATCACATTCTTAAAGACACTCGGGATTATTATTGGTATGGCCGGCGCTCTGGTCCTGGTACTTTTCAGTAGAGATGAAAGCATAAATGCACCCAATGTACCGATGGGTAATATCCTGTTCATTGTAAACGCATTCTCTTACGGGCTTTATCTGATCCTGGTAAAACCTCTTACTAAAAAATACAGCTCTATTACACTCATGAAATGGCTATTTTTAATTGCGATCTTCATCAATTTACCGGTAACTATAGGAGAATTCACAGATGTGCAATGGTCAGAACTGCCCTTTGATGCCATCTGGAAAATGGCTTATGTAGTGGTTGGTACTACCTTTATGACCTACCTTTTGAACATTTACGCATTAAAACAGCTATCTGCCGCGACCATAAGCGCCTTTATCTATCTACAACCATTGATAGCCATTGCCTTCGCGATCGCTGTTGGAGCCGATAAACTAACGCTGGTGAAAGCAATTGCCGCAATTTTAGTATTTACGGGAGTTTATTTGGTAAGTGTCAGGAAAACAAGTGTTAAAGCATAAGCCCGTCATCTCTTAAGCTGAATCCCTTATGATTTCACGTAATTCACTTTCTATAGCCCAACCTTTTATTCCTTTTTTCTGTCTGAAATATTCATGAAGTTCTTCATCACCTAACCGATATATCTCTCTTATACCATTTATGATTGTTGAAAGATAAGCCCGGTTAGGCGAATTTATTTCTTCTTCCAGAAATTTTTCGCTGGTGAAGGTCACAATGGGGTTGCCTTGCATTTCTCCCAGATATAACAACAGGCCGTAGCGGCCATCGGTCATACAATTGTATGAACCATCCTTTATGAGCTTATCAAAATCAATAACAAGCTCGCCGTCAAACTTAAGCTCCTGCCTTACAAGGTCATTGAACTGGCCGGTATTTATCAAATAACTTCGCCCAAGGGTTTCAAAGTTCTTATTTTCTTCTGGTCTTAAAAAGCAGATCCCACCACCATTCCAGGTAACCGATTCCTTCGCGAAATACATTTCCCTGTCAATTTTTATCTTTCTGCTCTCTTTAGGTTTGGTCTTATCTGCACAACCTGTAAAATTCCTTATCGCACCCGGTGGGGTTCCACCATTGATATAACACAGGAACCGCTCTTCCCTGATGTTGGATCCGTAACAGGCATACCAGATATCATGTACGTTCGTTTGAGACATGTTAATCCAGGTTTTCCAGTTCCTCCCTTGTGAGATCCTGTGGGCGTTTCCCGTATTTTCTGGTATCTTCTTTGGTCAAGGTCCTGAAATTCTTTGATTTTGGAGTCAGGTCAAGTTTTTCAAAAAGATCCTCTGGTAGCGAAGTAAGTTTTCTTTTTTCAAGATCAATCCACGACCCCATCATTTCACAGCTAGCACAATTATTCCCATTATGGTCGTAGATATTATGAATGAATTCAAAATACATCCCGTCTTCAGAAAGCCCGTTGAGCTCCAGTGTCACTGTAACAGGCTCCCCGGCAAAAATTTCCTTGAAATAATATATATGTTCATAGAAAACTATAGGGCCAAGCTTATAATGTGAAAGTTGTTCATGACCAAAACCGTTCTCCATTAGAAAACCCATACGGGTATGGCTCATTAAGTTGATGAAGGCTGAATTTGCCAAATGTCGGTTGGCATCAAGGTCACTCCATCTTATCTCGAATTTCTTAGCGTACATAAGTCTACATTTTATTCAAAACTAGGGATAAATAATATGCATGCATAGCTTATTTTACCTAAGTTTATCCTAAAATTGAAAAGGAATGCCGGTAATCACAGGAAACTATATTCCTCCAGGGATCTTCAAAAATGCTGATGTATCCACAATATATTCGGCCACCCTTAGAAAGGTAGAGTTACCGCTCTACGAAAGGGAACGAATTGAATTAAGTGATGGCGATTTTTTAGATCTGGACTGGAGTTATTGTAAACAAAGGGATACTGATAAACTTGTAATTCTTCTTCATGGGCTCGCTGGTAATGCCAGCAGGCCTTATATGAAAGGAATGGCACGCGCCTTTAATAATATACGCTGGAATGTTGCGGCCATGAACTTTCGAGGATGTAGTGAAGAACTAAACCGGCATTTTCGCAGTTACCATGCCGGCGCCAGCGATGATCTTGCTGAAGTTATAACCCACGTCCTTTCCCTTAAAAGATATTCTAAAATAGCCCTTGTAGGTTTCAGCCTGGGCGGGAATATGATGTTGAAATACCTTGGAGAAAACAGAAGTATCCCCAGGGAGATCGTGGGCGCTACAGGAGTCTCTGTCCCCTGCGACCTGGAAGGCTCCTTAGGCGCAATTAACAGAATGAGGAATTTTGTCTATTCCAAACGATTTGAATTGAACCTGAAACAGCATCTGTATGCCAGAGCTCAAAAATTTCCAGATTATATCAGTAAAGAGAAAATCTCCTCCTGTAATTCATTAAGGGATATCGACGATTTGTATACTTCAAGGGCACATGGTTATAAGGATGCTTCAGATTATTATAATAAAGCCAGCGCCAATAATTTCCTTTCAGAGATCAAAACTCCCACCCTGCTCATAAATGCAGAAAATGACAGTTTTCTTTCCGCCGGTTGTTATCCTTATAAAATTGCAGAAGATTCGAAAAATCTGTTTCTGGAAGTTCCTCCTTATGGCGGTCATGTTGGATTTGTTACCAGTACTTCCATCTATTATCATGAAAAAAGAGCAACCGATTTTATTGAAGCAAAGATTTAGAGCCTGTCTACAGGCTTGTTCTTGTGTTCCATGAATTGGAGATGCTATAGAATTGATTATCTTTGCGCAAGCTTTTAAAATTCAGGCATGATTCAATCTATGACAGGCTTTGGGAAAAGCATCATTCAAATTCCCAATAAAAAGATTACGGTAGAGCTAAAGTCTCTCAACAGCAAAAATTTTGACCTGAATGCGCGCATTCCTTCCCAGTACAGGGAAAAGGAACTGGACCTTCGAAATCTTATCTCCAATTCCCTGGGCAGGGGTAAAGTAGATCTTTCAATATATGTGGAATATACCGGGGAACAGACGTCGACCAATGTGAATACCGGGGTGGTTAAAAATTATATGGACCAGTTAAGGGATATTGTTAATGCCACAGAGATCGAATTGCTGAAGATGGCCGTTAAGATGCCCGATGCCCTGAAGACAGAAAGGGAAGAAATTGATAAAGAAGAATTCAAAGCCGTGGAAAAAGCGGTAAATGAAGCTCTGAAAGAGATCAATAATTTCAGGAATGATGAAGGGAAGGCCCTTGAAAAAGACCTGAAATTAAGGATCTCCAATATTCATGACCTCTTGAAAAAGGTGATAAAAATGGACCCGGACAGGGTGGATGCTGTTAAGGAAAGACTTAGAAAAGGCATCGATGAGCTCAAGGAGCAGGTAGACGAGAACCGGTTTGAACAGGAGCTGATTTATTATATTGAAAAATTCGACATCACTGAAGAAAAAGTGAGACTGGACAATCACCTGGACTATTTTCAGAAAACGCTAAACACTAAAGACTCTAACGGTAGAAAACTGGCCTTCATCTCACAGGAAATAGGTCGCGAAATAAATACCATAGGCAGTAAGTCCAATTACGCGCCTATGCAACAATTAGTAGTTCAAATGAAGGACGAACTGGAGAAGATTAAAGAACAACTTCTAAATGTACTCTAAATGAGCGAAGGGAAACTTATTGTTTTTTCGGCTCCTTCTGGATCGGGAAAGACAACCATAGTACGTCACTTATTAAAACATCCGGAATTAAAACTTGATTTTTCCATTTCGGCTACCTCCCGCGCACCTCGGGAAAATGAGGTGGATGGAAAAGATTACTATTTTCTTTCTCTTAAGGATTTCAAGCAGAAGATCAAAAATGATGAGTTCCTGGAATGGGAGGAAGTTTACCGGGATAACTTCTATGGCACTTTGAAAAGTGAAGTAGAGCGTATCTGGAAGGAAGGTAAGCATGTGATCTTTGATATAGATGTGGTTGGTGGCCTAGACATTAAGAACATTTACCCGGAAAGGACCCTGGCTGTTTTTGTAAAACCTCCAAGTATAGAAGAACTTAAGATACGTTTGAAAAAGAGAAAGACAGAGAGCGCCGATAAGATAAATATGAGGGTAGCCAAAGCCTCCATTGAACTTGCCACAGCCCCTCAATTCGATTTCATTATTGAGAATAACGATCTTGGGATCGCCCTGGAGGAAGCTTATGAGCTTGTCTCTAATTATGTGGGTGCTGAAAAAACTACAAAATGAACAAAAAAGTAGGCCTATTCTTTGGAACCTTTAATCCTATCCATACCGGGCATCTGATCATAGCCAATCACATGGCAGAATATTCAGACCTTGATGAAGTATGGCTCGTGGTTACTCCTCACAATCCACATAAGAAAAAAAACAGTCTGCTTGATAATCACCACCGCCTGGAAATGGTATTCCGGGCCTGTGAGACCTATGAAAAATTAAAGCCCAGCAACATAGAGTTTGGTCTCCCGCAACCAAATTATACTATTAATACCCTGGTACATCTTCAGGAAAAATATCCTTCCAATGCATTTTGCCTTATCATGGGGGAAGATAACCTGAAGAACTTTCACAAATGGAAGAATTACGAGGTGATCCTGGAAAATCATGAAATCTATATTTATCCCAGGATAGGTTCAGGCTCAATGGCTCCCCAATTCAGGGATAATCCAAAGATAAGGAAGATCGACGCCCCGGTGATAGAGATCTCTGCAACCTTCATAAGAAAATCAATAAAAGACGCTAAGAATGTGCGGCCATTACTTGATAAACAGGTGTGGGAATATATAGATGAAATGAATTTTTATAAATAGGTATTACAATCTGATAGATCAAGGAAGCAAACCCTATCTCATATAATTGTAAAAAGACTGTTTAAAAACCCATTTTGAATATTCATTTTAGCTGATTGATCCTCCTTTTTTCATAGTGGAACTACAAGCTCTAGAACGTCGACTGCTCTCAGTTTAACATTCTCAAAATTTTTAAACAGTCCTTTTTTTATCTTCTTTCACCCAGAGGTGGAATTCTTAATACCTGGCCGGGATATATCTTATCTGGATCCTGAAGCATAGGTTTATTAGCCTCAAATATCAATGGATATTGGTTTGGATCCCCATAATGCTCCTTTGAAATCTTGCTTAGAGTATCTCCTCTCTCTACAGTATGAAAGACCGCTTCCGGTTCAACATTCTCCACATCCATCCTGTCATCTACCTGGGCTATACCTTCAGAATTCCCAACCACCAGAATTATCTTTTCTCTCGTGGCCTGATCCATGGCTTTCCCTGTAACTACGGCCATATCATTCTCAATGTTAATTTTTAAGTTTTCAATTTTCAAATTAAGGTCCAGAATGATCTGTTCAAGTTTTCGGGCAGCTTTTTCATTTTCTTTTCTCTCCTCTTTCTCAAGTTCGGAAGTTTTTCCGGCCTCCCTTGTCCTGGCCTTGTCTAACCCAAAAACTTTCTTTCCGGCATCTTTAATAAAAGAAAATATTCCCATTTCTGTTATTTAGTGTTTGTATTTAAATGTACAAAAGCCAATCAAGTTATATGCAGGCTCCACTCCTAAAATTTTCCAAAAAAGCTACGACAATTAAAAAAACCGCCTCTTACGAAACGGTTTTTTCAACTAAATAACCAACCAAAAAAACTAAGAATTGTCCTTCCAGAAAAGATGAACGGGAAGAACAATTAAATAACGGAAATAGATTCCTCAGATTGCCTCTAAAGTGAGCTTATACTGTTAAAGTTTAAGATCGGTTTTATTGAAAAATCCGCAACAATCACTATGAAAAAAAGCTAAAAACTTTAAATAACTGTAAATTTGACTATTTTTGACACACAGAATGAATTTATATGGATAAAACCCCTAGTTTTGGTGTGATTGGTGG
The DNA here is from genome assembly GCA_033721075.1 of Christiangramia sp. Taxonomy (GTDB): domain Bacteria; phylum Bacteroidota; class Bacteroidia; order Flavobacteriales; family Flavobacteriaceae; genus Christiangramia. The sequence continues at coordinate 12,546 of JAWWBH010000036.1, forward strand.
TGGTAGCTGGGCCACTGCCATAGTAAAAATGTTGTGTGAGAATCTGGAAAAGGTTAACTGGTATATGCGCAGTGTCTATGCCGTAGAACATATTAAAAAGCAGGAGCACAACCCTAATTACCTGAGTTCTGTAGAGTTTGATGTAAATCAGCTCAATCTTAGCAATGATATAAACGAAGTTGTAAATGCGTCTGATTATATCATCTTCGCAATACCTTCGGCATTTTTAAAGCGTGAGCTTGATAATCTTAGTATTCCGCTGCATGACAAAGTAGTTTTTTCTGCAATCAAAGGAATCGTCCCTGAAACAAGCCTTATCGTTGGGGAGCATTTCAATCAGTATTTTGATGTTCCAATGGAAAATATTGGAGTCCTTACAGGACCCTGCCATGCTGAAGAAGTGGCCCTGGAAAGACTTTCCTACCTCACCGTGGCTTGCCAGGATGAAAAAAAGGCAGAAATAGTAGCTGGCTACCTTGGCAGCGACTATATCACCTGCAAGATAAGTGATGATGTGATTGGCACCGAGTATGCGGCAGTTCTTAAGAATATCTATGCCATTGCAGCCGGAATTGCACATGGACTGGGCTATGGTGATAACTTTCAGAGTGTACTGATGAGCAATGCTATCAGAGAAATGAAAAAATTCATTAAGAAAGTGCACAAGATGAAAAGAAATATAAATGACTCTGCTTATCTGGGCGACCTTCTGGTAACCGGCTATTCCATTTTTAGCCGTAACCGCATGTTTGGTAATATGATAGGCAAGGGCTATACGGTTAAAAGTGCCCAGATGGAAATGAGCATGATTGCTGAAGGCTACTATGCTACTGAAAGCGCTTACAAGATTAATAAGGATAAAAAAGCTAAGACTCCTATTATAAATGCGGTTTATGCAATTCTCTACGAAGGAAAGAACCCAAAAAAGGTTTTTAAGAAATTAGTTGACAAATTGGACTAATTCTGTAGTTTTTTTCTTACTTATATCCTTCTAATCCACTGACATTTATACATTTCGGCGGTTTTTTTTGCATAAGTTCTCCAATTATGTATTACTTTTACATTACCAAATCTCTAATTAACCAAAGTATCATGAACAAAAAACTATTAGTTTTAGGTCTAATTGCAGGCCTGGCTTTCATCGGTTGTCAAACAGAAACTGTTTCTGACCAGGTCCAAACCGAAGAGCTTTCTATTTCAAAAGAGAAAACAAAAACTGAGATCACTACCAAGATCCACAATCCAGATTGGATGATCGCGATTCATAATCCAGACTGGATGATTGCAATCCACAATCCAGACTGGATGCTGGAAGGCTATGCCAGTTGTGAAGGCCTGGAGGAATATACCGGATCTGAAAGTCTTTCAGTTCCTCACTCTGCCGAGCCTAGATTATTTGGAGGGATTACCAAACTTAAAAACCTAAGTGTAGGCGGAATGCTAAGTATTTGCGGAGGCCTTGACGTGGAGGGTTCTGCAAGAATCCACAACTCTGGAGAGTTAACCGTAGTAGGAATGATGATGGTAGGTTCTAACGAACAGCCACAGGACCTTATTATAAATAACAAATCTCATCTTAACATGAACGGAACGTTAATCGTTACCGGAAATTTGATCCTTAACCGCGGAGCGACTCTTGAATTCAATAATGACCTTGAGCACAATAATTTAATTGTGGAAGGAGAAATAATCCGTGATGATTATTCTTTCCTATCAGGTCAGTACAATGATCATTCAGAGCACGAACACACGCACTAAAAGTTTATGATTAGTCATAAAAAAGGCCCTCAATACAGGGCCTTTTTTATTATCTGTTTATTTGGCAAGGACGCCTTTTTTCGGAATTAAAGGAATCTCATCCAGTTCTGACTCTCTGATACTATTTTTAGAAAAGACAAATTTCTTATCGAACATTTTGGAATTGGAAAAATAACTCACTCTGAATTCATTGTTCAAAGCCAGAACCTCATCCTGGATAAACTCTATCTTAGCGAAGTTCTTAGATGGCAGCTTTTCAATTTTGTGTCGCATCACCGACGTCTCCCTCTTTTTATCATGACCTTTGGCAACGATAAGAACCATCTCCAGGTCCTGTGAGGAATCATTGATCAGGTAAACATTCCATTCATCTGCCTGAAATTCTTCATTGAATTCCCTTACAGCAGCTACAAATACATCTTTTACCTGTGGAATTTCAATATCCTTTTTCAAAACCTGTCTTTTGTTTTCTTTTTAATCTTATGCCAGATAAGCCATACCAGCAGTACAGTGACCGCTATTAAGATGAGTCCAAGAGTGATCTTGATAAGCGCTATAACAAAAGTCGCATAGAGTATGGCTGCTATAACCAGAATTGCCAGTATGATGATGCCATATTTCTTCACTACAGGGCCGATTTGAATTGTTCAAGGAAACGAAGATCATTCTCGTAGAACATTCTAATATCCTCTATCTGGTATAACAGCATGGCAATCCTTTCTATTCCCATCCCAAAAGCGAAGCCTGAATATTCTTTTGGATCTATATTACAATTTCTCAACACATTAGGATCTACCATTCCGCAGCCCATGATTTCAAGCCATCCTGTTCCCTTGGTGATCCTGTAATCGGTTTCCGTTTCCAGACCCCAGTATACATCTACTTCAGCACTTGGCTCTGTAAACGGAAAATAGGAAGGCCTTAAGCGGATTTTAGACTTTCCGAAGAGCTGTTTAGTAAAATACAGAATGGTTTGCTTAAGATCTGCAAAAGAAACATCCTTATCTATATATAAACCTTCCACCTGATGGAAGATACAGTGAGAACGCGCTGAAATAGCCTCATTTCTGAACACCCTTCCAGGAGAAATGGTTCTTATAGGTGGTTTATTTTCTTCCATATAACGCACCTGTACCGATGAAGTATGGGTCCTTAGAAGGATATCCGGATCAGTTTGAATAAAGAAGGTATCCTGCATATCCCTAGCCGGATGATATTCGGGAAGGTTAAGGGCAGTAAAGTTATGCCAGTCATCTTCCATCTCGGGACCTTCAGAAACATTGAAACCTATATTCGAAAAGATCTCGGTGATCTGGTTCCTTACAATTGAAATAGGGTGGCGTGAACCTATCTGCACTGGTTCTGCCGGTCTGGAGAGATCTCCATAGACACCTTTTTCTTCCTGTAATTTCTCCAATTCCTCTTTAAGGAAATTTACCTTATCCTGGGCTGCAGTTTTTAGTTCATTAACTACCTGCCCGAACTCCTTTTTCTGCTCGTTGGGTACATTTCTGAATTCTGCAAAAAACTCATTTAGAATGCCTTTTTTCCCAAGATATTTGATTCGAAAAGCTTCAATTTCGTCTTTTGTGCCGGCATTAAATCTTTCAACCTCAGCAATATGCCCTTTAATTTTATCGATCATAGGTGATTTCTTTTCGGAAGCGCAAATTTAATAAAATTTAATCCTAAACCGGTTCATTATAAAGGCTTATTCAGATTTCGCCGGTTTATAATTCTTTTCTGAAGGTAATTTATCGTGATATATATACTGAATGAGGAAGAACACTGAAAGTGCACCAAAGCAATGCCATAACCAGTGTGTACCCATTGGCATTACATAAATGAACCTGTCCATCACCCTGAAACCAAGCGCTACCCCAAAACTTAAAAAAGCCAGTAGAATATATCCCCAGTGGTAAAGTTTTGTGGTGTAAAAATAGGTAAGGATAGGAAGCAGCAAGCCTACAGCTGTCCCAATATAACCAATCGAGGTTTTAAGACTTTTTACCCAGGGTATCATTCTTATACCGAAAACCAGGAAAAGTACGATCAGGATTAGAAGCAACCTGTTCCTTCTGGAAGTTTTCAGTTTAATGGTATAATACACCGAAACGGCAAGGCAAAGTATAACGATAGGCAACCAGTCCATATACATCCATACATCATGACTTCGGGTGGCATGATAAATTGTACCCCCAATAAATCCTATAAAAAGAATAGGTAAACTCCAGGCAAGAAATCTGTGATTCTTATAGTCACTATATACCCTAAGGGAAAAATAAATGATAATAAGAAGAAAGAACAGATTACTATAGGTATTAAATGGCTCCACCGGTAATCTGCCGGAAATGGTCTCCTGATAGATAGGCCCACTGTCACCCGGAAACGAAATGAAATACAAATGTGGCACCATCTACGAAATATATTCCTTCTCCATAAAATAATGTACAATAGCTTCTTTCATAAGAACTGCCTGCTCCCCGGCCTTAAGGACCGGTAACTCTTCCTTGACCTTGAAATGAGGCCAGCCTTCTTCATCATAAAAATCAAATTCATAATAACCATATGGCTCCAGTAAAGTGCAGATGGCTATATGCATAAGATCTATTTTATGGTCCTTTTCATATTTCCTGTGAGGTTGCCCCAATTCCTGGACCCCGATGAGATAAATTAGAGCATCAAGCTCCATCAATTCCCCATCTGCAAACTGGTTTGAAAGTTTCTTCTGAACTCTCTCCCATCTTTCTTTTAATTGTTCATCTCTTGCCATGCTGCAAAGATACCATCTAGATTTA
>JAWWBH010000037.1:0-16906 GCA_033721075.1 Christiangramia sp.
AGCTGTTTTTGGTTCTACCCATAGCCTGTTCACCAAATTTTTCCCCAAGTGGAATATTTCACATAGCTATTTTAATGTGAATGAAGTCGATAAGATTGAAAGTCTGATTAAGCCGGAAACAAAGGTCATTTTTGCAGAAACGCCCACTAATCCGGGTGTGGATATACTGGATCTTGAGGAACTTGGGAGGATCGCCAAAAAGCATGATCTGTTATTGATCATTGATAATTGTTTTGCAACTCCATATCTGCAAAATCCAATAAAATTTGGAGCAGACCTGGTGATACATTCGGCAACCAAATTGATCGATGGCCAGGGGAGGGTACTTGGCGGAGTTACCGTGGGAAGTGAAGAACTTATAAGAGAGATCTATCTCTTTAGCAGGAATACAGGACCTGCACTTTCGCCATTCAACGCCTGGGTGTTGTCAAAAAGTCTTGAGACCCTGGCGGTAAGACTGGACAGGCATTGCGAGAATGCATTGAAAGTTGCAGAGTTTCTTGAAACTGAAAATAAAGCTGAAAATGTAAAATATCCTTTTCTGAAATCGCACCCACAGTATGAGATCGCGAAAAAGCAAATGAAGCAGGGAGGAAATATCGTTTCATTTGAAATAAAAGGAGGAATTGAAGCCGGGCGAAAGTTCATCGATAAACTTGAGCTCTGTTCAAGATCGGCAAACCTGGGCGATACCAGGACAATAGTGACGCATCCGGCATCTACCACTCACAGCAAATTATCTAAGGAAGAACTGGAGGCCGCAGGGATTTCTGAAGGTTTGGTGAGGGTTTCGGTAGGCCTGGAATCTTTAGAAGATATTATTAACGATTTAAAAAACGCATTGAACAATTAAAGGAAGCAGAAGGAATATTTTTATATTCGTCTTATGCTTTCAAAAAAGACCAAGTACGGAATTAAGGCGCTGGCCTACATTGCCAGAAAAAAAGACAGGAAACCAGTCCAGACTTCAGAGATCTCCGAAAGTGAGAATATTTCACAGAAATTCCTGGAAAGTATTCTGCTTGAGTTAAGAAAATCGGGGTTCCTGGGATCAAAAAAGGGTAAAGGAGGAGGTTATTATCTCATCAAAGAACCGGAAGAGATAAAAATGACCGCAGTTATCCGGGTTTTGGAAGGGCCAATCGCGATGGTCCCCTGTGTTAGCCTTAATTATTATGAGAAATGTGACGATTGCCCAGATGAAAATCTCTGTGCGGTTCACAAGCTTATGATCCAGTTAAGAGACGCTTCTTTAAACATACTTGGCGAAAATACATTGAAGGATATTGCCACTCCTCAATAACCTAAATGTTAAAATAAGAATTTAATTAGTGAAATAGTTGGTTGTTAGGTAATTCAAGTATAGTTTTGTCTAAAACCTAGTAAACCGATAGGGTAATAGAGAAATGATAGCAGGAATGTTTATAAACCAGTCAAAAGCCGATACGACTTTTAAGAAAGACAGGGCTTCAGAGAAGCCCCTTAGGAGTATTGCAAAGACAGTTAGCTGGCGAATCGTTGGGACTTTAGATACTATAGGAATATCCTGGTTACTTACAGGAGAGATCGAAACCGCGCTGGCAATAGGTTCAGTGGAATTGGTGACCAAGATGATCCTATATTTTGCTCATGAGAGAGTTTGGAACGTTATAAATTTTGGGAGGGATTAGTTATGAAAAAGTATACAGAACAGGAATTAAAGATTTTGAATGAGAAGTTCAGGGATGCAAAGCCTGATGAAATCATAAAATGGGCCCTGGCTGCCAGTAATAAACCTGTGGTAACCACTAATTTCAGGCCTTATGAAGCAGCGATACTTCATGCCTGCGTAAGCGAAGACCCGTCTATTAAGGTAATATGGTGCGATACGGGTTATAATACTCCGCAAACTTACAGGCATGCCAGTGAGGTGATAGATTTACTTCATCTTAATGTAAAGCTCTATATACCAAAACAAACAGCAGCATACAGGGACGCCTATTTTGGAGGGATACCAGAAGTGAACAGCCCAAAGCATGAAGAGTTTACGCGCCAGGTGAAGCTGGAACCTTTCCAGAGAGCCATGGCGCAACAGCAACCGGATCTTTGGTTTACCAATTTGAGAAAAGGCCAGACGGCATTCAGGGATAGTATCGATATTCTCAGTTACAGCAAAGATGGTTTGTTAAAGGTTAGTCCATTCTATCACTGGAGTGATAAAGAACTGGATGTATACCTGGCAGAAAAAGGATTGCCAAATGAATTCAAATATTTCGATCCAACTAAAGTATTAGGAAACAGAGAGTGTGGTTTACACGCTTAAAAAAGAATAAAATGGGAGCAGTATTAAATCAAAATACCTTAGAAAGCGAAGCGGTCTATATCTTCCGTGAGGTGGTGGCACAGTTTGAGAATCCCGTGCTGTTATTCTCTGGAGGGAAAGACTCTATCACCCTGGTAAGACTGGCTCAAAAAGCCTTCTTTCCGGCTAAGATTCCTTTTCCGCTTCTGCACATTGACACCGGCCATAATTTTCCCGAAACCATAGAGTTCAGGGATAAGCTGGTAGAGGAGCTTGGGCTTCAGCTTATAGTGCGTCATGTGCAGGACGATATAGATAGTGGGAAAGCTATCGAAGAGAGTGGAAAATACTCCAGCAGGAATTCTTTGCAAACCAACACTTTGTTGGATGCCATAGAAGAATTCAAATTCGATGCCTGTATAGGAGGAGCCCGGCGTGATGAGGAGAAAGCCCGCGCCAAGGAAAGGATCTTTTCAGTAAGAAATGATTTTGGAGAATGGGATGAAAAGAATCAGCGTCCAGAGGTATTTGATATGCTCAACGGAAGGATTGAAATTGGACAGAACGTAAGGGTTTTTCCAATCTCCAACTGGACAGAGCTTGATGTTTGGAGTTATATAGCCAGTGAAAAGATAGAAATCCCTTCCATCTATTACGCTCATGACAGGGAGATCTTTGAACGTGATGGTTTGCTATGGTCAGCTTCAGAATTTGTGTACAGGGAAGAAAATGAGATCCCTGTGAAAAGGAGGGTGAGATTTAGAACTGTGGGTGATATGACTTGTACCGCAGCGGTGGAGTCTAATGCAGACAGCATAGACAAGATCGTCCAGGAGATAAGAGAATCAGCTATCTCTGAGAGAGGTGCAAGGATTGATGATAAACGTTCTGAAGCCGCGATGGAAACCAGGAAACAACAGGGTTATTTCTAGAGTAAAAAGAATATCAGCCTGAACGCGGTTCAGGATCTAATAAAGAGAATAAAATGGAAGTTTTAAAAATAGCAACAGCAGGAAGTGTAGACGACGGGAAAAGTACTCTTATTGGGAGGTTACTTTACGATACCAGGTCTTTAACTTCAGATAAGCTTGAGTCAATAGAGGTAAACAGCCGTAGGAAGGGACTTGATTACCTGGATTTTTCCCTCGCAACCGATGGACTGGTGGCTGAGCGGGAGCAGGGGATCACTATAGATGTGGCTCATATCTATTTTTCAACAAGGAAGAAGAGCTATATCATCGCCGATACTCCTGGGCATGTGGAATATACCAGGAATATGGTTACCGGAGCATCGACTTCCCAGGCATCCATCATTCTTATCGATGCCAGGAAAGGTGTGATCGAGCAGACCTACAGGCACTTTTTTATCAATAACCTGTTAAGGGTGAAAGAAGTGGTCGTGGCTGTAAATAAGATGGATCTTGTGAATTATTCAGAAGATGTTTTCAATGAGATCGTTGCAGATTTTCAGGAATTGAGAAGCCGAAGCGAGTTTAAGGAGCAGAACATCACTTTTATTCCGGTAAGTGCCTTATGGGGAGAAAATATTGCGGAGAAATCTTTGGCAATGTCATGGTATGAAGGCGATACTGTCCTGGAACATCTGGAAGCCATTAAAGCTGAAGATTTCGAAGAAGAAAGTCAGGCAAGATTTGCCGTTCAAACCGTAATCAGGCCAAAGACCGATGAATATCACGATTACAGGGGGTATGCTGGGAAGATAAGCGGTAGCAGTTTTAAAGTTGGTGACGAGGTGACCGTTCTTCCGTCTTTGACCTCTTCAAGGATACAGGAGATACAATTTTTTGACGAAAGTTTTGAAGAGGCCCCGGCCGGAAGCTCTGTAACTATTAGCCTGGCCGATGATATCAACGTGGCCCGGGGAGATATGTTAGTAAAGTCTGGCGAGGTCCCGCAGCAAACAAAATTGCTGGACGCTACAGTATGCTGGATGGATAATAAGGCCCTGCTTCCGGGGAATAAATATGTGTTACAGCATAATACCAACGGAATACTGGCCAAAATTGACAGGATCGAAGGTCATGTAGAAACTAATTTTGGAGGATTATCTCAGGCCAATTCTCTTAAGCTGAACGAAATTGGCAAGGTGAGTATTAAACTAAGCAAGCCGATATTCGCAGATAATTATGATAAGAACAAGGCCAATGGAAGATTCATCCTGGTAGATACGCAAACAAACACTACTGCCGGAGTTGGATTTATAAAATAACAAAATAGAAAATAAGTGAACTGGTTGATTATGAACATCATGCAATTTATGTGTTTGCGCAATTCGCCTCACACTTAGAAGTCTTATTTATAAAACGAATTATAAAAAAGTCCTTTTAAGTGCGATACCTGAAAGGACTTTTTTCATTTAAACAATTATTAACCATGCAAAGTTTTAGAACCGAAATTGAAAATCCAGTTGTTGAACAGGACATTCTGGATTTAGAGAAAAAGATCAGGTTGTTCCGGGAAGGAAAAGCCGATGAAGAGAAATTCCGAAGCCTTCGTCTTGCACGTGGGGTTTACGGACAGAGACAGGCTGGTGTACAAATGGTTCGTATAAAACTGCCGTTTGGAAAAGTGACTTCTGAACAGTTGCATAGAATTGCCGATGTTTCTGATGAATATTCCACAGGGAGACTGCATATTACTACGCGCCAGGATATTCAGATACACCACGTGAGTCTGGATCGTACACCCGAACTCTGGGCTCAGCTTGAGAAGGATGATATCACACTTCGTGAAGCCTGTGGGAACACGGTGAGAAATATTACTGCTTCTGAGACGGCCGGGATAGACCCGAAGGAGCCTTTTGATGTATCGCCATATGCACATGCAGCCTTTAGTTTTTTCCTTAGGAATCCAATTTGCCAGGAGATGGGTAGAAAATTCAAAATATCATTCTCTTCTTCTGAAGAGGATACTGCTTTGAGCTATATCCATGATCTTGGATTTATTGCAAAGATCAAAGATGGAAAAAGAGGCTTTAAAGTATTGCTTGGCGGCGGACTTGGTTCACAGCCAAGACATGCCGATGAACTATATGATTTTCTCCCGGCAGAAGAGATCATACCTCTTATCGAGGGAGTTCTCAGGGTATTCGATCGTCATGGAGAAAGGGCAAAAAGACTCAAGGCAAGAATGAAATTCCTCATCAAGGATATTGGAAAGGAAGCCTTTATGGAGCTTGTTGAAGAACAGCAAACAGCCTTGTCTAAAAGACAGCCTGAGTTCCAAATAGAAAAATTCGAGGTGGAGCCTCCATTACAGGATGTTGAGGTGCCAGCAGTCGAGATCGAAGATAAGAAGGATTTTGAGCTTTGGAAAAGCACCAATGTAATTCCTCAAAAGCAGCAGGGATTGTTCGCGATAGGAATTCGTGTCCCACTGGGAGATTTTTATACGGGAGGAGCCAGGCAGCTGGCAGACCTCGTTAAGAAATATGCCGGTAATGAGATCAGGCTGAGTTTAAGACAGGATATCCTGATTCGTCATGTAAGGGAGGAATTTCTCCCATTCTTTTACACCGAGTTAAAGAAACTGGGCTACGCTGAAACCGGTTATAACAAGACCGTGGATATAACAGCCTGTCCGGGTACAGATACCTGTAATCTGGGGATTGCATCCAGTACAGGGATCGCGAGCGTACTGGAAGATGTTTTAAAGGAAGAATATCCACAGTTTGTGAATGGGAAAGATATCACTATAAAAATAAGTGGTTGTATGAATGCCTGTGGTCAACATAATATGGCTGAAATAGGTTTCCAGGGTATGTCAATTAAAGTTGGAAAGACAGTGGCACCTGCGCTTCAGGTATTGCTGGGAGGAGGAACCCTTGGAGATGGAAAAGGTCGTTTTGCAGATAAGGTTGTAAAAATACCAAGTAAAAGAGGCCCGGAAGCTTTAAGGATCCTGCTGGATGACTATGAAGCGAATTCAGGAAATGAAGAGAAATATGCGGAGTATTATGACCGTCAGGAAAAAACTTATTTCTATGATCTTTTGAAAGACCTGGCAGATACTTCCAGTCTCAGCGAAAGTGACTTTGTGGACTGGGGCCATGAAAAGCCGTACATAAAGGCCGTAGGAGTTGGGGAATGTGCCGGTGTAGTAATTGACCTTATTTCAACTTTGCTTTTTGAAAGCGAAGAGAAGATAGATAATGCTAAAAGTGCACTGGAAAGAAAAGCCTGGGCAGACAGTATCTACCATTCCTATACATCCATTGTGAATTCGGCCAAGGCATTGTTGCTGGCTGAAGATGTGAAGACCAATACACAGGCCGGTATAATTTCACAGTTTGATGAATTGTTCGTTGAGCCTGGAAAACTTGAGCTGTCAACTTCATTTAAGGAGTTTGCATATCAGTTGAATGAAAATGAGCCTACAGAGGCTTTTGCGAAGAAATATTTAGAGGATGCGCATTTATTCCTGAAGAGAGTAGATGCATATAGAACGAAGGAGGTACAAAATGTTTAATATACCAAAATTAAGCGTCGTAGGAGCAGGACCGGGAGATCCTGAACTGATTACCATAAAGGCAGTGAATGCACTTAAGAGTGCAAAAGTTGTATTGTATGATGCGTTAATAAACAGGGAGTTGCTGGAATATGCACCACAGGCTGAACATGTTTTTGTGGGAAAAAGAAAGGATAAGCACCGATACTCACAGGATGAGATCAATGAGCTTATAGTAAAATATGCCCTGGAACGCGGGCATGTGGTAAGACTTAAGGGAGGAGATCCATTCGTTTTTGGAAGAGGATCAGAGGAGATTAGTTATGCTAAAAGCAAAGGTTTGGAAACCGAAGTGGTTTCAGGGATCACTTCTTCTGTGGCGGTTCCTGCGAATGTGGGAATTCCGCTAACTCAAAGAGGAACTTCTGAAAGTTTCTGGGTGATCACGGGAACAACATCGCAAAGAAAACTTTCCGATGATGTGCGCCTGGCGGCTCAGTCTACGGCTACCGTGGTGATCTTGATGGGAATGGGTAAAATCGCAGAGATCGCTGAGGTTTTCAGTCGGTTTGGAAAAGAAGACACCCCGGTTGGGATCATCCAAAATGGAACAACTGTGAATGAGAGGTCAGGGTATGGAACAATAAGAAATATTGTAGAAGTGGTGAATGATAAAAAGCTCACTGCACCGGCAATAATTGTTATTGGAGAGGTTGTTAAGGAAGCGAATGCGTTGCAGCAGGTTTTTCATAATGTAAAGACCATTCCGGAGCAAACAAAATTTATTGATGCCGATGCTGTATAAAAGTCGTCAAGCTGAACTTGTTTCAGCTTCTAATGAGATCCTGAACCAAGTTCAGGATGACGAATACAATATTCAGGGTCTAGAGGTTTGGATGAAAGAAAAAGAAAAATTGCTATGGAAGAGAGAAATGAATTATACCCGGTTTTTTTAAAGGTCAGTAAGCTCAATATTCTGGTAGTTGGCGGAGGGAATGTAGGCCATGAGAAATTGCATTTTTTGCTGAAATCCAGCCCGAATGCAAATGTTGAGGTTGTCGCAAAATGGTTTTTACCAGAAACTGAAGAATTAGCACTTAAGTATGGAGTGAAGCTGACCAAAAGCCGGTATAAGCGAAAATTTTTAAAGAAAAGGCATGTAGTGATTGCCGCGACTAATGATGCCAAACTTAATAATCGGGTTTACCGGCATGCTAAAAAGCGCTATCTGCTGGCCAATATAGCCGATACCCCCGAACTATGTGATTTCTACATGGGTGGTATAGTAAATAAGGGCCACGTAAAAATAGCGATCTCTACCAATGGAAAATCACCAACAACAGCCAAGAGGTTACGGCAGTTCTTCGAGGAAGTAATTCCCGAGAATGTGAACGAAATGGTAGAGAACCTTAATGAATATCGAAAAACAATTAAAGGCGACTTTGAAGCCAAAGTAAATGAGTTGAATAGTTTAACAGAATCCTTAATCGAAAAAAAAGAAAAAGATGATTAAAACAGATATCCTGATAATAGGAGCAGGACCAACGGGATTGTTCACCGTGTTTGAAGCAGGACTTTTAAAGTTGAAGACACACCTTATAGATGCTTTACCCCAACCAGGAGGACAGTGTTCAGAAATATATCCAAAAAAGCCAATTTATGATATCCCGGCATTTCCCGAGATACTGGCGGGAGACCTTGTGAACAACCTGATGGAACAGATAAAGCCCTTCTCTCCTGGTTTTACACTGGGTGAACGTGCAGAGACTCTGGAGAAACTGGACGATGGGACGTTTATCGTAACCACAAATAAGGGAACGCAGCATCATGCACCTGTGGTAGCCATAGCCGGTGGACTGGGTTCCTTCGAACCAAGAAAACCACCTATCACCAATATTGCCGATTATGAAGATAAGGGAGTATCTTATTTTATTAAAGATCCGGAAGTATATCGCGATAAGAGAGTTGTGATCGCCGGTGGCGGGGATTCTGCTCTGGATTGGGCGATTTACCTGGCCGATGTTGCGGCCGAGGTCGCTCTGGTTCATAGAAGAAGAGAATTTAGAGGAGCTCTGGATTCTGTGGAACAGGTTTCTGAACTGGCAAAACTTGGTAAGATAGAAATGATCACTAATGCTGAGGTAGTTGGTTTAAGAGGAGAGGAGAATCTGGAACAGGTAGTGATACGTCATAAGGATGAGGCGCGTGGCGAAGAGTTCAGAGAAGTGGATGAATTCATCCCGTTATTCGGACTTTCTCCAAAACTTGGACCTATTGGAAGCTGGGGGCTTGAAATTGAGAAGAATGCCATCAAGGTGGACAATTCTTACGATTATCAAACCAATATTCCCGGAGTATATGCCATTGGAGATGTGAATACTTATAAAGGGAAACTAAAGCTTATACTATCAGGGTTCCATGAAGCGGCGATCATGTGTCAAAGTGCTTACCAGAGGATCCACCCGAACAAGAAATTTGTATTGAAGTATACCACTGTTGGTGGCGTGCAGGGATTCGATGGTAGTAAGAAAGAAGCTAAAAAAGAAGTTGTACAGAGTATAGGGGTTTAATTATTAAACAATAATTAGTTATTGAAATCTTAGCGATTTTGTTGTTTTTAACTACATGTTCCCAGAGGCTTAAGGTTGAAAGAGTTAAATTAGCCATAAGCAGTATTACTGTAATTTTCAGTTAAATAGAGATGAGCATGGAAACATTAAAATTGGATTTTAGAATAGACACGGAGAAGAATTCTGTTTGCGTGGAAAAAGAATTTGCTGCTCCTGTAGATGTGGTTTGGTCAGCATGGACGCTGCCTGAAACCCTTGATAAATGGTGGGCGCCAAAACCATGGAAAGCGAAGACCAAACTGATGAAATTCAGGGAAGGTGGCCGATGGTTATATGCGATGGTGAGTCCCGAGGGAGAAGAGCATTATGCTTTGGTAGCATATCACGAGGTAGTACCGGAGCAGAGGTTTGAAGGCTTAGACGCATTTTGTGATGAGAAAGGAGTGGTAAATGAAGAATTGCCAAAATCACATTGGAAAGTTTCCTTTGAACCTGAAGGGGCCCATACCTTAGTTACAATTGAAACGATCTATGGAACGGCAGCGGAACTTGAAACCATATTGAAGATGGGGTTCCAGGAAGGTTTTACCGCTGGACTCCTGCAGCTGGATGAGCTATTGAAATCTGGAAAATGATAGTTAAGAACAAGGCTTGCAAATTCCAATTAGGGAATGCTATCTTTGTTAAAAATTATTTCAATGAAGATCAGTTTAAGAAGAATCAATGACAGTTACCTTTTTGAAACGAAGAATGAAAGAGGCGACATTGTATTACTGGATAATAAATCTGAAGAAGATCCAAAAGGCTCCAGTCCTATGGATCTTATCCTTCGCGGGATCGCAGGATGCAGTAGTATAGATGTTGTTATGATTCTTCGTAAACAGCATCATGAACTTGAAGATCTTCAGGTTGAGGTAGAGGGTTTTAGAGAGGATGGGGCCATTCCCAATGTCTTTAAGAAGATCCACCTTGATTTTATTCTTAAAGGGGATGTTCCTCCGGCAAAGGCAAAAAGAGCTGTTGAACTTTCAATGGATAAATATTGTTCAGTTGCGAAAATGCTTGAAAAAGCGGCAGAGATCAGTTATTCGATAAGGCTCAATTCAGAGACGGTTAGCTAGAAATATTTGTGAAAACCTTGCAATTAGGCACTTTATAACTGTATATTTGCTGTATTAAGTTCATTGTTTATAACACCGTTATCAAGAAAGGTTGAGGGATTAGACCCGCTGAAACCTTAGCAACCCTCCTTAGTGAGAAGGTGCTACATTCTACCAATGTTTTTGGATAGATAACACAGACTTCTTTTCTGTCTTCTTTTTTGATAACGTTATTTAAGTAAATATGTCAAAAATAGAAGAGTTACTCTCAAAAAAAATATTGATTCTGGATGGTGCCATGGGGACCATGCTTCAGGAATATAAATTCTCTGAAGAGGATTTTCGTGGAGAAAGATTTGCAGACTGGCCTGTATCACTTAAAGGCAATAATGATCTGTTATCCATTTCCCAGCCGGAAGCCATTGCAGAGATCCATAGAAAGTATTTTAATGCCGGGGCCGATATAGTAGAGACCAATACATTTTCTGGCACCACTATCGCTATGGCCGATTACAAGATGGAGGATCTCGTTCATGAACTCAATTACGAATCGGCAAGGATCGCGAAAAAGGTCGCCATGGATCTTACTGAAGAAAACCCCGATAAACCAAGATTTGTCGCCGGCGCCATGGGGCCTACCAATAAAACGGCGAGCATGTCTCCAGATGTGAACGATCCGGGTTACAGGGCAATCTCTTTTGTGGAATTGCAGCAGGCCTATAAACAGCAGGCCAGGGCACTTATTGAAGGTGGTGTTGATGTACTGCTTGTTGAAACTGTTTTCGACACGCTTAATGCCAAGGCAGCTTTATTTGCCATAGATGAGCTTAAAGAAGAACTAGCACTTGATATTCCTGTAATGGTAAGCGGTACCATCACCGATGCTTCAGGAAGAACCCTTTCAGGGCAGACAGCTGAAGCATTTTTGATATCGATATCTCATATTCCGCTTTTAAGCATTGGCTTTAATTGCGCCCTGGGAGCAAAACAGCTTACACCTCACCTTGAAGCGGTGGCCAGGAATACCGAATTTGGTGTTTCGGCCTATCCCAATGCGGGACTTCCAAATGCCTTTGGTGAATACGACCAGGATGCCGGGGAAATGGCTTCAGAAATAAAGGAATATCTCGAAAAGGGTTTGGTGAACATTCTTGGCGGCTGTTGCGGGACAACACCAAAGCATATAAGTGCGATTGCTGAAATTGCAAAGGACTACGAGCCCAGACCTATCAAAAAGAATCCTGAACTTCAAAGCGCCTAGGTATATGTCACAAATTAGACCACTTAAATTATCGGGACTGGAACCTCTCGTGATCACTCCTGAAAGCAACTTTGTAAATGTGGGAGAGAGGACTAATGTCGCCGGTTCTAGAAAATTCCTAAGGCTCATTAAGGAGGATAAATATGATGAAGCACTGGATATAGCCCGAGACCAGGTAGAAGGTGGTGCCCAGATCATAGATATCAATATGGATGACGGGCTTATAGATGGTAAGGAAGCTATGGTTAAGTTTCTGAATCTGGTGGTGGCCGAGCCTGATATCGCACGTGTGCCTATTATGATAGACAGTTCTAAATGGGAAATTATAGAGGCAGGGCTTCAGGTGGTTCAGGGAAAATGTGTCGTAAATTCCATCAGTCTTAAAGAAGGAGAAGAAGAGTTTATTGAGCATGCTAAGAAGATCAGGCGTTATGGCGCTGCGGTCATCGTGATGGCATTTGATGAAGTTGGGCAGGCCGATAATTATGAAAGGCGTATAGAGATCACTAAACGTTCTTATGATATACTTACCAAGAAGGTAAAATTCCCGCCCGAGGATATCATTTTTGATCTGAATATTTTTCCCGTTGGAACGGGGATGGATGAGCACAGGAGAAATGCCATAGATTTTATTGAAGCAACCCGATGGGTAAAAGAAAACCTTCCTTATTGCAGTGTTAGTGGAGGGGTAAGTAACGTTTCATTTTCCTTTCGCGGCAATAATCCCGTACGCGAGGCAATGCATTCGGTATTCCTGTACCATGCGATCAAGGCCGGGATGAATATGGGAATCGTGAACCCCGGAATGCTGGAGGTATATGATGAGATCCCGAAAGATCTCCTGGAGCATGTGGAAGATGTGATATTCGACAGAAGAGACGATGCTACAGAGCGGCTACTGGCATTTGCCGAGAATGTGGTTGGCAAGAAAAAACAGAATAAAGTTGATCTTTCCTGGAGGGAGAACCCTTTACAGGATCGAATCACCCATGCCCTGGTAAAGGGAATTGACACTTATATAGTCGAGGATATTGAGGAGGCCCGTCAAAGATCAGACAGGCCTCTGGATGTTATCGAAGGACCTTTGATGATAGGAATGAATGTAGTGGGTGACCTCTTTGGAAGCGGGAAGATGTTCCTGCCCCAGGTAGTGAAATCGGCCAGGGTGATGAAGAAAGCGGTGGCTTATTTGCTCCCCTATATTGAAGCCGATAAATCAAATGTAAGGCAGTCTGCCGGGAAGGTCTTGATGGCTACTGTAAAAGGTGATGTGCACGATATCGGGAAAAATATTGTTGCCGTGGTGCTGGGATGTAATAACTATGAAATAATAGACCTTGGGGTGATGGTACCCCCGGAAAAGATCATAGAAACTGCAAAAAAGGAGCATGTGGATGCTATTGGGCTTAGCGGGCTCATAACTCCTTCCCTGGATGAGATGGTATACCTGGCCAAAGAGATGGAACGGCAGGAATTTTCGGTGCCCTTGCTTATTGGTGGGGCCACCACTTCAAAGGCACATACGGCGGTGAAAATAGACCCGCAGTACAAACATGCAGTGGCTCATGTGAATGATGCTTCTCGTGCGGTTACCGTGGTAGGAGACCTTTTGAAGGAAAGCACCCGGGAAAAATATAAAAGCGACCTGAAGATAGAATACGATAAATTCAGAAAGAATTTTTCAAAAAGGAGTAAGGTCAAATCTTTCCTAAGAATAGAGGATGCCCGAAAGAATAAATATCAGATCGATTGGAAGAATACTTCTATTATAAAGCCTAATAAGTTAGGAGTACAGGTTATCGAGGATTTAGACCTCAAAAAGCTTGAAGATTATATAGACTGGTCCCCGTTTTTCAGAAGCTGGGATCTGCACGGCCGTTACCCTGATATTCTTAACGATGAGAAGGTGGGAGAGCATGCTCAAAGCCTTTTTAATGATGCTAAGGTTCTTTTGAAAAGGATACTGAATGAAGGTCTGCTGAAAGCAAAAGCGGTCTACGGACTTTTTCCTGCGAACTCTATAAATGATGATGACATTAAGATAAGCTATCAGGATAATTCAGAGGAGAAGCAGGCAATTTTCAGAACACTGAGGCAGCAATTGAAAAAGCATGGCGGAAAGCCAAATTTCGCGCTTTCCGATTTTGTAGCTCCCAAAGAGAGCGGGATACAGGATTATATGGGCTGTTTTTGTGTGACCACAGGTTTTGGAACCGAAGAGCTTGCCGCAAAGTTTGAAAAAGACCATGACGATTATAACTCAATTATGATCAAGGCTCTTGCCGACAGGCTTGCCGAGGCTTTTGCAGAATTTCTTCATAAAGATGTAAGAATAAAGGATTGGGGTTATGCTGCAGATGAGAATTTAAGCAATGAGGAGCTTATTAAGGAGAGTTATAAGGGAATTCGTCCTGCACCGGGATATCCTGCCTGTCCCGACCACCTGGAAAAACTTACGATCTGGGATGTACTGAAAGTGGAAGAAAGGATAGGAGTAAAGCTCACGGAAAGTCTTGCCATGTGGCCGGCGGCCAGTGTAAGCGGATATTATTTCGCGAACCCCGAGGCAAGATATTTTGGAGTAGGAAAGATTAAAGAAGATCAGGTGAAGGATTTCGCCGAAAGAAAAGGAATAGCCTTTGAAAAAGCCGAGAAATGGCTGAATCCGAATATAGCTGATTAGTAATACGTCAAGCTGAATTTATTTCAGCTTCTCAAAGATTCTGAAACAAGTTCAGAATGACGAAATTTAAAGAAAGAGAACAAAATCTGAGCTTTAGGCTTGTTGCTTAAAGCTTATAGCTAAAAAATGCGTTAGGGATTGAAGCGGCATCCTTTTACCTGTTATGCTGAGCTTGTCGAAGCATCACAGGTAAAGATACAGCGGAAAGCCCGGCCCGAAGGGCAACGCCCATAAACAAAGAATTACAGTTTTAATGAAAGTAACAGAACACATCAAAAAAGCCAATGGCAAAACCTTATTTTCCTTTGAGATCATTCCACCGAAGAAGGGAAAGAATATCCAGGAACTCTATGATAATATAGATCCTTTAATGGAGTTCAAGCCACCATTTATTGATGTTACCACCTCGCGGGAAGAATATGTGTATGTTGAAAAGGATGGGCTCCTTGACAGGCAGATCACGCGTATGCGCCCCGGGACCGTGGGAATCTGTGCCGCGATAAAACATAAATACAATGTAGATACCGTGCCCCATGTACTATGCGGCGGTTTCACAAGGGAGGAGACAGAATATCTCCTGGTAGATTGTCATTATCTTGGGATCGAGAATGTGATGGCTTTACGTGGCGATGCTATGAACCATCAGAAATATTTTGAACCTTCTGAAGGTGGCCACAATTATGCCTGTGATCTTGTAAAGCAGATAAAGAAACTGAACGAGGGAAAATATCTTCATGATGTGATCGAGGCCGACCATAAATCGGATTTCTGCATTGGGGTGGCCGGATATCCTGAAAAACACCTGGAAGCACCATCCTTACAGTCAGATCTAAAGCGCTTAAAAGAAAAGGTGGATGCAGGTGCCGATTATATAGTAACCCAGATGTTCTTCGATAATTCGAAATTCTTCCAGTTCGTGGAGGAAGCAAAAAATATGGGTATTGATGTGCCTATAATTCCCGGTATCAAGCCTATTGCCGTAAAGAGACATTTGCAGGTTTTGCCTCAGGTTTTCAAAATAGACCTTCCCGAGGAGCTGATCCTGGAAGTTGAGAAATGTAAGACCAATGCCGATGTTAGGCAGGTGGGAGTTGAATGGTGTATTAAACAATCTAAAGAACTCGTAGAGGCCGGAGTACCAACGGTACATTATTATTCCATGGGAAAAAGCAGTAATATTGAAAAGATAGCTGCAGCGGTTTTTTAAACCGAAAATCAACCGATAGGTAGTTTTTTTCGTAAATATGTTAGATTTGCTTTCGTATGAAAAAAATTGCCCCATGCCTGTTTTTCCTTTGCAGCCTCTTTCTTCAGGCCCAGAAAGAAAAAACTCCTAAATTCTACTCTTTTGATGGTAGTTATTTCTATGGCACCATCATGGAACATAACAGGGATATTGGGCACCTTATTACAGGACATCCTACCGGCTTGATACTTAGCTGGAACCAGAAGACCTATGGTTTAAAGGAGTGGGAGCGGCGTTATAATTATCCCGATTTCGGATATTCATTCACCTACCAGGATATGAAAAATCAGTATCTGGGCGAGACTTACGGATTATATGCTCACTTCAATTTCTATTTCTTTAAGAGGAATATGATGTTCAGGATCGGCCAGGGCCTGGCCTATAATACCAATCCCTATGATCAGGATCAGAATTATATCAATAATGCTTTTGGCTCTCATGTTTTGAGCACGACTTACCTGATGGGGAATTATCATAAACAGGATATCATTGATGGGTTGGGCCTACAGGCTGGGATCTCGATAATTCACTATTCGAATGCCGATTTTAAATCACCGAACAACAGTACCAATACCTTTACTTTCAATCTCGGGGTGAATTATCTGCTGGATCATGAAGATCATCCAGATTATGTTCCTGAAGATGAAAAAGGAAAATATAAGGAACCGGTACATTATAATTTCGCAATTAGAAGCGGGGTGAACTCCACCGGGGTTGTAGGTTCACCTCAATTACCATTTTTAACGATCGCCACTTATGCCGATAAGGTGATAAACCGAAAAAGCACCCTTCAGGGAGGTGCCGAGCTAATCATGTCTCGTTCCCTGGAAGAATTCATCGCCTATAAAGCAGTGGCCTTTCCACAACAGGAAAATGATCCCGATGCGGATGCGAAACGGGTTGGGGTATTCGTAGGCCATAAGCTTACTTTTAATAAGATGTCTTTGATCACCCAGCTGGGCTATTACGCGTATTATCCTTATAAAAGTTATGTGGAACAGGTGTATAACAGAATAGGCCTTCAAAGGGAGATCACAAAGGACTTGTGGGCGTCAGCTACAGTGAGGTCTCATGGAGCAAATGCCGAGGCGGTGGAATTTTCAATTGGATACAGGTTATGAGAAGGATATTAGGGCTTATAATGATCATGTTGGTTTCAGGTTGTAGTTCTGAAGAGGCACCTGATTGTTTCCAGACTGCCGGGGCTATCATTCAGAAGGAAGTGGAGCTTGATCCTTTTACTGAAATCATGGTGTATGAAAGAGTGAAACTTTTTATCGAACAGGGAGATAAACAAA
>JAWWBH010000038.1:0-16575 GCA_033721075.1 Christiangramia sp.
TACGGGATTTCTAATTCCTCCAGGATATCTTTGGCAAGGGCAAGTTCTTTGTTCGTTCCCATTTCGGTGATATCGCCTGTAACTATTACAAAATCGAGACTATCCTGGGAATTTATATCAGCCACCGTCCTGTTTAGGTCCACTTCTGCCGTTCCTGCACCTATATGAGTGTCAGAGACATGAGCGAATTTGAAATTCTGCGCATGGATATCAGGTGCTGATAATAAACAAATTAGAAGTAGTAATGATATTATATGTTTTAGCATGATTATTTTTCTTCAATTTTAATACAGCAGATATTTCTTTCGTTGTTTTTCGAAATATTCCAGTTCCTTTTTCCATTTACTGATAATACTTTGTGGTGAACTTCCCTTATCAATCATTTCTCTTACCGCTGAGGTTTTAAGAAGATGATCAATTCTTTTTTCCTTCCATTCAAATTCCTCAGGATACTGATTCTTTAAGGCATATAGTATATAGATTCCCAGTTCAACAGGCCTTAACTCATCCCGATTGCTAATTGAAATTTCTACAGCCGGGATCTCTTTTCCCATAAATTTTGGAGGAAAGATCTTTATTCCATCCACAATACTATCAGGTGTAAAGCTTTTAGGCCGGAAACTAACTCCTGGAAGTTTGTACGAATTCAATAAATTGGAAAGCTCTTCAGCCTTTATCCAGGGTGCACCAATGAGCTCGAAAGGCTGTAAAGTTCCCCTTCCTTCTGAAACATTCGTGCCTTCCAATAAACATGTTGCCGGGTAGAGTAGGGCCGTAGTGAGGTCAAGCATATTTGGAGAAGGCTTGACCCATGGAAGACCGGTCTCATCAAAATATGAATCGCGGGAATAATTTTTCAGGGGAATAATAGTAAGTTCCGCAACAGTCTTATTAGCTTTTTCTCTTTCTTTATTGAACATGCCGGCCAGTTCGCCTATGGTCATTTTGTGGACTACTGGTAAGCCTTCAAGATCGGTTATTTCTTTAAAGGGCTCTCCTACAGGACCTGCTGTTGCAATCCCATCGATAGGATTCGGCCTGTCCAACACGATAAAGGGTACATCATTTTCGGCGGCAGCTTCCATGGCATGGTGCATTGTTCTTATATATGTATAATACCTTGCCCCGATATCCTGGATATCAAATATCAGAACATCAATCTTTTTGAGCATTTTAGGAGTAGGTTTCTGTATTTTTCCGTACAACGAAATTACAGGGAGGCCGGTTTTGCTGTCTTTGGAATCTGAAACATGTGTGTCCTGCTCACCGCGAATCCCATGTTCAGGCCCAAAAAGCAGCCTAAGTTTTGTAGCGGGATTTCTATACAGGAGATCTACAAGGTGTTCTCCATTTGGCAATAACCCGGTATGGTTAGTAATGAGACCAATCTTTTTATTTTTTATAAGACTGAAATATTCCGGCTCAAAAATACTCTCTGCACCAATACGAACTCTTTTTTCCAATTTCAGGCTGGGCAGTTTCCTGTAAAGATCATCACCGGGGCAGGTAGTCTCAGCCTGGTCTTTATGGCCTGAGATTGTAGAAAGCGGGATGTTATATTTTTCTGAAATATATTTAACCAGCTGCTTCAGGCTTTTCCATTGTTCGGGAAGTACCTTTTCCTTATTGAAGTTTCCTTCTACCACGATAAGAATGTGGCCGTCAAGATCGTAATCTGTATTTGAATCTCCCCGATAATTTATATCTCTTCCTTCAGCTATTTTTCCGGAAGTTGAGATATAAAAATGATAGGGCACATCGGGCCATGCCTTTTTTAGCTTACCACTGGCCAGTTTTGAATCCTTTTGAGAGAAATTCTGAAGTCCCCTAAGCTTTTCTTCTATAGAAAGTTCAGGCTTTTGAGGCATGCCTGTGTGATGTATAGTAATAAAACGAGGGGTGTGGCCAATCATCTTCAGGACAGGTTCCTTAGCGCCCCAATCTTCACGGCTAATTATGTTGGGTGTCAGGTCTGCATTCTGAGCCAGAAGGGAACAACTGAATAGAAAAAGAATGAAAAAATATTTATTGACCATTGAATGCATGATTTTATAAATACTTTTTATAAAGATTATAAAGCACCTTCAGTTCATGATCTGTGAATTCTGCATTTATATTTTCCTGAATAAAATGAAGCTTGAACGCTCTGATGGCAGCTTCAGGATCAGAAATATCATAACCAATGATCCTTAATGCCAATAGAGGATCAAAATTTTCCGGAATTATTTCTGAATTTGATTCCTCTCTTGTTTGTATAAGTTTTTGATCGAGGCGAGTGGAATCATTTACCTTTTCATTAGTGATTTTAACGGTGTCCTTTGCCAGTTTAATATTTTTAATTTCCTCGGCATCATACCAGAGTCCGAAGCCTTCCTCTGCAAGTCGTTTCCATGGAAAATTTGCATTGGGATCTACTTTTCGGGTAGGCGCTATATCGGAATGCCCGATGAAATTTTCGGCGGGGATACTATACTTTTCTTTTAAATTCTTCAAAAGATCCAGCAGACTGTTTATTTGAGCATATGAGAACTCCTCCTCACCATCATTATCCAGCTCAATACCTATAGAAGTTGAATTGAGATCGGTGGTATTGCCCCATTTTCCTACTCCGCCATGCCAGGCCCTGAAATAATCATTGAGCATATGAAAAACCTCACCTTTATCACTTATCACGTAATGGGCACTCACCTGGGTTCTGGGGATTGTAAAAGTATTCAGGGTCTGCCTTACCGAATCCTGGGCGGTATGATGAATAACCACGTAATTAGGCTTTCTTAAATTGAAATTTGTAGTGCCTACCGGGTAGGAAGCGTAATTGACGGTATTTTCAGGATTGTTTTCCTCAACGGGAAAAACGCGAAGTTCTTTTGAGTAGCGTTTCAACTGTTTTTTATGAATCCTATTGGTTCTGGAATATGGATTGGAACTACAGGAAACAAGAACTGTAAGGGCCGAAAAGATTAAAAAAACATTTCTCATTTTACTGGAATTTCCACCTCACAAATGCTTCCATGGCTTCATAATTTGCCAGGCCTAATTCATGATAATGTACGGCGGTCTCCTTATTTCTTTCTTCAGCGCGCACCCAGAATTCCCTTTCATCATCGCCAGGAAAAACCGGCCTGTCTTTCTGCGACTGGTGCTGAAAAATTGCATGTCTTTTTCTCTGGACTTCCTGGGGAGATAGTGGAACAGCCATTTCTATTTCATGAACCTCAAATTCCTGCCATGCACCTCGATACATCCATAACCAGCAATCCTTAGTCCATTCCTCGGTTTTTCTAAGTCTATTTAAGGCTTCCAGAATTATCCTGAAACACACGATATGAGTTCCGTGAGGATCAGCGAAATCACCTGCCGCAAATACCTGATGAGGTTTGATCTCCTGTAATAGTGACATTGTTTCTTCTACATCTTTTTCGGTAACAGGATATTTTATCCTTTTTCCAGTCTCATAGAATGGCAGGGCCATAAAATGGATATTCTTATCCTCCAGGCCTGCATAACGAGCCCCGGCGATGGCTTCACTCTTGCGAATAAAGGCCTTAACGTTTCTCACTTCCTCTATGTCCAGGTCATTCGGCTGTTTCTTCTCAATGAATTTGCGCATTCTCTCATAGGTTTTCTCAAGCTGCGCAGTGTCTTTTCCAATACTCTGGTTGAAATCTATGGCAAACTCAACATACCTGAGTACATCGGTATCCCAAACCGCGGTGTTTCCCGAAGTTTGATAAGCCACATGAACCTCATGACCCTGGTCTACCAGCCTTATGAAGGTGCCTCCCATAGAGATCACGTCATCATCTGGATGCGGACTAAAAATAAGGGATCGTTTTCTCGCGGGTTTGGCCCTTTCGGGTCGTTGCGAGTCATCGGCCTTCGGTTTACCTCCAGGCCAGCCGGTTATGCTATGCTGAAGCTGGTTGAAAACATTGATATTTATATCATATGCGGGCCCCTGTTCTGTAGCAAGCTGGGCCATACCATTGGCATTATAATCTTCTTCTGTAAGTTTTAAAATAGGTTTATTCACCTCGCGGGATAGCCAAATAACTGCCTTTTTAATAAGCTGAGCATCCCAGGTACAATCTTTTACCAGCCAGGGAGTGTTAAATCTGGTAAGTTCCGAGGCTGCATCCTTGTCCAGTATGAATTCTACATTATCTGATAACTGCAGGTAAGTAGCAGGTACATTACTTGAAATTTCACCTTCCACCGCTTTTCTGATAATGGGAGCCTTTTTCTTGCTCCATGCCATCAGAATAATTTCTCGGGCTTTGAAGATAGTACCTATTCCCATGGTGATAGCCTTGGTAGGCACATTTTCCTTTCCGCCAAAATCCCTGGAAGCATCCCTTCGGGTAAGATCATCTAGAGTAACCAGCCTCGTTCCGGAATTTGGAGCAGAACCAGGTTCGTTAAAACCTATGTGACCTGTTCTACCAATCCCAAGTACCTGGAGGTCCAGCCCGCCAACCGCTGAGATCTTTTGCTCATAGGCCAGGCAGTATTCTGCAATATCATCCTTTTTAAGAGTACCATCGGGAATATGAATATTTTCCCTTCTTATATCGATATGATTAAAGAGATTTTCATCCATGAACCTTACATAGCTCTGCTGGGCATCGGGTTGCATGGGATAATACTCATCAAGATTGAAGGTGATAAGGTTTTTGAAACTAAGGCCTTCCTCTTTATGTAAACGAACCAGTTCTTCGTATACCTCAACAGGTGTGGCACCGGTGGCAAGCCCAAGAACTGCATTTTCGCCACGTCGCTGTTTGCTTTTAATAATATCAGAAATTCGATGAGCTACCTTTTTAGAAGCAACATGTTCATCTTCATACACACTAACCGGTAATTTTTCAAACCTGGTTTCTTCTAAAAGATTAAGTCTGGCCATAGTAAATATGTAATTCTGTTTAAGTGTTTATTTCAGATTTGATAAGGTCCATCTGGTCTTTAAAGATGTCTTCCATCACTGCTATGATTCCTCCATAAAGACTGGAATTGCGACCAAGATTCGAGAGTTCAATATTTGTACGCTCTTTTAACTGCATCATACAATAAGTATTCATTGCCTGCTGAATAGGAGTAGTGATAAATTGCTTGGCTTCTGAAATTTTTCCCTCCAGTATGATGAGCTCAGGATTGAATATCTGTATTAGAATGGCAATACCTTTACCAAGTTTTATCCCAATATCAGAAAGGACATTTATGGCAAACTGGTCACCTTTATTAGCCGCATCAATTATTACTTCCGGTTCCAGTTTTTCGTATTCCTCGGTCATTAACTTACTTAAGATTGAGGTTTGTCCCGCCTCGAGGCCTTCCTTTACCTTTCTTACCAGGGCAAGGCCCGAAGCCTCCATTTCAAGACAGCCTCTTTTTCCACAATGACATAATAAACCATCTTCCACCATCGGGATATGACCAAACTCTCCTGCAAATCCGGAGGCACCTGAATGCATTTTGCCTCCCATAATTATACCGAGGCCTACACCCCAATCCATGGATATTACCAGTACATCTTTCTTATGCTGAGCAAGACCGTATCGGAATTCTGCCAAACAGGCGCTTTTTGCATCATTAAGGATCACCACCGGTTTATTGAAGGTTTTTTCAAATTTATCCCTAAGCGATTCAGGTTCCTGTTCAGTAAGATAATAAGTGAAATTTTTGCCTTCTTCCGTAGACACCAGTCCGGGCATGCTTATACCTACCCCCATTATCTTGTCTCTCTTGATCTTGGCACTCTTCAAAAGTTCCTGAGACCATGCAAAGAGAGCATCTACAATATTAGAGTTTGGAGAAATTTCACTTTCAATGGTATTTTCGGCTATGATGGAATGATTGTTATCTATTACAGCAAGCTTTATGCTGAAACGTTCTATATGAATGCTTAGCACGAAGAATAAATGTTCCTTTAGCCCGAAAAGATCAGGTTTTCTACCCCCTTCAGATTTCCCCCTTCCCTTTTTCACCACTATCCCGGCTTCCTTCAATTGGTTGATAAGCGACATGGAAGTGGGTAAACTTACGTTGAATCGACTACAAATATCTGCATTGGATGTTTCACCGTTCAGGAACAGGTGTTTTATAATTTTTATCTTCTGCAGGAACTTTTTTCTTTCTACGTTATTGATCTTGGAAATTTGTTCCTCAGTGACCAGGAAATCTTGTAAATTTTTAGCCATTTGTAATTCTATGATTAAACAATTCTCTTTTTGCCTCAAAATAAGCTTTTTTAAAGAAACCGAATTGTTCGAAATTAAAATTATGTAAAAAAAACCTTTTTAAAAATACTTTTTATAAAAATTTATAAAAGATTATATATTTAAACAAAATTTCTATTTTTATAAAATTCTAGACCCCTTTAATTTAGGAAGAATTTCAAACGAATTACAGGATAAAACGTAGAGAAATTTGTTATCAAATAATAAAACCCCGCAGCAGCGGTATTTTTCGCTCGATGTATTAAGAGGTTTAACCATTGCCCTAATGGTCCTGGTTAATACTCCGGGAAGCTGGTCTGCTATCTATGCGCCTTTTAAGCATGCCAGCTGGCATGGATTTACCTTAACAGACCTTGTGTTCCCTACCTTTCTTTTTGTGATAGGAAATGCCATGAGCTTTAGTCTTAAAAAATACGAGGCAAGAGGTTCAACGGCTTTCTGGAAAAAAGTGATAAAAAGAACGATACTGATCTTCATGATCGGACTTTTCCTAAGTGCATTTCCATTTGTTTATAGGGAAAATGGGGAATTGCTGGTGAAAGACCTCACAAATATGCGTATCATGGGGGTCCTGCAAAGAATTGCCTTATGTTACTTTTTTGCATCGATTATCCTTCATTATCTAAAACTAAAAAAAGCCCTATGGCTAAGCGGGGTAATTTTACTTGGCTACTGGGCCGGGATGTGGTATTTTGGGGATCACCCCGATCCTTATAGCCTGGAGAATAACGCTGCACTAAAATTCGATCTCCTTATATTTCCTGAAGAAAATCTATGGAAAGGTTTTGGAGTACCCTTTGATCCGGAAGGCCTGTTAAGCACTTTTCCTGCTATTGTGAATATTATTGCAGGTTATGCGAGTGGTAAATTCATTCAGACCAATGCTAACCGGCTAAAAACTGTGGTAGGTTTCGCTGGGATAGGGATTGTTTTTTTAGTTCTGGGAGAGATATGGGATATCTACTTTCCTATAAATAAAGGAATATGGACAAGTAGTTTCGTTATCTATAGTATAGGATGGGATCTTTTAATTTTAGGACTACTTATCTTAATTATAGAAATTGCGGGTTTCAAAAGGTGGACCTATTTTTTTGAAGCCTTCGGGAAAAACCCGTTATTCATATTCATAATGTCGGGACTTATAGTCATGCTGATGAATGTTATCTGGATTGACGGTAGCCCATTGAAACCCTGGATCTATGAAAATGCCTATTTAAGCTGGCTTACAGATTATAATGCTTCTCTCGTATTTGCGTTAAGCTATATGCTTTTAATGTGGCTGCTGGGATACTGGTTAGACAGAAATAAGATCTATATAAAAGTCTGAAATAAAAATTTGAAAACAAGCGAAAGAAAAATGAGAGTTAAGACCCCAATCCTATTTATCCTCACCGGACTTTTTTTAAGTCTTCAATTGAATGCCCAGAGTTCTAAGAAGTTGGAACCTGAATTTCTGAAATACCAGAACAGCAAATGGGTGGATTCTATCATGAACCAATTGAGCCCAGATGAGAGAATCGCCCAACTCATTATGGTGGCTGCATATTCCAACAGGGGAGAGGAGCATAAGCAGGAGATCCTGGAACTTGTAAAGGAACAAAAGATAGGAGGGCTCATCTTCTTCCAGGGAGATCCTGAAACTCAGGCTCAACTTATGAACGATTATCAGCAGGCTGCAGAAGTACCTTTAATTGGTGCTATTGATGCCGAATGGGGCCTGGGGATGCGACTGGAGAACACGATAAGTTATCCTTTCCAAATGGCACTCGGTGCCATACAGGACGATGACCTTATATATAGGATGGGGGAAGAAGTTGGCCGACAGGTAAAAAGAGCAGGCCTGCATATCAACCTCGCACCGGTTGTGGATGTGAATAATAATCCGGATAACCCGGTTATCAATTACCGGTCGTTTGGTGAGGATAAACATAATGTGACTTCCAAAGGCATAGCTTACATGAAAGGAATGCAGGACCATAAGGTGCTCACCACCGCTAAGCATTTTCCGGGTCATGGCGATACCGATACCGATTCTCATTATGCTCTTCCTCAGATAAATCATCCTTTACAGAGGCTGGACTCTCTTGAAATGTATCCTTTTAAAGAATTGATCGATGCCGGGATTGGTGGCGTAATGGTAGCCCATCTCGACATTCCAGCTCTGGATTCTACCGGCGTTCCTTCTACATTATCCAGGCCTATCATTACCGGAATCCTTAAAGAGAGACTTGGTTTTAATGGACTTATCGTGACAGACGCGATGAACATGAAGGGAGTGACCACGGGCAATGAGCCGGGGGTAGTGGATAAAAAAGCCATTGTTGCCGGGAATGACCTTCTGGAGTTTACCGAAGATGTTCCCCGTGCCATTGCTGAAATAAGAAAGGCTGTCAATGCCGGTATCATTACCCAAAAAGAGATCGATGCCCGAACGAGAAAAGTCCTTGCTGTAAAGCAATGGGTAGGATTGAATAATTATAGCCCCACAAAAACTGAAGATATCGTAGAGGAACTTAATACCCCTGATGCGATCCTTTTGAACAGAAAACTCGTGGAGGCTTCGCTTACGCTTCTTAAGAATGAAAATGATCTGCTTCCTATTAATCAGCTGGACACTCTTAAGATCGCATCTGTATCTATTGGAGCAGAGGACGAAACAGTATTTCAGAGAACACTGAGTTTATATACTTCGGTAAAACATTTTCAGCTGCCGGTTGAGGCTAAAGAATCAGAGATCGATTCAGTAAGAGAAGAACTGAAGAATTACAACCTGGTAATTGCCGGGGTTCACGACCAGAGCAAATTTCCAAGAAATTCGGTTAGCTTATCTGAAGAACTGCAGGAATTCCTGACAGAGCTTTCTCAGGATGAAAATGCCATTATCAGTCTTTTCAAAAACCCTTATGTAATCAATAAATTAGAAGATATTGAGGAATCGGCCGTTTTGATCGAGGCATACCAGGACTCCGAAACTACACAGGAAATGACGGCTCAGCTCATTTTTGGAGGAATAGGAGCCAGTGGCAAGCTTCCAGTAAGTGTGGGCGTAAAATTCAGAATGGGAGACGGGCTCGAAACAAAACCTATTAACAGATTCAAATATACCACTCCCGAGGACGCAGGAATGGATTCTACCATCCTGTATCCCAAGGTTGACTCCTTGATGAATGAAGCCATTAATGCCAAGGCTATTCCGGGGGGTCAGATCCTTGTTGCCAGGAACGGTAAAGTAGTGATGTATAAAGCTTACGGACTACATAAATACAGTGATACCATAAAAGTAAAGAAGGACGATCTTTATGATCTTGCTTCGGTCACTAAAATCTCCTCAGCTTTACCTGCATTGATGAAGTTGTATGACGAAGGTAAATTTGATCTTGAGGCGGGAATTGATGATTATCTTTCATATTTCAGGAATTCTAATAAAGCGGGAATTCCTTTCAGGCAGATCCTTGCCCACCAGGCCAGGTTCAAACCCTGGATCCCGTACTGGAAAAGTACTTTAAGGCCTAATGGCAGTTATAGATGGAATACCTTCAAAAAGGATTCTTCAGCCAGGTTTCCAATAAAGATCAGCGATGAGCTTTGGCTTCATCGAAATTATCAGAAAAAGATCTTCAGAGCAATAAAAAAGTCGCCGCTTGAAGATGAGGCCAAATACAAATATTCGGGCCTGGTCTTCTATCTTTTACCTTCCATAGTGGAGGAAATTACCGGTGAAGAATTCAGAAGTTATATCAATAAGAATTTTTATGATCAACTTGGTGCCACCACGCTCACGTATAATCCTTCCGAAGAATTTCCGCTCAACAGGATTGTGCCTACAGAAAGCGATTTTTTCTTCAGGCATAAGCCTATTCATGGGCGCGTTCATGATGAAGGAGCTATTATGATGGGTGGAGTTTCAGCCAATGCAGGTCTTTTTGCAAATGCCAATGATCTCGCAAAGCTGATGCAGATGTACCTAAATTATGGGGAGTATGCCGGGCAAAGATATATTTCAGAAGAAACATTAAAGGAATTTTCCAGGACTCAGTTCCCCGATAATGATAATCGAAGAGGTCTTGGGTTTGATAAGCCTAACCTTGAATACCAGGGAGAAGATAATAACACGGCAAAAGATGCCAGTAAAGCAAGTTTTGGTCATACAGGATTTACGGGAACCATGGTATGGATGGACCCGGAAGAAAAGCTTCTTTATATTTTTCTTTCCAACAGGGTTCTTCCCACAAGGGATAATACGAGATTGTATAAGCTTAATACAAGAACGAAGATACAGCAGGTGCTGTATGAGGCGATAAAGGAATAATCTTGATTCTGAAACAGGTTAAGAAGGTAAAGACAAAATATTAACATTTTTAGCTTCAGAATGATAAGTGATAAAATTATTGCTTAAAAATTCAGAAACTCTATATTTGTTAATCTTTTGCCAAAAACTGACCTGACCATTCATGAAAATATTCAAGTTCATCCCCCTCTTATGCTTCCTCTTTCCTTATATGGTAATTTGCCAAAGCTCTGTAAACGGGAGTGTTATTAATGAGGATAATGAAGGTGTTGCCTTTGCTAATGTGATCCTGCTTAACGCGCAGGATTCTACCAGCGTTTATAAAGGAACCATTTCTGAAGAAGACGGAACCTTTTTCATGGAGGATGTTGAGGATTCAGTTTACCTGCTTAAGGTAACTTTTGTGGGGTATAAGGATGCTTTCCGGCGAATAGAGGTCCAGGACAATACCGGCCTTAAACCGGTGATGCTCGAAGTTTCTTCTGATGCCCTGGATGAGGTCACGGTAAATGCTCGCAGGCCAAAAGTAAGCCGACAGGTGGACAGGATCGTTTTTGAAGTTGAGAACTCTAGTCTTTCCACGGGAAACACATATGAAATTTTAAAAAGGACACCCGGGGTTATCGTTAGCCAGGGACAGCTTTTGGTCAAGAACCGTCCTGCAACCGTATATATTAATGACAGAAAGGTTTATCTCACCAGCAGGGAGCTGCAGCAGTTACTGGAAGGTTTTTCTGCAGGGAATGTTAAATCTGTTGAGGTGATCACTAATCCTCCTGCGAAGTATGATGCGGAAGGCGGTGCCATTCTCAATATCAAAACCTCCAAAAATATTTCTATTGGTTACAAAGGAAGTCTGAATGCCTCTAATACTATCGCGGTAGTACCCAAGTATAATGTGGGAACCAGTCAGTATTACAAGACAGATTGGCTTAATTTCTTTGCCAGCTATAATTTCAACTATCGCAATATCTATAAAAAGGATGAAACGGAAATAGAATTTTTCAGGCCTAACGGTGATACGCACTCGTTCTGGTTTACCGATTTTGAGAGAAACACAAATGATATTTCCCATAACCTTAATACTATTCTCGACTTTACTTTAAGCGAGAAAAGCAGCTTAAGTTTCAGCGCAAACATTCAGTTGAATCCGAAGACCGATTCGGATATTGATGGGCGCACAGAAATATATGATCCACAAAATTCCCTTGATTCACTTTTCACCACAGATAGCAGGCTGGAGAATGATACAGATAATATTCTACTAAGCGCATCCTATAATACAAGTATCGGAGAGAAGGGAGGTTCTTTTTCGGCAGTGGCTAATTATATTGATTATACCAGTAAAGGGACACAGAACCTGATGACCGAGTATTTTTCGGCCGAAGGAAATCTTATTAATGACAATTCTTTCTTTACAGTAGCAGATCAAAAAAGCAGGATATATACTGGTCAAATGGATCTTACAACTCCTATGGGAAGTATAAATCTTGAGACCGGTCTAAAATATTCTGGTTTATGGTCAGATAGCGGGCAGGATTTCTTCGATACCAATACGGGTTCAATGCAATTTGTTGACGGCCTGTCTGACGATCTTAATTATGATGAAAATATTTATGCGGCATATGCAAGTATTTCTAAAGACTGGGAGAAAGTGAGTGTAAAAGGAGGATTAAGAGGTGAATTTACCAATGTGGAAGGAAATTCAGAGAATTTCGGTATTGTGAATACCCAGGAGTATTTTGAGCTTTTTCCAACCTTCTATTTGATGTATTCCGCTGGGGAAAATCATTCGTTAGGTCTGGATTATAGCCGAAGGATCACAAGGCCCAGGTTTCAGAGCCTTAATACCTACCGCTATTTTATTAATGAGAATAATTTCCAGGAAGGAAATCCCAATCTGAAACCTGCCATTACCAATAAGATAAATTTCAACTATACCTATAAAAATAAACTATCGTTCGATCTTTACTGGGAAAGGGCTGATAATGCCATAGCGGTCCTGCCATTTCAGGATAATGATGCCAGAACCCTGCGCTATCTGAATGCGAACATGGATTTTGATCAGCAGTTTAGCCTGGATGTGATGTATTACAGTTATCTCACTGACTGGTGGTATCTGTATGCCTATGGCTCATTATATAAACTTCAGAATGATTTTTATGCTTTGGAAAGCAATGGCCAGGTGGTTAGGAATGAAGTGACCAGTATGTATCTGCAGGCGTATAACCAGTTTACACTTTCTAAGGACGGAAGCTTTATTGGTGAATTAACAGGATCGTATTTACCTGATTTCATAGCGGGATCATATGATTATGAAGAGACCCAGTATGGACTGAGCCTTGGACTTCGAAAGAGCTTTTTCGATTCCCGCTTGATTACCACTGTGAATGTTGACGATATTTTTAATTCGATGAATATTCCGGTAAGATCTGAATATCTCAACCAGAATAACGCTTTTTTCGCAAAACCAGAATCCAGAATGATCAGGTTCGGGCTTACCTATAAATTCGGAAACTTCAAACTAAATGATAATAAGCGCGCCATAGATGCCGAAGAAAGCAATCGTTTGAAGGAACAACAGATAATAGAGTAAGACTTTAAGGCTCTGTTTTTAATCAAAACATTTTATTTAGTAATTTTGCCACCTGAAAAACAGAGGATTTGGCAAAAATTGGAAATATTGATGTAGGAGACTTCCCGTTGCTTTTAGCACCGATGGAAGATGTGAGTGACCCGCCGTTCCGTGCATTATGTAAGGAGCAGGGGGCCGATGTTGTGTATACCGAATTCATTTCTTCGGAAGGGCTTATTCGTGATGCTGCGAAAAGTACCATGAAACTTGATATTTATGAAAAGGAGCGTCCCGTTGGTATCCAGATCTTTGGTGCTAACCTGGATTCCATGCTCCAATCGGTCGAGATCGTTGAGAAATCGGGTCCCGATATCATTGATATCAACTTTGGTTGTCCTGTAAAGAAAGTCGTTTCTAAAGGTGCGGGAGCAGGTATTCTGAAGGATATTGACCTTATGGTGAAACTTACGGAAGCGATGGTTAAGCACACCAAACTACCTGTCACTGTAAAGACCCGTTTGGGTTGGGATAATGATTCCATAAAGATCGTTGAGGTAGCTGAAAGGCTTCAGGATGTGGGTTGCCAGGCCATTTCCATACATGGCAGAACGAGAGTTCAGATGTATAAGGGTGAAGCCAACTGGAAGCCTATTGCCGAGGTTAAGAACAATCAGCGCATGCATATTCCGGTTTTCGGAAATGGCGATGTGGATTCCCCTGAAAAGGCGATGGAAATGCGCGATAAGTTCGGACTTGATGGCGCTATGATTGGCCGGGCAAGTATAGGTTATCCATGGTTCTTCAGGGAGGTTAAGCATTACTTCGAAACTGGAGAACATCTGCCTCCTCCAACAATGAAGGAGAGACTGGATGCTGCCCGAAGGCATCTGCAAATGGCGATCGACTGGAAAGGAGAAAAATTAGGAGTATTCGAAACTCGTCGGCACTATACCAACTACTTTAAAGGTATTCCGCACTTCAAGGAATACCGCATGAAAATGGTGACCAGTGATGATTCAAAGGATGTTTTCGAGGCTTTTGATGAAGTGGAAAGGGAGTTTTCTGATTATGAATTTGCCTGATTAATGACTTTTTTGCTTCTTCCGGCCGCGATATAGGACGCGATAAGCCCTAAAGTGAATATGGTGGCTAAAACTATGAGGATGTTCTGAACCTTCATCTGAACTGGATATGGAAGATTAGGAGTGATCATAACCAGGTCGAAATTCATCTGAAGAAATATCAGGATAACTGCAAAAATGAGCCCTATGATCCCGCCAAGGCTGGTCATGAGCATGCCCTGCATAAAGAAGATATTCTTTATCTGGTTTGGAGTGGCGCCCAGGCTATACAAAGTTTTTATATTCTCCCGCTTATCCAGGATCATTACGATTATAGAACCTACCACATTGAAAAGTGCGATAGTTAGTACCAGGGTAAATATTAGGTACACAAAGAGGTTTTCAGAATTCAGCATCTTATTCAGGGCATCATTAAGTTCGGCCCTGGTCTTAATAAGGGCCTTACCATCAAAGATCGCTTTGATCTCTTCAGAAACCTCTTCTATAGATGCTTCCGGTTTTAATTTGAATTCTATTGCTGAATATTCATCCTCCTCCATGCTTAAAAGATCTCTCGCAAGACCAATATTGCTGAATACATACTTATCGTCAAGTTCTTCATTGACACTGTAGATGCCACTAACGATCACTTGCCGGGAGTTAAAAGCATCATTGAGATTGGTCATGGTTACCTGTCCTTTTCCGGGAATGGGGACCATGATCTTAAGAAGGTTTTGATAATTGAAAGTTCCCACATCCAGTAACCTCGAGAGGCCGTTACCAATAACTACCTGCGGTTCGCTTTTGGTAAGCCAGGTGCCAAAGACTATGGAGCTGTCAATTTGATTTACCCTTCGGTAAATTTCATCAACTCCTTTTATATATGCAGGATTGGTTTTGGATTTATAGCTGAGTATGACCCTTTCTTCAATGATCTTGCTGAATTGATCTATCCCTTCAACTTCCTGAATTTTTGCGATCTGCTCTTCTGAAACATTCAGGATCTTGCCCTGTTCAGGGAAAGCCTTCAGATCTGGATCGAATTCATTTGAAAAGGAAAGGCTGAAATCTCTAAGTCCCGAAAATCCGCTGAGCACTATAAATAAGGAAAATGCGCCTGCAAAAACCCCGATCGCCGCGATAACAGTGATGATGTTTATCGCATTGCTCTTGCTCTTGGTGAACAAATAACGTTTGGCAATGTAGAGGGGGAACTTCAAATTAAGATTTTTTCCGCTTATCTAACAGATCTGGGTTGGAAATAGGATCTTCTTTTCCTTTGATGGATTTCTCGATCCCGTCAATATACTCCAAAGAATCGTCTATATAGAAATTAAGATCGGGCATCTTACGCAGCTGATGTTTGGTACGCTGAGCCACTTCATGCTTTATCCTTGATTTATTCTCATTGATCTCCTTGATCACTTCTTCCTGATGTTTTGAAGGAAAAATGCTTACATACGCCTTTGCAATGGAAAGATCTGTTGTAACTCTTACCTTGGAAACAGAAATCAAGATTCCTGTCCTGCCGCTATCCCTTAACGAAGTTTGTAGGATATCCGCCAGGTCCTTCTGCAATAATCCACCTATCTTTTTTTGTCTGTTTGTTTCTTCCATGCTACAAAAGTAAAATTTTTAGCTGTGATTCACCGGCATATAAATGAATTTGAATCATATAACATTATTTGATCTCTAAAATTCCCCGATGGCTCAGCCTCGGGGTTTCCTTTTCACCTTTCCCCCGGGAGAGGTCAGAACTGCTTTTTCGCGGTTCTGGGTGAGGGGAAATATAAAATTTCGGTTGTTGGCCCAGAGACCTAAATGAAATTGGCGAATTGCACCTACGGCTTGCGTTGGGGATTATCAGGTTACAAGAAATTTTTTATTGATATTTGTTTTACCAAACCGAAGTAAATGAAGAGAATTGAACATATTGGAATTGCGGTTAAAGATCTTGACTCGGCTAATAAAACCTATAAGGCAGTGCTGGGAGCAGAACATTATAAGACCGAAACGGTAGAAAGCGAAGGTGTATCCACCTCATTTTTTAAGATAGGAGAGAGCAAAATTGAATTACTTGCTGCCACTAGTCCAGATAGTCCCATTGCGAAATTCATAGAAAAACGGGGGGAAGGTATTCATCATATGGCCTTCTATGTTGACGACATCAAGTCTGAAATTGAACGACTTAAGGGAGAAGGTTTCACATTATTGAATGACCAGCCCAAACCAGGAGCCGATAATAAGATCGTTGCATTTATGCATCCAAAGGACGCCAACGGAGTGCTGGTGGAACTCTGTCAGGAAAAATAGAAATATTTTGTTTGGTGTATAAGCCGCAATTATCTAAATTTGCGCTCGCGATACAAATAAGTATCAGGTCCCATAGCTCAGTTGGTTAGAGCACCTGACTCA